>CAXTSG010000353.1:0-2020 GCA_964246825.1 uncultured Acidobacteriaceae bacterium | reverse complement strand
CACGGTGCGGCGGCTCGTGGCGGCAGGCTTTTCGCTGCCTGCCGTCTACAAGGTCCTGCGAAAGTGGGGCGTGGACGAGCCCGCCCTGCTTGAGGTCGAGGAAGATTCCCTGTGATCCGCCTGTTCCCGTGCGGGTAGAGCAGGTCATTGCCGTCGACTGGTCAGGCGCGGCCTCGGCCTCGGCGCAGCGCCGGGGCATCCGCGCCGCGGTGTGCAGCGTACCGGGCAGCAATATAGCGCTGCTGCGCCGCCCGCCGGGAACCGGGCGCGGCGGGGCTCGACTTCTCCTTTTCCTACCCGGCATGGTTCCTCCGGGAGCTCGGCTGCGGCTCCGCCCCGGAGCTGTGGGCGCTTGCGGAGCGTGAGGGCGAGCACTGGCTCCGCGAGCCCCACGCGCACTTTTGGGGCCGCCGCAAAGGCTCCGGTCCGCCCGCCGGGCATCGCGCCCCCGCGTGGCGGGGCTACCGGGAGTGCGAGCGGGCCTTTGCTGCCCCTGGAAACGGCCGACACCTGCCGGGCTCCTCCTTCCAGACCGGCGGAGCCGGGGCCGTCGGCACCGGCACGGTGCGCGGCCTGCCCATGCTCGGGCGCCTCCAAGCCGCCGGGTGGAGCGTATGGCCGTTTGACCCGCCGCGGCTGCCGATGCTCCTCGAAATCTACCCGCGCTCCCTCACCGGGCCGGTGGTGAAGAACAGCGCCTCGGCGCGCGAAGCCTACCTGCGGCAAGGACGCTTCAACGGGCTCGCCCCCGCTGTGCTCGCCGAGGCCGCCGGCAGCGAGGATGCCTTTGACGCGCTTGTCTCGGGGCTAGTCATGCGGGAGCACGCGGGAGAGTTCGAGCGGCTGCGGCAAGCCGAAGGAGAAACCGCGCGGCTGGAAGGCGCGATCTGGCTGCCGGGCTCCGCTTAGCTTCGCCGGTACACTATCTCCTGTATGCCATCGCTGTCCGGTAATGAAATCCGTGAGATGTTTCTCCGCTTCTTTGAGAAGAAGGGGCACCGCCGCGTCCATTCCTCCTCGCTCGTGCCGCAGAACGACCCGACGCTGCTGTTCACCAATGCCGGCATGAACCAGTTCAAGGATGTTTTTCTCGGCCTGGAGCAGCGCCCCTACGTGCGCGCGACCACCTCGCAAAAGTGCGTGCGCGCCGGCGGCAAGCACAACGACCTGGAAAACGTCGGCTTCACGCGGCGGCACCATACATTCTTCGAGATGCTGGGAAATTTCTCCTTCGGCGACTACTTCAAGGCCGATGCCATTGCCTACGCCTGGGAGCTCGTGACCTCGCCCGCCTGGTTCGGGCTGGCGAAAGACCGGCTGTATGTGACGATTTTTGCCGGGGAGAACGGTGCCGACAGCTCCGGCCTATCAGTTCCGCGCGATACGGAGGCTTACGATTTGTGGCGCGCGCAGGGCGTGCCGGCCGAGCGCATTTTCGAGATGGGCGCGAAGGACAACTTCTGGCAGATGGGCGAAACCGGCCCGTGCGGGCCGTGCTCGGAGATTTTTTACAATCTCGGTCTGGAAGCGGCGGAAGAGCCGGGTGTGGACAAACCCTTCCCGCAGGATGAGCAGCGCTATGTCGAGATTTGGAACCTGGTGTTCATGCAGTTCGACCGCTCGCTTGACGCAGGAACGGGCGAAGCGAAGCTGGAACTGCTGCCCCGTCCATCCATCGACACCGGCGCAGGCCTCGAACGGCTCGCGGCCGTGTTGCAGGGCAAGCTCTCGAACTACGAGACAGACTTGTTTACACCGCTGATTCAGAAAGCTGGAGAACTGACGGTCACTCGGTACGGCGACGGCTCGTCGCCAAGTGATGCATCACTACGCATTATTGCTGACCACGCGCGCGCGGCGACTTTTCTTATTTCGGACGGTGTGAATCCTGCTAACGAGGGCCGCGGCTACGTGCTGCGTAAGATTCTGCGGCGCGGGATTCGGCATGGACGTTTGCTGGGGCAAACGCAGCCGTTCATGGCGCAGATGGTATTAGCTGTGCGGGATGAAGTGGGCGAGG
>CAXTSG010000352.1:0-2067 GCA_964246825.1 uncultured Acidobacteriaceae bacterium | reverse complement strand
CACCCTGTTCCGCATCGGCCCAGAACACGAACTTCTTGAAAATAGAAGAGCGACTCGCCATCGGCAGCACCTGGGAAGACAAGCAAAAGAAAGGTAGCTTCGTGAAACCGGTGACGTTCCCGGCTGTTCACATGAGAGATGCGTAAGAAGTACAAAAGGCGAAAGCTATATCTCAAAGATACTGCAAACGGTCGTCACAAATACCGGTTACCGCACATGGAAATTTTCAGTTATCGATGCGGTATATGGACGGCCAAGTATGCACGAACGGGTCAGGAAGGCATGAAGCAGATGCGCACCCACTTCAAGGGTTGCGGACAGGATTTTCTCTGGTTCGATCAGAGTGGAGGAGGGCCTGGTGCTCGACGCGGACCCATGGCAGGCATGGATGTAGCCGGGCCATATCGGCTGGATCGTCGAGCAAGACGGCGGGCGTTTCTTCTACTTCACGGACCGGGAAGGGCCCGTCCGGACCGTCAGCCATCCAATCGAGCGCGTGGAGAAAGTTTCACCTCTGACTCCCCGGCGCAGGTAGACCGTTCCCCCGGTAACCTGCCCTGTTTCCGGGTGCAGTGAATTTATTCACCCGGCCTTGGCCATATACATGCGAGGACGGCGTTTCAGCTCCCGCAGCCGCTTCTTTTCCTGTTCGTTCGCACGGTGTGCGACGAGCAACTGCTTCAAGTCCTCGCCGGGGTTTTCAAGCACCTGCACGAAACGGAACACGGCGATACGGAGCAGGTCCGAGTAGGAAAGTTCCCAGTGTTGGGCAATATTCCTCATCCGATGGAACTCAGGAATGACCTGCTTGTACGTAACGCACTGAAGCGGCTTCTTTCCGAGCGAGGCACCCATTTCTGGCATGATGCGGATGAGGATACTTTCCTCGGCGGAAACACGGCCGGCCTCGTCCGTTGGAACCGGATCGAACAGCGGCAGGGGGGCGCGGCGCTTGGGCATTTTCCAACCTCAATTTGCTTTTTGTTCTCTCCTATCGTACTGCGTGGGAACACCATGAAGTGCAGCTATTTTCTGGCCATTATGGACTTTATGTGAAGGACGTAGCGGAAGGGTAAGTTTACATTCCACCCATCAAATTCAAATTCGGTAATACCCCAAGTCAGGAGGGCTGTTGCTCGGACATGGAATTGCGTATGTACAGCCGCAAATCCAAGTCCGACCCGATCCTAATCCAAAAGCCGTCCTATCCACCCAATCCTTTCCGAAAGGCAGCCGCGCAATACTTGCGCACGGAATACAGATGCTTTACTGAAAGCAGATTCCGTAAAACAACTACCGTCACCAGCTCAACGCCATGAGGTCACGCCCATGATGAAGTTTTCCGTTTCTGCCCCGGTGAAGCTCTTTGCCGTCGCTTCCCTAATCCTGCCCTTCCCTGCCTCACTCACCGCGCAAACACACCCGGCGGTGGTCCCGGACACGAAGATCCTCGCTCGCGTCCAGCAGGTTCTGCTTGCCGAGCCCGCCTTTACAGGTATGACCATCACGCCTTCCGTTTCGCACGGCGTCCTGACTCTCAGCGGCACGGTCAACAACCAGGCCGCCAAGGTGCTCGCCTCGCAGGAAGCGGGCGGGGTCCACGGCGTCAAAACCGTGCTCAATAACCTCAATGTGACACCGGGAGCTGCGGCAACAACTGCTATTGCCGCTGCTGCAGCATCTTCCCCCTTGACACCGCAAACAGACGCCGGGTTTACCGGGGCGCGCACCATCCAGGTTGCGGCCGACACGGTGGTGATCATCCGCACCACGGACGAGATCACCACCAAGACGGCCAAAGCCGGTGACACCTTTCATGCCGTCACCGCGAGCGCAGTCCTCAGCGGCAGCTACGTCGTCATCCCGTCCGGCACACGGGTGCTCGGGCGGGTCGTCACCGCCAAGGCCGCCGGGCACTTCACCGGCACCTCCGAGCTGGCGCTCGAACTGACCGGCGTCAAGTTCACGAGCGGCACGGCAGCCGAAAATCTGACCCTCGTCACCGAGCCTTTATCAAGCAAAGGCAACGGCCGTGGCGCGAACACGGCCGAGAAGACCGGCGGCGGC
>CAXTSG010000351.1:0-2068 GCA_964246825.1 uncultured Acidobacteriaceae bacterium | reverse complement strand
GCATCTTCACGGCACGCATTAGGCTACGCTCCATAAAAATCTCTCAGTCTGCGCGGCTGCCTGTTCCGCTGCCGGCAGCGGCACACTGGCTTCCGCCGCCAGCTCCACCATCAACTGAAGATCCATCCGCACCGGCGAAAACGCCTCGCAGATGCCGCGGTAGTGCGGCCACGCCCGATGCCTGCCCGCGGCCTCGGCCCACTCCACCGTCCGTACCCGCTCGCGCTGCGAAGCATGTGCCAGCAGGCTCTTGACCTTTAACTCCCAGCTCCGCGCAATATCAATCTTCAGCGCCGCTGAAAATTGCAGCGTCGAAGGCCCCTCGAAAAACAAAATGCTGGCATGCCGCCGTGCCGCCGATACCAGCGAATCGCTCAGCACGCGGTGGTCCGCATGCGAGTCTGTCGGCGCATGCGTCAGGATCAGATCGGGCCGGTGCGCTTCCAGCTTCGCTTCCAGAACCTCCACCGTCTCCCGCCCCTGCATGGAGCCGTCCTGCAAGCGCCCAAAGTCCAGGTCCACGCCCAGAATCTCGGCGCTTACCCGTTCCTCTTCAACGCGCAGCATCGGGTCGCCCCCAAGCTCGCCGTCGGTCATCGTCAGGTAAGTGACATTCCATCCCGCCCGCTGTAGCAAAACCGAGAAACCGGCTGCCCCCAAAGCACAATCATCCGGATGAGCCCCAATCACAAGTGCCTTCTTCATGCTTGTCATCGCCCTTGGTATCCTTCTGTCAAAATCGAAACTGCCATCGCAAAACCGCTCTTGAATCCGCTCTCAGGATGTCTGCTCTATCGGCAGACCTGGCCTTTTCATGAGCGGACCGTCTGTACAAGGTCGAGAAGCTAACCGCTGTACGTCTCGACTTCATAGATACTTCGTTTTTTGCTTGAAAAATCAAATTCGTCACAGCTCATTGGTAAGTGCGGTGCCGGTTACTGTGCAATTTTGCTTATTTCCCACTGCTCTCTCCACCGGATTCAGGTAATCCATACCCCCTTTTTTTGAGCGGCTGCCCATAATGGAACCCTTCCCAAAAAGGGTGCATCCGCCGTCAATGCGGTAAAAGTCTGCTGCAGTATCAGGGACCAAAGTAACGAGCTTTTACCGAGAAAACCCGACAAAACCGGCAAAAAACCCGGAAATCCACACGCCGACCCGCATAAACATTGGTTTTTTGTTGACAAGCATGGGGGAAGGAGCGAAGGTAACCCCGGTAGGCTCTTCGAGGAACCGGCGTCTTTGCTGCTCATTGCGCGCAGCCCTCACGAGCCCTGGCTGCATCCACTCACTGTTCTAAGGAGCCCCCGCATGGCAACCGCACTGACCAAAACCGCTCTCGTCCGCCAAATGGCCGAAAAGCTTGAGCTCACCAGCAAGCAGACCGTCGCCTTCTTCGATCTCCTTACGGAAACCGCCCTCAAGGAAACGAAAAAGAACGGCGTCTTTGTTATCCCGGGGCTCGGCCGCCTCGTCAAGGCAGAGCGCAAGGCGCGCACCGGCCGCAATCCCCAAACCGGCGAAGCCATCAAGATCAAAGCCAAAACCGTGGTCAAGTTCCGCATCGCCAAGTCCGCCAAGGACGCCATCGCCCCCGTGAAAAAAACCGCCGAAAAAGGCGAAAAAGCCGAGAAAGCCGAGAAGTAGCGCTCCTCTACCCCGTTCAGGCTGCGGATGGAGCACTCGCAGCCTGCGGCGGCCTCACCGCGCCGGCACCGGCCAGTCCTCGCGCCACACCACCCGCTCCACCCACAGATCCAGCGCCCCGTTGTGCCGCCGGTCCAGCGCGTGAAACGTAATCAGCGTCGCGCTCCCGTCCGCGTCCTGCCACAGGCTCCCGCCGCCTGGGCCCAGCCACCGCGCATCCCCTTCCAGCAGCACCGTCCCGCCGCCCTGGAGCATCGGGCTCCCGTCTTCCGCCACAAACGGCCCATGGATGCTGCGCGAGCGCCCCACAATCTCCCGGTACGTGTCGCGCTCAATCGGAATCTCGCAGCACAGCCCCACCGAGGCAAACAGGTAGTACCAGCCGCCGTTGGAGATCATCGAGGCGGCTTCGACGGCGTTC
>CAXTSG010000350.1:0-2070 GCA_964246825.1 uncultured Acidobacteriaceae bacterium | reverse complement strand
CGACGTGGGCGGGTGGGCAAACCCGGTTTAGGGTTGAGCCTGCGCGGAAAGCCGCCAGGCCGCGAGGGTGGCCGGGTAGCGGTTTTGCCCGCGGTCCGGGTCGAGCCACAAGGTCAGGGAGCGCACGGGCGGCGTGTGGAGGGCGTAGGATTCGCGCTGCTCCCGCGAGCCGCCCGGGCTGAAGTTCCAGCCCTGGCGCAGCAGTTCGCGCTCGCCGCCGTCCGCCAGCACGGCGGAAAGCGCCCATTCCTGCGAGCGCTCGTGTTCGTCCTCGACGAAGTGAAGCAGGGTGCGGGTGATTGCCTGGGGCTTGTCAAAGTGAAGCGTAATACGGGCCGCGCCTGTGGTTTGGGCCTGCCAGCCCCCTCCACTGCCCTGCGCAAAAACGTTTTCCACTGAAAAGCCGGGGGCTTCCGAGCTTACTTCGACCTCGGCAATTTCTTCCAAGTTTAACCACTGGCTGCTTTCGACGGTATCGGCGGCATTGCTGTTTCCTGTGCGCTTACGCATGGTTCTCGCTTTCCCTTCTCATGCTGAGATGTATCGGTCCTGCCGCCGAGTCTCGATAATTCTTCAGGCAGCTCCGGCAGGTAAAGTGTTTCTATGGCAAGAACGGCGGCATTGTCTGAAGCGGAGCGGAAGCCGGTTGAAGCGAACGCGATCTTTCGCAAGATCACGCTCCGGTTGATCCCGTACATGTTTCTGTTGTACATCCTCGCGTACCTTGACCGGGTGAACGTAGGCTATGCCGCGGTGCAGATGAAAGCCGACCTGCACCTCAGCGACTCGGTTTACGGCACGGGTGCCGGCATCTTTTTTCTCGGGTCGGCGCTCTTCGACATCCCAAGCAATCTCATCCTGGCCAAGGTCGGGCCGCGCCGCTGGATGGCGCGCATCATGATCAGCTGGGGCGTGGTCGCGGCTTCCATGTCGCTGATCCATTCGCCGCTTTCCTTTTACCTCCTGCGGTTTCTTCTGGGAGTGACGGAGGCCGGCTTCTTCCCGGGCATGATCCTGTATCTCACCTACTGGTTTCCTTCGCGCGAGCGCGCGCGCTCGGTTTCCCGCTTCATGACGGCAACGGCACTGGCCGGGGTAGTGGGCGGTCCCGTTGCGGGCGGGCTGCTTTCACTCAATGGAGTCGGCCATCTGGCAGGCTGGCAGTGGCTGTTTATCGCGGAAGGCATTCCGACCATGCTGTTCGGCGTTTCCGTCCTGTTTGTGTTGAAGGATCACCCGTCGGAAGCGAAGTGGCTCCTGCCGCGGGAGCGCGCATGGCTGGAAAACGAGATCAAGCGCGACCGGGAAGAACAGGGCTCGGGCGAGCACCACAACTTCGCGGATGCTTTCAGACTGCCGGCGCTTTACCTCCTTGCGGCCGTTTTCTTCGCAAGCCAGGTCGGGGTGTACGTGGTCAATCTATGGCTGCCGTTGATCCTGAACAGCGTGCGCGGCGCGGGGCACCTGAGCTCAAGCGCTCTTGCCCGCCTGTCGACGCTTCCATATTTGGCCACGGCCATCCTGATGACGGTGATCGGGTGGAGTTCGGACCGCACCAACGACCGGCGCTTCCATGTAGCGGGGTGCCTGCTCTGCTCCGCCCTGGGCTTTGCGGCCGCGGTCCATGCGCACACTCCGGCCATGGTGCTGCTGGCGTTTACCTTCGCCACGCTGGGTGTGTTCAGCCTTCAAGGGCCGTTCTGGACCTGGCTCACCAGCATGCTGGAAGGCACGGCGGCTGCGGGCGGCATTGCCATCATTACCTGCATCGGCGGCTTCGGCGCGTTTCTCGGCCAAGTAATGGTAGGGCGGCTGAGCGACCGCTCCGGCAGTTACGCGAGCGGGCTTTATTCTGTCGGCGCGGTTGCCCTGCTGGGCTCGATCGCCTCGCTCTGCCTTCGGAACAGGAGCCGGGCCGCTTTGACGAGAGCGACGCCGGGCAAGGAGAATGACATCGCATGAGCCCAAAGCTGTCGACAGCTGCGATTTCTTCCGGCGGGCCCGGTATGCGCGTTCGGCTGGCGGCCATGCTGTTTCTTCAATACTTTATCTGGGGCGCATGGTACGTCA
>CAXTSG010000349.1:1733-2072 GCA_964246825.1 uncultured Acidobacteriaceae bacterium | reverse complement strand
CTCTGGAGCAGGTTCAGACGATCATCGACCGCCGCGGCCCAGGTGGCCTAAAAGCCTTCGATCCCATCTGGCTCGCAGGGTTCAGGATCAATGGCCGAAAGGTGGCGGAGTATCGCGCGGGCCGTGTCTTCCTGCTGGGGGATGCGGCTCATGTCCATAGTCCTGCCGGCGGTCAAGGGATGAACACAGGGATGCAGGATGCGTTCAATCTGTCATGGAAGCTGGCGATGGTGATGCGCGGCGCGTGTGCCGAACCCCTGCTCGATAGCTACAGCCCGGAACGCAGCGGTGTGGGCGATCAGGTCCTCAAATCCGCGGATCGCCTGACGACGATAGGGC
>CAXTSG010000349.1:0-1723 GCA_964246825.1 uncultured Acidobacteriaceae bacterium | reverse complement strand
CTTCATGTTCGGCTTGTCACCCGTGCGGCATACCTTTGCGGACGCGATCTCCGAAATGGCGATTGCCTACCCTCATAGTCCATTAAACGGGGCGACGATTCACCATGGCGCATCCGGCCCGAAGCCGGGAGAGCGTGTCGTTCCATCCATTCCATCCAGCCATGAAACTGTCGTGGGAACCGGTCCCAAACCGCTCTTCGCACTCTTTGCGGAAGAGAGCCCGGCCACGGTGGATCTGATCGCACGCTTCGGAGAGATGCTCGAACCCACGCCGCGCCCCCCTTTCGCGTCTGGCGGTCTCTGGCTGGTTCGGCCGGATGGCTACGCTTGTTGCTCTTCCGAGAGTACGGAGGGAATGGCGCGATATCTTGAAGCTCTAGCGGCCCGTCGTGTCTGAAGAATCTTACGCGACCAACCCGGCTCAAGCCCGGCTCTGCACGAATACGTCCGCTTCACAGCAACAGGTAATTTGCTCTAGTTGCTGTTCGCAAGCAGCGGTCCCCGTAGCTTCGCGCACGCCGTGAGTGTACGATTTCCGTCGGTATCGGCTGCCGGCACAGAAGATGCGCTAGAACCAGGTACGCGCCCTATAGCGGCGGTACTCCTCGCCAAAAGCGCCCTCGAGCACTGTGGCTTCCTTGCGGGCCCGCGCGACCTGCACCGGAACGGCCAACAGCATCGCGACAAACGGCCACCAGGACCGCAGATACAGCGCGAGCCCCAGGAGAAAGAACTCCGCAAAGACGTAGATCGGATTGCGGAAGCGCGCATACAAGCCGCTTGTGACCAAATGCCGCGCTTTCGCCGTCACCGAGAACGCGCGGCCAAGCTGGTACCGGGCCAGCGACACCAGCACAAACGCGACAAGGCAAATGACCGCACCTGCGATGCGCGGCGGGGTCCACGGCTCCTGCCTCCCGTGCCATACCAAGGCAGTGAGCGCCGCCGTCGCCGCCAGCCATTGGAACAGGTTCATCTTCATGCTGTCCTGAAGCTTATTACCTTGCCGGACTTCACGGTTCACGTAGAAAACACGGCCACCCGCAGCCCGGAAGCTCCCATCCCTTGAGCTCCACCGAACGCACCGGCTTTTCCTCCGTTGTCCCACCCTCCCACGGCACGATAAGGTTGACTCAGGTCGGCCTGCTTCGGCTCCCCACTGCCGGCCCGTCTCTCTGCCTTCCGCCGCGTCCCCCGGAAATCCTCTGAGCGAGTCTGATTCGGTCTTTGTTTTGTTAAGGGCATGGCTTCAGCCGTGCCGTAAAGGGCCGGTACTACTGGGTTTTAACGCCCGAGGAATGCTGTAGGAACTAATGAGAGTTCCCTATCGCAACAGATTTTGAAGCATCCGAAGTCAATCTGGGAAAAACACCTGGGAATACAAATTACCCACAACATGTTGTACATCGGTCTTGACAGGCCCCACGGACGGCGGTACCTTTGCCACTGCTGAGAGCAGTTTTTGGAGTACAGCCGGCCGGAAAAAGCTCCCTCCGTCACGCAGCCTTAAACAACAGTCCCAGGAAACAGAGATCCACTCCGCACAGCACCACACGACAGGCCCGCATAGAGCGCCACCAAGGCCCGGAACCAACACTAAGGCCCGGAACCAACACCAAGGCCCGGAACCAACACCACGGCCCCACTATTTTAGAGCTCGCGGGTACCGACATAGCAAACCCGTCCTTCCCCCAAGCCCGACCCGCGCACCAGACTGCCACAC
>CAXTSG010000348.1:0-2073 GCA_964246825.1 uncultured Acidobacteriaceae bacterium | reverse complement strand
GGGCACCGGCGAACTGCACGACATGGTGCGCACCGGCTGCGGCGGCAAAACGCCCCGCCTCATCGCCCTGGACCCCACCGAGCAGAGGCTTCTCTCCGCCAACCAGGATTCCGACAACATCGCCGTTTTCGCCCGCAATCCCCAAAGCGGCCGTCTGGCCGAGCACGGTAAAAGCGTAGACCAAAAAAAGCCTCAATGCCTTGTATTTGTATAGCGCCGCTTCGTTTGAAAAGCCGTTCAAGACATGATTGTGAAAGAGTGTACGAGGTTGGCCCGTATAAAAAAAGTGTCATCCTGGAAGTGAAGGACCTGCTGTCTACACTTACCAGGCAAGAAAAGCAGGCTTTCAGTTCCATTTTGGGAATATCATCCGCTAAACCGCCTTTAATTTTACGAACGACTGAACAACACAGCAGCTCCTGCCGATAAACCCGGGCATGTGGACATCGCTCGTCAAGCTGCGCCGGTTTACCCTGTCTGTCCTTCTCCTTTTGCTTCCCGCGCTCGCCTTTGCCTCCGAGAAGAAAGACAAGGACGCAGACCCGAAAAAGCCCAAGCCCGCGAAGCCGCCCCGGGTTCACCTCATCGCCCTGGGCGCACCGAAGAAAGTCCCCTACTCCAAGGAAGGCGACCCGGCCGGCGCGCTGCCCGGCGAAACCGAGCTGCGGGTGCGTCCGCTCATCGTCGACACCCGCGTCAAGGACTGGACCACCGGCGAGGTGCACGACATTACCGAGCGCTCCTTTGTGGTGCGCCGCGCCCTGCGCCTCAACGACGCCCTCCCGTCTGACAAAACAGAGCACTGGGTCTGGCAGAAAGGCCCCTGGCTGCTTGTCGACCGCACCGCCGGCCATACCGCGCCGCTCAAGCTGCCGGACTACGACCCGTCCGTGTCTGAAGTCAGCTGGTTCCGCGACTATGCCGCTTACTGCGGCCTGACCTCCAAGGCAAATCAGCTTTATGCCGTGGTAGCGCAGCTCGGCGGCCGCAAACCGCTGCTCGTCAGCAAATTAGGCGTTTGGGACGCGGCAGCCCCGCACCCCGGCCCTGCCTGCACTGCGGCCGCATGGCAGCGCGAGCCGCTCCGCATCACCTTCCAGACCGCCGGCGGCCAACCCTCATCCTTCGATCTCGCCGGTGCCTCGGCTGTGCTCTTGGAAGCCGGCGTCGGCGACCCGGCTGAAGCCCCTCAGGGAGAAAAATCATCCGCAAGTCCATCGAATTAGGCGGAAAACGCGGGCGGCCGCTCTGAAGCAACACCCGCGGCACCCTCCAGGGCCATGGCGGCTCTGATCAAGGTACCTTCGTCAAAGAGCCGTCCGATCAAGGTCACCCCGTGCGGCACGCGCCGCGGCGGAGAAAACCGCGGCAGCGGGTGCGCCGGGTCCGGGGCCCAGTCGCTCCGCGCCTCCGCGACTTCCACAAACCCCGTGCGCAGCGTGATGGAAGGCTGCCCGGTGAAGTTTGTGATCGTCAGCGTCTCATCCCGAAGCGAAGGAACCAGCAGCACATCCACCTCGCGGAAAATGCGCGCCATCTCTTCCGCGACGCGCCGCCGCATCCGGTCCGCCTGCACAAAGTCCACCGCCGAAAGAAAGCGGGCCTGGCGAAAAGAGTTCGGCCACGCATCCGGCACCTGCATCCGCAGCTGGTCTACCCGTCCGGAAAGCGTCAGCTCTTCAAACGAGGCAGCGGCCTCCGCGAAAAGAATCAGCTGGAGCGAGTCATACGGCCAGTCCGGCAGCGCTACCGGCGTCGGCACCATGTCCAGCCGAGGCAGCATCTGGAACGCCGCCCGGTCCACCTCGGTGGCGGGCGCTTCCTGGAGCCACTTCGGAAAATAGCCGACGCGCAGCCCCCGCACGCTCCGCCCTGCGTCAAAATCTAACCTGCTCGGCACGCTGGCGACATCTCCGGCATCCGGTCCCGAAATGGCGTTCAACACCAGCACGGTATCCTCCACTCCGCGCGCCATGGGCCCGAGCTTATCCAGCGACCAGCACAGCGTCATCGCGCCCGTGCGCGCCACGCGGCCATATGTCGGCCGAAGCCCGGCAACGCCGCAGCGCATGC
>CAXTSG010000347.1:1207-2086 GCA_964246825.1 uncultured Acidobacteriaceae bacterium | reverse complement strand
GCTTGTGATCTACTTCGCCATTGCCAAGCGAAGCCCGGTCGTCGGGGTCTGCGCGGGCGCGGTCATCGGCATCCTCCAGGACGCGCTTACCGAGCAGCCGCTCGGAGTTTTCGGCATCACCAAAACCATCATCGGCTACATCGCCGGGCTGCTCGGCAACCGCATCGACACGGAAAACCACGGCGCGCGCGTCCTGTTTACCTTTGCCCTGTCGCTGCTGCACAGCGCCCTGTACTGGATTCTGGTGGAGCGCCTGCTGGCCCAAACAGTCGGCTGGAGCTGGCTCCACGAGCTGCTGCGCGCCGTCACAAACGCAATCGTCGGCGTGCTCCTGTTCGCTCTGCTCGACCTGTTCCGCCGCGAGCCGGAGTAAAAACGGCTTTCCGCATCAGAAACGCTTCGGTACTTTCGCGTGGAAAGCTCGAAGCTCCTGCCGTGAAACGGACTATGCTAAGAAGAGGCACCGCGCCGTTGTGACACCCCTATGCTGACTGTCAAGCAGGAAATCTCCGCCGCGAAACTTTCCGCCATCCAGTACACCGTGATGGCTGTTTTACTGGTCTTGGTCGCCGGCCTTTGGAGGCTTCAGGTCATCGGCAAGAACAACTACCGCGCGCTCGCCGAAGCCAACCGCGTCCGCAAGGTACCCATTCTTGCCCCGCGCGGCCGCCTGCTTGATCGCGAAGGCCGCCTGATCGTCGACAACTATCCATCGGTCACGGCATTTCTGGTCCATGAGCAGGGCCGCGACCTGGAAGCCGACCTCCCGGCCGTGGCGCGCGGGCTCAATATGTCGGTCGATGATATCGAGGCCGAAATTAGGAAGTACGGCATCTCGTCGAAGTACCAGCCGATCCCGCTCAAGCAGGACATTACCCC
>CAXTSG010000347.1:0-1197 GCA_964246825.1 uncultured Acidobacteriaceae bacterium | reverse complement strand
GAAGCGCACCGGGATGCGCTGCCTGAGATCGAGCTGATCAACGAGCAGCGGCGCCTGTACCCGCGCGACGGCTTCGCGGCGCACCTCATCGGCTACGTCGGCGAGGTTTCCGAGGACATGCTGCAGCAGTCGCAGTACGCCTACTATGAGCCGGGCGACGTGGTCGGCCGCTCGGGCGTGGAAGCCACCTACGACCAGCTGCTGCGCGGCACCGACGGCTCGCACGATGTACTGGTGGACTCGCACGGGCGCGAGGTCGGCGTACTCGGCAACGAGCCCGCCGTTCCCGGCAAGGACCTGCGGCTTTCCATCGATCTCGACGTGCAGCGCGCGGCGGAAAACGCGCTCGGCAACCGCAACGGCGCCATCGTCGCGCTCGACCCGCATACGGGCGAGGTGCTTGCCATGGTGTCGCGGCCCATCTTCGACCCCAATCGCTTCGCTGTGAAGATCGGCCGCGACGACTGGAACAAGCTGATGACCGACCCCGACCATCCGCTGCTGAATAAGGCCATCCAGGCGCAGCTCGCCCCGGGCTCGACCTTTAAGGTCATCATGTCGGTTGCGGGGCTGGAAGAAAATGTCGCGCAAACGCTTAAGGTCAACTGCCAGGGCGGTGCCAGCTTCTACGGACGCTTCTTCGCCTGCGACGCCCGGCACGGCAATGTCGACATCCACAACGCGATTCCGCTCTCCTGCGATACCTACTACTACACGCTCGCCGAGCGGCTGGGCATCACCAAGATCGCCGACTGGGCCCACAAAATGGGCGTCGGCAAAAAAACCGGCATCGACCTGCCGAATGAAGTTTCCGGCACCATGCCGAGCGAAGAATGGGCGATGAAGAACTACCATCGCAAGTGGTACGCGGGCGAGACCATTTCAGTCGGCATCGGCCAGGGCGCGGTCGCGCTCACGCCCATTCAGCTCGCGCGCGCCATCGGCGGCATCACCTCGGGCGGCGTGTTTCAGCGGCCCCATGTTGTTCTGCCTAATCAGCTGCCCGCGCAGTATGAGCAGGCCATGCTGGAAACCTATCCCGGCTCCGGCACCGCGGACGTCCCTCTGGACCCGTCCGCGTGGGAGATTATCACCGACGGCATGGCGGAAACCACCACCGGCAGCGGCACCGCGCATGCTTCGCACCTGGAAGGCATCGACTTTGCCGGCAAAACCGGCACGGCCCAGGTGCTCAAC
>CAXTSG010000346.1:0-2140 GCA_964246825.1 uncultured Acidobacteriaceae bacterium | reverse complement strand
GGGCACCAACGATCTTGGAGATTCCATGTCCTTTGCGTTTAGAAGTTCCATTTCCGCTTTCGCGGCAATGTTCGCGGCAACGTTTTGCCTGGGGCAAACTGCTCCGGTTCAACTGGAGATACACATCGATCAGCCGCTGCATAAGGTGAGTCCGATGCTGTACGGGTTGATGACGGAGGAGATCAACTTCTCCTACGACGGCGGTCTGTACGCGGAGCTCGTGCGAAACCGTACGGTGCGGCCGAACTTCGACGGCGCGGCGCACTGGTCGCTCCTGGAGCGCGGCGGGGCGACGGGGGCGATGTCGGTGGAGGCCACGGGGCCAAGCGCGGCGGTGCCGGACAGCCTGAAGCTGGAGCTCAAGCAGGCTCCCGCGGGCGGCTCGGCCGGGCTGGCGAACGAGGGCTTCTGGGGCATCCCGGTCCGCCCGAACACGAGCTACCGGGCGTCTTTTTACGCCAAAGCGCTGCGGCCGGGCACCCGGGTTACGGTATCGCTGCTTTCCGACCTTACCGGCAAGGCCGCGGCGGAGCAGACAGTGGACGGGATCGGGACGGAGTGGAAGCCGTTTCATGCGACGCTTACAACCGCCCGGATGGAAGCCGACGCGCGCTTTCACTTTGTAATCTCGATCGCGGAGCCGGGCACGCTTTTTCTTGCGCTGCCGTCGCTGTTCCCGCCGACCTACCATGACCGCCCGAACGGCAACCGGGCCGACCTGATGGAAAAGCTCGCGGCCATGCACCCGGCGTTTCTGCGCTTCCCGGGCGGCAACTATCTGGAGGGCGACACGGTTGCCGAGCGCTTTGACTGGAAGAAGACGATCGGTCCGCTCGTGGACCGGCCCACGCACCCGAGCCCTTGGGGCTACCGCAGTTCGGACGGCCTAGGGCTGCTGGAGTTTTTGGAGTGGTGCGAGGACCTGCACATGCAGCCGGTGCTGGCCGTGTATGCCGGCTACTCGCTGAAGGGAGCGTATGTGCAGCCGGGCGCGGCGCTTGCGCCCTACGTGCAGGACGCACTCGATGAGATCGAGTACGTAACCGGCGATGCCTCAACAAAATGGGGCGCGGAGCGGGCCCGCGACGGCCACCCCGCGCCTTTCCCGCTGCATTACATCGAGATCGGCAATGAGGATTGGTTCGACAAGTCGGGCAGCTACGAGGGGCGCTACCCGCAGTTTTACGACGCCATCAAGGGGCGCTACCCGCAGCTGGAGCTGATTGCGACCATGCCCGTGAAAAACGGCCATGTGGACGTGCTTGATGAGCACTATTACCGCTCGACCGGCGAGTTCTATCGGGACACGCACCACTACGATGCCGCCGACCGCAAAGGCCCGAAGATTTTCGTAGGCGAGTGGGCGACGCGCGAAGGCGTACCCACGCCGAACTTCGGCGCGGCGCTGGCGGATGCCGCCTGGATGACGGGCATGGAGCGCAACAGCGACATCGTGGTGATGGCGAGCTACGCGCCGCTGCTCACCAATGTGAACCCGGGCGGCTTGCAGTGGGATACCGACCTGCTCGGCTACAACGCCATGGGGAGCTACGGCTCGCCGAGCTACTGGGCGCAGGTGCTTTTCAGCACGCACCACGGCGATGAAATCCTGACGGCGGAGCTCGACGGCGCTCCGGACCGGGTGTATACGTCCGTGACGCGCGATGCGGCTTCCGGCCTGCTGCACATCAAGCTGGTGAATGCGAGCGAGCAGGCGATGACGGTAGCGGTCAGGCTGCGGCATGCCGGAAGTATCGAAAATGTCGGCCGCCTTTTCACGCTGAGCGCCCCCTCGCCGGAGGCAACTGATTCAATCGGCGACCCGGAGCGCGTCGTGCCCGCGGAGCGCGACCTTTCGGGACTGGGCGAAAGCTTTCCGCTGCCGCTGGCACCGCTGTCCATCAACGTGCTGGATGTCCGCGCTTCCCCGGGCACGGTACGATGAGGGAAGGACGGTTTCCTGTGCGCATCCCTGCCCTGTTTGCCATTTGCATCCTGCTAGTCGCCGCAAGCCCGGCGCTGCCGCAAAGCGCGGCCCCAGCCGCGCCGCCAACCGCGTCCGGGGTGCTTTCGCCCGCGCTGGAGCAGCTGCGGCGCAGCATCACGGGGCTGCGGGTGGAAAAGTGGAAGGCTCCGGGGC
>CAXTSG010000345.1:591-2142 GCA_964246825.1 uncultured Acidobacteriaceae bacterium | reverse complement strand
CTGCGTCAGTACCGTCACTTCCCCGTGGTGGTCGCAGTGGTCGCCGTCCGGGAAGTGCAGATGGCCGTCGACCAGGTAGTCGATATGGTCGCCGTGCGGCACGGCCTCGTGGCCGCAGTCCGCGCCGTGGGTGTGGGCGGCATCATGGCCGCCGCAGTCATGGCCCTCCGTGCAGCCGGCCGGGTTTGCCTGGCTTATCTCAATTACGTGCTCATCGACATGGCCGTCGTGCGGGCTATGGAGATGGCCGTCGTGAAGGTAGTCGATGTGGTCGTCGTGCTGAATGGCTGTGTGGCCGCAGCCAGTGCCGTGCTCGTGGGTGTGGTTCTCGTGAGTTTCGTGGTCGCTTGCCATGGTTTTTATATCCTTTTCCGCGCGCCGCGGCGCAGGGCTGGGGTTAGGTTCAGAGGCATGCGCCAGCCCGTCGAGAACGAGGTTCGCGACATGCCGGTCGGCGAGGAAGTAGAGCATGTGCTTGCCGTCGCGCTCACGTCCGACGATGTTGTCGGCCCGGAGCACGCGAAGGCGCTGCGAGATGGTGGTGATGGACTCCGCTTCCAGGAGCGCGAGCTCGGAAACGCAGGCCGGTTTTTCCGCGAGCCGGGCAGCCAAACGGAGACGTGCCGGCTCCCCCAGGGCGCGGAAGATGCGGGAAGCCTTTTCAATCTCGAACGAGCTTGCAGCCGACTTTGCCGGCGGGCCGCCGCGCGCATGATCGGCGGGAGAACACTCGTGTTGTGAAGGCTGTGCTACTTGGTTCTCATCCCTCATTTTCAAGTTATATACACTTGCACAGTTGTGCAAGTGTATATCTCGCGGAACAGGATTGGTGCCGAACGTGTATACCCTTGGCGACGCAGCTTACAGCTTGGATGGCACAACCGCGCGGAGCTTTCGCTGCTCCTAGCAGCAGAGTTTTAGAAAATAGGAGCCCTGCACCATGGCCAAGTACGGACCGGAAGCGCACGAGCTGGTTGCGCGCGAGATGAAGGAGCTGAAGGCGGGAAAGCTGCGCTCCGGCAGCGGGCAGAAGGTGACCAACCCGAAACAGGCGATTGCGATTGCACTTTCCGAGGCGCGACGCGGCGGCACCAAGATGCCCGAGCCGCCTGCGGGAACGCCTTCCGCCGCCAAGGCCCCGGCGGACAAGCGGGCCGCGCGGAAAAAAACAACGGCCAAAGCCCCGTCAAGCAAAAGCGCTGCCCGGAAGGCAGCCGCGAAGAACACGCGAACGAAGAAAGCCGCGGCAAAGAGCACACCCGGCAGCAAGGCGAGCCGCCCGGCGAACTAGACTCGTCCGGCTTAGGACTTTGCCGGCGAAGAGCCGGAGCCGGCGGAGGGAGCCGGGCCTGATCCTCCTCCAGAGCCTCCTCCAGAGCCTCCGGAGCCGGTACCGCCCGAGGAGCTTCCGGAGCCTGAGCCGGTGCCCGCGCTGCTTTCGCTGCCGCCGGAGGATTTCGACTCGGAGCTGCCGCTTGATCCGCTGTCGGCTTTTGCCCCTTCGGATTTAGCTCCGCCTTCGGGCTTGCTGCCGCCCGCCTTGCCGTAGTC
>CAXTSG010000345.1:0-581 GCA_964246825.1 uncultured Acidobacteriaceae bacterium | reverse complement strand
GTCGGTGAGGTAAAAGCCCGAGCCCTTGAACTGGATGGCGGGCGCGGAGATGAGGCGCTCGACCGGGCTGCCGCACTTGGGGCAGCTCTTCTCGTCGGGAGCGCTGAAGCTCTGGATTTTCTCGAACACATGACGGCAGCTGGTGCAGCGATACTCGTACAACGGCACGGGGCATCCTCGGCAAAAAGGGATAGCCCGATTGTACGGGAGACTGCCCTGGCGTTAGGCGGGCAGCTCGACCGGCCGCACGGTTTCAACGGCGGGGACGGCGCGCAGTTCGGCGAGCAGGGCCGGGGTGGCCGCGCCGTCGATCTGGATGACGGCAAGCGCGGTGCCCAGGGCCGGCGCACGGCCCAGCGCGAAGTGGGCGATGTTCATCCCGTGGTCGCCGATGACGGTGCCCAGCCTGCCGATCACACCCGGTACATCGCGGTTGCGGACCACCAGCAGCGTGCCCAGCAAAGGGGCCTCGATGGAGACATTTTCAAGCCCGAGCAGGCGCGGCGCGCCCGAGGCGGCCCCGGCCCGGGCGGAAAGCACCGCGCCGGAGCGGGTGTGGAGCGCAAGCGCGACGTGCGCGG
>CAXTSG010000344.1:0-2174 GCA_964246825.1 uncultured Acidobacteriaceae bacterium | reverse complement strand
GTTCAGTGATGGAGGGCAGCACCCACTTGGGCACCTTCGCGGAGCCTTCGGAGCAGATGCGCGTCACCTGGTCGCGGATCGCAGGGTTGGCGAAGCGCTCCACCAGAGTCGCTTTGTACTGGGGGATGGAGGTGTCCGGGATGACCGGGACCACGGGCGTGACCTCATCCATAAAGCGCTGAATAAACCGAAGAAACAGCGGGTCGGCCATGATTTCATGCACGTAGGTGAAACCCGCCAGCGCGCCCAGGTAGGCCATGGCCATGTGGCTGCCGTTCAACAGGCGAATCTTCATGGTTTCGTAAGGCCGCACGTCCGGTACCATCTGCGCCCCAACCTTTTCCCATCCGGGGCGGCCTGTCGGGAAGTGATCCTCGACAACCCACTGGAGAAAAGGCTCCGTCATCACCGGCCAGGCGTCCACAATGCCGTGCCTTGCCAGCAGATCCGCGCGGTCGGCGTCCGTGGTGCCGGGTGTAATGCGGTCGACCATGCTGTTCGGAAAGCTCATATGCTCGCCGATCCACGCGGCCAGCGCGGGGCTTTTCATCGCGGCATAGGTTTCCATCACGCTGCGCACCACGTCGCCGTTGCCCTGGAGGTTGTCGCACGACATAAGCGTGAACGGCGGCAAACCGCGCTCGCGGCGCAGCTCCAGCGCGGCGGCCAGGTAGCCGATGGTGGTTTTCGGTGCCGCGCCGGGCGCGAGGTCGTGCCGGATTTCCGGGTGGTCGGGATTGAACCTGCCCGTGCCTTCATCCAGAAAATAGCCGCCTTCCGTAATGGTGAGCGACACAATGCGCGTTTCCGGCGACGCCATCTTCTCGATGGCCGCCCGGGGACTTCCAGGCGCGAGGAGAAAGGCCGCGATGGAGCCGATGACGCGCAGCTTTTCGCCGGCCGCGCTGCGCTCCACCAGCGTATACAGGCAGTCCTGCCCTTCCAGCGCATCGCGCATGCGGCTATCGCCCGGGAGCACCCCGAGCCCGCACTCGCCCCAGCGCGGCTCGCCCGCCATGGCGAGCAGATCGTCCAGGTACACGGCTTGGTGCGCGCGATGGAAGCCGCCGACACCGATGTGGACGATCCGCTGCTCGATCGCATCGCGTTGATAGGTGGGCCGACGGATGCTGCCGTCGAGCTTCTGTAAAGTTGCATCACTCAGCCGGATGCCTGCCTGCACTTCCATGCGCTCGTCTCCTGTTTCTCGGGCGTACCGAGCTTAGAGGAAAGAGTGCAGACTGTACAAACACCTGTTTGCAGCATGGTGCTGCTGCATCAGTAGCGAAATACCGGCTGCGCCGTACTTCCAGCCGCAACTGTCACGGTGGCGGTGCGCTTGCCCAGCGTTTCATGCACGGCCGTGAGCGTATAGGTGCCGGGCGGCAAACCCTTGATGGAAAAACGGCCCTCGCTGTCGGTTACGGTGAAAAACGGATTCGGCACCACGCTCAGGTACGAGCGCATCCAGGGGTGGGTGTTGCAGCGCACCGGGATCATCAGCTCGGGTTTGGTGAAGTAGCGGGTCACCGGGTCGGCATGGGCGTTCTGGCTGATGTCGAAGGCATTGTTGCCGGCGACCGTGGGCGACATATGGACATTGTGGATCGTATCGTCGGAGTTAAGAAAGTGGACGCCCTGGCCGATCATGGCCGCCGACACATGCGGCTCGAAGCGGCAGCCCCTCTGGTCGATGATGACCATATTGCGCAGAATAGGGTAGGAGCGGTCGCCGAGCCCGCTCTCCACATAAACCACGACATTGGCAAGCCCGCCGCGGTGGACCACCACATCGTCCGTCATGATGTTTTTGCTCATGGCGCACACCGGGTCTTCGGCCATGTCGATCTCGACCGGCTTCGGCGGGGTCCCGGCGAAGGAAACCGTGCCGCTCAGGGTCGCGCCGTGCGCGTAGTCGATCTGCGCGTACTGCCTGGTCGGCTGGAGCGAGGTGCAGGCCGCGAGCGGCAGCAGGGCCAGCGCGCCTGCCAGCGCGGTGCAACGGGTGAAGCGAAAAGAAGGCATGGAAACTCCTTCTTTTATGCTACGCCGTGTGGGAAGCGGCTCTTTCTTTTGAGTAAACGGAGACGATAGGATAGGTCATGGCTTTGAGCGAGAACCAAGTTGCGACTGCCTGGGAGGGGATGCTCTCGGCTGAGACTTACGCTTTATAC
>CAXTSG010000343.1:0-2180 GCA_964246825.1 uncultured Acidobacteriaceae bacterium | reverse complement strand
ACCTGGTGCAGGAAGAGGAGTCGCGCCTGATCGACATGGACCAGGTGCAGCGCACCGCGGTGGAGCGCGTGGAAAACTCAGGCATTGTGTTTCTGGACGAGATCGACAAGATCGCGGGACGCGAAGGCGGGCACGGGCCCGACATCTCGCGCGAGGGCGTGCAGCGCGACATTCTGCCGATTGTGGAAGGCACAACCGTGAATACGCGCTATGGCAATGTGAGGACGGATTACATCCTGTTTATCGCGGCGGGCGCATTCCATGTCACCAAGCCGAGCGATCTGATCCCCGAGCTCCAGGGCCGCTTTCCCGTGCGGGTCGAGCTGCACTCGCTGACGGTGGACGACTTTATCCGCATCCTGACGGAGCCGAAAGCCTCGCTGACCAAGCAGTCGATCGCGCTGCTGGAAACCGAAGGCTTAAAGCTTGAGTTCACGCCGGAAGCCCTGGCCGAGATGGCGAACTTTGCTTTTCGCGTGAACGAGACCACGGAAAACATCGGCGCGCGGCGGCTGCACACCATTATGGAGCGCGTGCTGGATGAGATTTCCTTTCTGGCCCCGGACCTCTTAAAAGCACCGCACACCCCGGAAGGCGTCTTTGACCTGTCGCTTGCCGCTACCGACGGCGGCGCGACGGTGCCCCTGCCGGTGGTGGACCGCGAAATCCCGACCGGGCACGAGCGCGTGGTCATCATCGACCCGGAATATGTGCGGCAGATGGTGGCGAGCATTGTGAAGGATCAGGATTTGAGCCGGTATATTTTGTAGAGGCTTTGCTGTTTGTCTGACGGCCAAGAAGCGCAACGCATGGCGCATCTACGGCAAGATTTATATGTAGGCAAGGCGATATGGATATGTAGTAATGTGGTGCTCAACTCAACTCCAAGGGGTATAGCTTTATCGGAGATCTCCACCATGCTAAAGTACCGTATCGCCTTTTGCCTGACCATTGTTGCGGGTACTTGCCCGTCCTCCATTTTTTCGCAGAACATCTATCCAGTAGCAAATTACAACGCCTCAGGAAGCACCGTAACGGCCATCTGTTCCGGTACGGCAGGTTCCAAATCTCTCACAAGCTGCACCGTCGCGGCTACCGGGGGTTCTGACTTCACAGCTGGCCAAGGAGTACGCATCATCGGTGGCGGCAAGCCATCGATGTCAGCTGGTTTCTCCACGATGCCTGTTGTCACAGAACAAAATAACACTGGGCAAACAAGTCCTCCAACTGGGACACACACCTATTGCTATGTTGTGAGTGTTGCCGATCCATTTGGCGGCATCAGTGCCGCTTATCCTGCTCCTATTTATTCTCTACCAGCATCCTTACCTTCAAACTGCGTCTCCAAGGAACCGGCAGCAACAACATTCTCCGTCACAAGCATTGCTAACCAACTCAGTTTAGGCGGTGCATGCCCCTATGTCGGACAAGGTGCCGCTTTCTTATGGTATGTTGCTGATCTGTCTATACAGAACCCGTCTTATTCACTATTCAGCATCGCTGGCACACCGGCTCTAAGCAATTGCTTGTACACTCCGAATGTCACAGACTATGGCCAAAGCAGTACCTTTGGCAATAGAGGAGGCTGGCCGACTACGCCTTTGACGCAGGCGAAGAATGAGGACTTCTTTACAACGCTAACAGCGGTAAATGGTAGCGGAGGAAGTACTGCCGATGCCTTACCGCAAAACTTTCAAGGACTGACGGTCGCTCATGACGATACACAGGCCGTACAAGCAGCTATTAATGCTGCTGTTGCTAGTAATGGTGGGGTAGTGCAGTTCGGCAATGCTACTTACAACATCTTTCGCCCTGATTTCCTTCAAAACTCTCCTAACTATCCGACGTTTGGACCGACCATTACTAATGGTCCAAGTAATGCCCCTTATACCTATCTTCACATCCCAAATGGGTCGTCCGGCAATATTCACATCGCCGGAATCGGCAGCTACTCGTCTCAAGGTACAACTATCATTAACACTCCTCCAGATTCTGGCAAGTGGGCGAATTTTATAGCAATTGGCGCCTACGGAGCACCCTGCTGCTTTACCGGCGCACCGGCTTATCCATCTCCAAGCACCTTTAAAATCATGCCTGTAGCAAAGGGTGCCACCCAAGTTACGCTCACTAGAAGCGGTCTCATAAACATTTGAGGCTGGATCGGTGGCACACTGGAGTTG
>CAXTSG010000342.1:0-2235 GCA_964246825.1 uncultured Acidobacteriaceae bacterium | reverse complement strand
TTCCGGCAGTGTCACCGGCAGCGTGGCCGGGTGTTCGTCCAAGTATTCGGAAACGGTTTGGAGCGTAATTTCGGGGTCAGCGGCGATCTGCTTGAGCGCGTGATAAAGAAATTGGGGACCTTCAAACCACCAGTGGCCGAACAGCTCGGTGTCATAGACCGACGTGATAATCGGGTTCGGGTTGGCCTCGGGATCACACTGCGCCCGCAGCGTTTCTTTGACCAGTGACACAAAGTGGACGGCGTGGGCGACCGTGCGCTGTTCGGCTTGATGCGGCGCGTACAGGGCTTTAGCGTCCATGTCGGCTTTGTCGGCGCTGATGCGCCAGAAGCGCAGGCCGAGCGACTTTTCGCCGGGCCGGACAAATTTTTTATGGAACTCCAAGTACCACTCATCGCCGGGGTAGCCGTGGTCGCCGCTCCACACCTGCTGGCCGGTGGCGGAGTCGCGCCCGAACACGGCAAGCGTAGGATGCTCCAAAAGCCCTGACGAGTCTACTAAATACGGCCGGTCAGTGGTATACGGCCGGTAGTGGACTTTGCCGGTCTCGCGCTGGAACTGCTTGTACAACTGCTGCAAGGGGCCGAACTTGTCGGCGTACACGCCTAAAGCTTCGCCGCCGTGCAGGAGGCTGCCTTCGACAAAGAAGTAGCGGATGCCGTTTTCGGCGAGGAACTCGTCGGTGCCTTTGCGAAGGATCGGCTTGTAGTCTATCTCGGGAACTGTGACGGACGGCGACCAGCGGTAGCGCGGGCGGTAAGCGCATTCCGGCAGCCAGTAGCCGCTCGGCTTGCGCCCGAAGTGGCGCTGGTAAGCGTCAATGCCGGTCTTGACCTGGGCCTGGATGCTGGCGTCCTGGGACAGCAGGGCGGAGTACCCATGCGTGGCGCTGCTGGTGATGATCTCCAGATGCCCGGCGTCCTGAAGCGCGGCGAACGCACCGACGATGTCGCGGCCATGGACGGTCTCAAAGCTCGCCAGCTTTGCGCCGTACCAGTCTTCCCAGTACCGGGCCAGATACGCTTGGTGGTAGTTGCCTTCGCGCCGGAACTGCTCTCCATTGGCCTGCGCGGCCTCCACTTTGCCCCGCAAGTAGCCTGAAAACTCGTCCTGAAAACTGAGATCGCGCAGCTGCTCGACCAGCACCGGGGTCAGCCCCAGCGTGATTTTGGGCGAAATGCCTTCGGCAATCAGTGTATGGCACACGTCCAGCAAGGGCAGATACGTTTCAGCGGCGGCTTCCGAAAGCCAGTCCGTGCCGTGGGGCGAGCGCCCATGCGCCAGAACATAGGGGATATGCGAGTGCAGGACCAGAGAGAACGTGCCAAGAGCAGAAGTGCCGAAGGAGGAAGACATCAGTGCCGCCTTGCCATACAGTTTGACGCCGGGCCGCGTCTACCTATTCAGGATAGCATTTTTAGCGGGAATTGTCAAACGCGCTCTTGCGTCACGCGGGGAAGCAAGGTAAAGTAGAAAAGACAGCCTATTCGGAGGCTGTCTTTCCTAAAAGGACAGAAAGGAGGTGTATCTCCCATGTCCAAGAATGTGCGACGGGCCTTTAGGCTGGCCCGACCCATCGCGCAGACTATCGCAGCGGTTGCAACAACAATCGCGGCGATTTTGCGGACTCTTAAGAGCCTCGGCTTTTAAGAACCGCTAAGAAGAAGGGGGCCGCTGGCAGGCGGTTCCCTTCTTTTTGCTGTGTGCCGTCCAGCAAAGCGTACACGTCTATCTTGACATATCGGCGCAAAGTTGTCAAGCCGTTAGCCGTACTTTGCTTTATGTTCCTGCATCAGCCGCAGGTAGTCAGGGTCGGTTTTGGCGGCTTCCCAGGCGGCCCGGAAGATCGCCGCCGACTGGGCTTTGATCGGGTCGCTTGTGTAGGGAAGTGTCTCGCGGCCATGCGCCCCGCTTTGGCCGCGCTTGTCTTCCGGCACGGGACCGTCGTACTTTTTGCCGCCTTTGTGGTTGGCGTAGCGGCGGGAACGGGTCATGCCCATTTGCAAAAACTTCCGGGCCATGTCCATGCCGACAAAGTCTCCGGCGGCTTTGTAGGCGTGGAACATTTTCGTGATGGCTTCGGAAGACTCACGGGCGGCGTCCGGGGTCGCGAACCGCCAGTGGGGCAGGATTTCACCCTTGTACGGCTCGACCAGCAGAACGCCCTGCTCGCCGACCCCGACAGGATAAAGTTCAGGATGAAGGCGTAAGTCTAAGTGCTTGTAGTCTAAGGAG
>CAXTSG010000341.1:1446-2239 GCA_964246825.1 uncultured Acidobacteriaceae bacterium | reverse complement strand
GTGGCGCACCTCGGCCCGCAGCCTGGACGGCAGCGCCGCCACGGGCAGGGCCGGGCAGCGCGAGCAGCCCTCGCCCGCGCGCGGGAGGGCGCGCTCCGCTGCCTGAAGGGCGGCAAGCAGCGGCGAGTGCGGACGGATCTGCTGCAGCTCCAGCGCATCCCAGCCCGGCTCCTCTTCCAGCGCAAGCAGGGCGGCCTGAAGGTGGGCCGGGGTGCAGCCCGGGGCATACACGCCGTCCAGGTAGTCCGAGGTGCCCGCGCCGAGCAGCAAAAGCTGCCGCGAGCATGAAACCGGGTCGGCATAGATGTAAAACGGCAGCAGGGCAACCGGCTCGCCGCTGCTGTAAACGGTGATGGCAAGAAGATCGGGTTGGCCGAACTGGCTCCACCAGGGCAGCAGCCACTCCGGGCTTTGAAACGGCGTCGCCTGCGGGTCCTGCCGCCACAGCGCACGCCAGGCCGGCTCCAGCGCCGCAAGCGCCGCTGTGGTTCTCGCTACCTCCACGCGCGGCTCAGGAAAGCTCACGCGCGTTCTTCGCTTCCAGCACGGCCAGGATTACATTGAGCAGGCCCAACCCGGAGACCATGCCGCGGACAAAACCGTTGTGCGCGAGCAGGAACAGCACGGAGTTATAGGTAAACAAGTTGTTCTGCGCCCAGAACTGCAGCCACGGAAGCGCCATGACCAGCAGACCCAGATACAGCCGCACCAGAACGCGAATAAGAGCTTCAAGGCGCGCCATCCAGTGAATGTGCGGCCGGGCCGCGGGCGCGGCCCCACTCCGCGCACAAGG
>CAXTSG010000341.1:0-1436 GCA_964246825.1 uncultured Acidobacteriaceae bacterium | reverse complement strand
GAGGAAACAGCGGCTGTTGCGCCATGCTGTCAGGCTAGGCCGAGGGCGACGCATTGCGGCGCGGACGCCGGTTGGCTTGGAGCACCTTTTTGCGCAGGCGCAGCGACTTCGGCGTGACCTCGACCAGCTCATCCTCGGCGATGAACTCGATGGCCTGCTCCAGGTTCATGGCTTTGTGCGGGACGAGGCGCAGGGCGTCGTCGGCGGAGGAGGCGCGCATGTTGGTCAGCTTTTTTTCGCGCACCACGTTCACGTCAAGGTCGTTGTCGCGCGAGTGCTCGCCGACGATCATGCCTTCGTAGACCTCCACGCCGGAGGTAACGAACAGGACGCCGCGGTCCTGAAGACCGTTGAGCGCATAGGTGGTGGTTGGGCCGGAGCGGTCAGAGATGAGCGCGCCCGAAGGCCGCTGCGGAATCTCGCCCTGGTACGGCATGTAGCCGTCGAAAATCGAGTTCATGATGATGGTGCCGCGGGTTTCCGTCAGCATCTCCGAGCGGAGGCCGATGAGCCCGCGCGAGGGCACCTTGAACTCAAGCCGGGTGCGTCCGTAGCCGTGCGAGGCCATCTTGACCATCTCGCCCTTGCGCGGCCCTAGCCGTTCAATCACCGTGCCGACAAAGTTGTCGGGGATGTCGATCGTGAGGTACTCGACCGGCTCCATCAGGTGCCCATCGACGCGCTTGGTGACGATTTCCGGACGGCCGACCATCATCTCGAAGCCTTCGCGGCGCATCATCTCCAACAGGATGGAAAGCTGTAGCTCGCCGCGGCCCAGGATTTTGAAGGTCTCGGGCGAGCCGGTGTCCTCCACGCGGATGGAAACATTGGTCAGCAGTTCCTTGTCAAGCCGCTCACGGATATTGCGCGAGGTGACGAACTGGCCTTCGCGCCCGGCCATGGGTGAATTGTTGACCGACATCTGCATGGCGATGGTCGGCTCGTCAATGACGATGAGCGGCAGCGGCTTCGGTTCCTCGACCGAGACGAACGACTCGCCGATGGTGATGCCCGGGATGCCGGCCACGGCGATGATGTCGCCGAGTTCGGTCTGGTCGGTGTCGACGCGCTTCAGGCCCGAGAAGGTGAAGAGCTTCGTGATCTTGACCTTTTCGAGCGACAGGTCGCGCTTCGACACCAGCACTTCATCGCCGGTCTTGAGCGTGCCGTTGAAGACGCGCGCGATGGCAAGGCGGCCCAGGTAGTCGGAGTAGTCGAGATTGGTGACCAGGATTTGCAGCGGGCCGTTCTTGTCGCCGGGCGCGGGCGGGGCGGTCGTAATAATGGTTTCAAACAGCGGCTGGAGATTTTCGCCCAGCTTTTCGGCTGAATCGGAAGCAAGCCCGAGCTTGCCGTTCGTGTACAGCACAGGAAAGTTAAGCTGGTCTTCCGCCGCATCCAGGTCGATAAACAGGTCGTAGACCTCGTTCAACACC
>CAXTSG010000340.1:0-2245 GCA_964246825.1 uncultured Acidobacteriaceae bacterium | reverse complement strand
CGCCACGCTTTCACTCTTGCCGATGGTTACGAGTTCGGCGCGAAAAGCGTTTCCAAGGATAAAAGCGGCCGCGCCAACGCCTGGTTTGTCGGCGTGGCCCCCCGGCGCAACCCGGACATCGTGGTCGCGGTGCTGTGGGAGCACGGCGGCTGGGGCGCGGGCTCCGCGCATCTGGCCGCTCAGGTCATCGAAACCTTTGTCGACAAGCAGCGCCGCCTTGAGCACAACCTACAGGCTTCGCCTCCTCAGCAGCAGGCGCGGATGGAGGTCGGCGCGGTGTATTCCGCGCCCGGCGACGGCGACGGACCGGCCAAGCGGCCGCTCTCCGGTGCTCCGACTCAGACAAAACCGCACGCCCCTGCTCCCGGCACACCCACGGCAAGCATCGGCGGCGGCCACTTCTTCCTGCCGGTCCGCCCGGCCCCCGCCCGGGAGCGCACCGCTGCCCCCGCGGCCGTGCTCGCCGGCTACGCACCCAGGCGCGATGGAAAGGCCGGCACGCAATGAAAGGCCGCCTGTTCTCCTTCCGCGACTTCGACTGGACGCTGCTCGGCTTTGTGCTGCTGCTTTCCGCCCTGTCCGTTCTGGAAATCTACTCCGCCACCCTTCACACCAAGTTCGTCGGCTTTGAGAAGATGCAGGTGCTTTGGCTTGTGGGCGGGCTCGCGGCCATGTTTATCATCAGCCGCATTGACTACCACGTCCTTCTCGACGCCATCCCCTGGATTTACGGCTTTTGCCTCTTTTCGCTTGTGGCCGTGCTGCTGGTCGGCAAGAAAGTGCTGGGCGGCCGTCGCTGGATTTCAGTCGGCGGCATCCACTTTCAACCGTCCGAGTGGGTCAAGATCGTGCTCATCGTGGCGGTGGCACGCTACTTCGCGCAGCTGGTCGGCAAGGAGATGACCTGGGCCGACATCGGCAAGGGCATCGCGATGGTGGCCGTGCCCATGCTGCTCGTGCTCAAGCAGCCCGACCTGGGCACGGCGCTCACCTACTCGCCCATCCTGCTGGTGGGGCTGTTTCTGGGCGGTATCTCATGGCAAAAAGCCGGCATCCTGGCCCTGGTCGGCCTTACGCTCATCGGCGGCGTCTGGTCCAGCGGCAAAGTGCTCAAGCCGTACCAGAAGGCCCGGCTCACCAGCTTCATCAATCCCGACGACGACCCGCGCGGATCCGGCTACCAAATCCGCCAATCACTCATCGCCGTCGGCGACGGCGGCATCCTCGGCCGCGGCATCGCTAAGGGAACGCAGACTCAGGGCGATTTTCTGCCGATTCCGTACACCGACTTCATTTTCGCCGCCTTCAGCGAGGAGCACGGCTTCCTCGGCGCGGTCGCGGTGCTGCTGCTATACTTCTTCATATTGATGCGTTTGATTGCAAACGCTCAAACCGCTGCCGACCTGTCCGGAACCCTGTTGGTGATGGGCGTGGTCGCCGTGCTGATTTTTCAAATAGCCGTCAATGTCGGGATGGTCATCGGCTTTATGCCGGTAACAGGTATTCCTCTTCCATTGATGAGCTATGGCGGGTCTTCCGTTTTATTCACGTTTCTGGCGCTCGGCATGGTCATGAACGTGCGCATGAACCGCTTTGTCAATTAGGGAAAGCGGAGTACTGGTCGGCTCGGTGGGAACCGCATCGACCGCGGGATTTGTTGAAGCTGCCCGAAACGGCAGCAAGGCTGCTACAGCATTGGAACAAATAGAATCAGAACCGGTCAGGCGGACCCAACAGGCCCCGGCCGGGCAGGACATCTCCGAATGAGCGCAAGAGGATGGGAAACGGCCCCACCTGCATCCGTGCCGGTTGAAGCGGTCACCAGCCTCACACGCTCTCGTTGGAATCAGAATCCATTCGCATGGAAGTTTTACCGTCTCCGGCCGCGGTGCGCCTTGCGCGCGGGCTGCGGGAGCCCTGGTACCTCTCTTTGTCGATCGGTTTTCCCTCCATTTCTTGACATGGCTCTGCCCGCCCCTCGGCTTGCCCGTCTGCCTCACCAGAAAGAGGCACCATGGCAAAGGAAATCTGTATCTCCACCACGCCGCATGAAACACGGCTGGCGATTTTGGAGGATGATCAGCTCGCGGAAATCTACTACGAGCGTGAAAACGAGTACACGCTCGCCGGCTCCATCTATAACGGCCGCGTTACCCGCGTCCTTCCGGGCATGCAGTCCAGCTTTGTAGACATCGGCCTCGAGCGCGACGCCTTCCTCTACATCACCGACTTCATGGAAGAGCAG
>CAXTSG010000339.1:0-2250 GCA_964246825.1 uncultured Acidobacteriaceae bacterium | reverse complement strand
CGCCCCTTCCCCGCTCGACTCGCCGCCCTTTCCGAACGCGGATTGGTCCTACGGCGGCTCACCCGTGCTCGGCGAGCCCGATACGCAGAGCTACCCTTTGATGACCGCGCTCAACGGCGCTCGCTCGCGCCCCAAGCTCTATGGCTGGGTCGACCCGACCGTGAACGGCAGCACCTCATCCGGCTCCAACTCGCCCGAAGCCAACGACGCCTACCCGAATCGCGTCGAGCTGAACCAGGCCGTAATCTACGTCGAGCGGCTGCCGAACACCGTGCAGCAGGCGCACATCGACTGGGGCTTTCACCTGACGGCCTTTTACGGCACCGACTACCGCTACACCATCGACAAAGGCTATTCATCCTCGCAATTTGTCGATGACCACCACCAGTACGGCTTTGACCCGGTGCTTGAGTACGTCGATGTTTACTTCCCGCATGTCGCGCAGGGCATGAACCTGCGCGTCGGCCGCTTTATCTCCATCCCCGGCATCGAGGCGCAGCTTTCACCGAACAACTATATGTTTTCGCACTCGCTGCTTTATGCAATCGACCCGTTTACCGACACCGGCGCGCTTGTCACCATCAAGTTTTCCGACCGGTGGCTCGCCCAGTTCGGCATCACCGCCTCGCACGACGTCGCCCCCTGGACGCCCGACGCCAAGCCTTCCGGCACGGTTTGTATCAGCTATACCACCAGGTCGGTGAATGACAACCTGTACGGCTGCGCCAATGGCATCAACGACGCCGTCTATGCCTTCAACAATCTCCAGCAATACGACCTGACCTGGTACCACAAGTTTTCAAAAACCTGGCACATGGCAACCGAGAGCTGGTTCATGTACCAGCGCGATGTGCCCGCGGTCGGCGGCCCGATCGCTCCTGAGAAAGGCACGGACGGCGCATACTGCCGCGCCGGCAACACCCGCTGCACCGCGCCCGAGTACGCCGTCGTGAACTACGTGCAGAAAGAGCTCACCCCGCACGATTACCTGTCGTTCCGCACCGACTTCCTGAACGACAAAAAAGGCCAGCGCACCGGCTACCGGACACGCTACTCGGAAAACACTCTGGACTGGAATCACTGGTTCGGCTCGACCGTGCAGCTGCGCCCGGAGATTCGCCTGGACCACGCCTGGGACCGCCGCAGCTACGGTAACGGCACCGCGGTCAACCAGTTCACCGCGGCGTCAGACCTTATCTTTCATTTTTGAGGCTCAGATGGAGAGGAACGAGGAGATACTGGCGCGGGTTGCCGCTCCCCGCGGGGCAGCACTGCCTTTGCCCCGGATTCTGGTCGTGCTCGCGCACCCGGACGACGAGGTGCTCGCCCTGGGCGCGCGGCTGGAGCGCTGCCGTGAGTCGCTGCTGCTGTGCGTGACTGACGGTGCGCCCGTTGACGGCGAGGACGCGCGGGCGCACGGCTTCGCCACCCTGGATGGGTACCGCAATGCCCGCCGGCGGGAGCTGGACGACGCGCTCGCCCTGGCCGGGGTGCCGACCGGCAACGCACGGATGCTCAGCAGGCAAGTGCAGGATAAGGCCGCCATGCTCCACCTCGCCGCGCTTACCCGCGCCCTGGTGCGCGAGATCGGGCAGTTCATGCCGGAGGCCGTGCTCACGCATCCGTATGAGGGCGGCCACCCCGACCATGACAGCTGCGCCTTTGCCGTGCACACGGCGGTGCGCCTGCTGCCGCCGGCGCAAAAGCCGGTCATCGTGGAGGCACCCTCCTACCATGCGGGCGAGCACGGCATGGTGACGGACCGTTTCCTGCCGCCGGCAACGCCGACCATCGTCCACGAACTTGGGCCCGAGGAGCAGGCGCGCAAGCGCGCCCTGCTCCTCTGCTTTCGCACCCAGCAGGCTATCCTGGCCAACTTCAGCGTGGAGCGGGAAAGTTTTCGCCTTGCGCCTGCTTACAACTTCACCGAGCCGCCGCACACCGGGCCTCTGCTGTACGAGAGTTTCGGATGGGGCATCACCGGAGCGGACTTCCGCCGCCTGGCCGGCGAGGCTTTGTCCGCCCTATGAGCCTCCGCGTACTCAGCATTGCGTACCCCTTCGCGCCCGTGGGTCCGCGGGCGGTCGGCGGGGCCGAGCAGGTTCTTACCATGCTGGAAGAACAATTGGCCGTGCGCGGCTTCCGCTCCACCGTGGTTGCCTGCGCCGGCTCGGCCGCGGCGGGGCGGCTTCTCCAGACCGCTGTGCCTCCCGGCCTCATTACACCCGGGCTGCGCGAGCAGGTCACCCG
>CAXTSG010000338.1:0-2269 GCA_964246825.1 uncultured Acidobacteriaceae bacterium | reverse complement strand
GCCTGACTCGGTGGAGTTCGCTTTGCAGCCCGCCGATCCGGGTTTGTCGCACTTTACCCTGAAGCTCGCGCCGGACGGTCAAGTTGCGGAACCGATGGATTCCATTACCGCCGGTGTCTTTGTCATGCCGTAAAGTCGGGAGCCCCATGTACACCATTGTGCACGCCATTTTCGGCTACTACTTCCTGCTCTTCATTGTGCGGATCCTTTCGCGCAGGCCCGGCGGGCAGCTTACTCCGTTTGAGTTCGTCATCGTCTTCCTGATCGGCGGCTTGATTATCCTGGCCACGGTCGGCGATGACAAGTCGATGACAAACTGTGTGTGCGCTATCTTGACGATCGGCCTGATGCACCGCATCACCGCACGCATCCGCGCCCACTCCGACAAGCTCGGCACCGCTATCGACGGAGTTCCGCTGGTACTGCTCAACCGAGGCCAATGGCAGGAGGAAGCCATGCACGGCATGCGCATTGACGATGAAGACGTCATGGCGACCGCGCGCAGCAAGGGCATCCGCGATCTTCAGGGCATCAAGTACGCCATTGTGGAGCGCGTCGGCACCATCAGCATCATTCGTACCGGAAAGCCGGAAACAGAATCAACCGCTACCGACGACGGCAATCCATTGCGGCAGGAGCAGCAGGAAGAAGTAAAGCAGGGTACAAAGGACGGCCATTGACATGGCGGCCGCCCTTCCCAACGAGGCCGCTGAACGGATCATAGAAACGCACGTCCCGGCCCGCCTGGACCGCTTGCCCTGGAGCCGCTGGCACCTGCGCATTGTGATCGCGCTTGGTACTTCCTGGCTGCTGGACGGCCTTCAGGTAACGCTGGCCGGCTCGCTGGCCGGCATCCTGGAGGATCGCAGCGGCCTCGGCCTGACCGCGCCGCAGGTGACCGCGGGTGCCACGGCCTACCTGGCGGGCGCGGTGCTGGGCGCGCTCTTTTTCGGCTACCTTACCGATCGGCTCGGCCGCCGCAAGCTGTTCCTGGTCACGCTTGCCACCTACTCGCTGGCAACGCTGGCGACCGCGCTTTCATGGAACTTCGCCAGCTTCGCCCTGTTCCGCGCGATGACCGGCTTCGGCATCGGCGGTGAATATGCCGCGATCAACTCCGCCGTGGATGAGCTGATCCCCGGCAAGGTGCGCGGCACGATCGACCTGATCGTGAATGCGACATTCTGGCTGGGCGCCGTTATCGGCTCCTTGGCCTCGTTTTCGCTGCTGAACGGGCACCGTTTTGCGCCGAATCTCGGCTGGCGGCTGGCTTTTTCCGTCGCGGCGGTGCTGGGTGTCGGCGTGCTGCTGCTGCGGCTGGCCGTGCCGGAAAGCCCGCGATGGCTGATGCTGCGCGGACGCGACGATGAGGCAAACCGTATTGTCGATGGAATCGAGCGGCATGCCACGGCCGGCGGCAGGCAGCTGCCGCCGCTTACCGAAAAGCCCTTGAGGCTTGCTGTCCGGGATTACACGCCGCTTTCGGCCGTGTTCGGCAGCATGCTCGGCAACCACCGCATGCGCTCGGTGCTGGCCTTGGTGCTCATGGTGGCGCAGTCGTTTTTCTTCAACTCCATCTTTTTTAATTAAGGGTTGATCGTCAAGCGCTTCTACGGCGTCACCGACGCACGCATGCCGCTGCACCTGCTGCCGTTCGCGGTCGGCAGCTTTTTTGGCCCCATGCTGCTGGGGCCGCTCTTTGACAGGTGGGGCCGCAAGCCGATGATCGCCGCCACCTACGGCGTTTCCGGGCTGCTGCTTCTCGCGACGATCTACCCGTTTACCCACGGGCTGCTTTCCGCGCGCGGCCTCGATGGGTGCTTCAGCGTTATTTTCTTTGTCGCCTCTTCCGCCGCCAGCGCGGCGTATCTCACGGTCAGCGAGATCTTTCCGCTGGAAATTCGGGCGTTTGCCATCGCCATTTTCTATGCGCTGGGTACTCTGGTGGGCGGGGTGGCCGCGCCGGTGTTTTTCGGCTTCCTGATCGCTTCCGGCTCACGCGGCCATGTGGCCTGGGGTTATGCGCTTGGGGCCGGGCTGATGCTTGCCGGTGCCCTGTGCGAGCTGGGGATCGGCGTGGAAGCGGCGGGGCAGTCGCTTGAGTCCGTGTCCGCGCCGCTCCAAAGCCGTTGAGTTTACTTCGTGACCGTGGTGAGCCCCCCATGGAGAAAGACCACCATGACGGCCGCCAGCATAATGCCGGCGGAAAGCCAGATCAGTGAGGACTGCTGTTCGACCACGCGGTTGATGTCGGGTGTTTGCATACGAT
>CAXTSG010000337.1:0-2311 GCA_964246825.1 uncultured Acidobacteriaceae bacterium | reverse complement strand
CGATAAAAGCAGTCCGTCAAGCAGCCTGAGGACCTTAGCCGGACGCCACGGCGTCAACCCAAAGATCAGTGTCAGGTGGAGGAAGCGCTGAGTTAACTTACTTCACCTCAGTTAGCAAACAAAGATTCAGCGAGCAGCTCCGGCCGCAGCAAGGACGCGAGCGGCCCATCCGTGATCAGCAGAATACCCTGGTCCTCCGCGCTTTCCCGCAGATAAGCTCTTGCACCGCAGAGCCAGCGGCCCAGTTCCTCTCCATCCCGAGCCGCTGCTAAGGTGCGGCGATCAAGCAAGGGAAGAAAAAGCGGGCTTTGCGAAAGCGATTCTCAATCATCAAGGGAAGAAACATATCCTGGTCTGTACCTGGATGCAACACTGCGGTGATGAACATGTCCGGCACCTCAAAACTGGTGATCGTTAACGTATCGCGATCAAACCTGCAAGTGAGTACACCTGTAAGCGCGTCATCATGATCTGCGCCAGTGGTTTGAACCGAAAAGTGGCCTTGTACTGGATCAAATGGAGTCATGAAGTTCATTGTCTCTAATCCTTTCGGCCGCCCTGTGTAGTCCGTTATCTCTCCTTTCGCGGAGATCTTCGAAAGATAGGAAACACCGCAGGTTAAAAGTAGAGCTTGATCGTGCCGGAGCCATGCTCGTAGGAGGGCGGCTGGTGCGTTCCTTCCAAAGGCTGGAGCTGTGCGACTCCGACCCACTCACCGATCAGCGCAGAACGTTCGCTGGCCTTGCCAAAGCGAGCATGGAGATAACCTGACAGAAACTGATATGCGGTAAAAGAAAGCATCAACACGATAAGAATCAACCCAAACGAACGTGCCATCCATTTACTTCCGGGTGCCGAAGAACCGAACACTGATTCACGATAAGCCATCAACCAATCTCCCGTGTCATTGTTTTCGCAATCATGCTGATACTACCCTCCGGAGCACTCAGAACAATGTCTCCGGAGGTACTCAGGGTAATCAGAGGCCGGCCCGAAACATCGTGGTTTTCTGAAATCATGAACTGAGAATGGGTGGGTGTTGCAAGAATAATCATCTCCTTGCCTTTCTTGTCGGCAAACTGCATGCGGTTGCCGCTCTTGGTCATGATCCGCTTCAGATCGTTGCTTTCGATGTCGCCTCCTAGAAGCTCATTGCGCGGAGCCTGCTGCACCCCGTTCCAGACCGAGCCCAGGATCACCGGCCGCTCCGGGTCCCCGTCCTCAAAAGCCACCGCCACCTCGTCGCCCACCTCGGGCAAGAACAGAAAGCCCCGGTCCGGGCCCGCGTGCGGGCTCGCAGCGCGCGCCCAGTGCGTCGAGCCCGCCTCCTGCCAGAAGAACCGCACCCGGATGCGGCCCATCTTCTTCGGGTCGTTGTGGTCCACCACGCGCGCCGGGACGAGGCCGTTCCAGGTGCGCGCGGCCGGCGGCTCCGGGTTGAAATGAAAAGCTTAAGAATGTGTATCATTGCGCGAGTAGCCAAGCACCAATTTTAAGGCTGATTTTAGATATCAGGCATACCAAGAGCAGAGATTTGTCGATGCTGAGAATTAGCTACCATTTTTGCAATAAGCAGGAACATGGCATTGCAAGCTTCTTCTTCGCTTCGATAAGTTTGTTCGTCGTATTTGCTACCGCGCTCGCTATAATACGTCTTCCAACCTGATTGACTTGCTTCAAACACGTAACAATCTCCTGCTGCGGGTCCGCGAAAGGAGTAGTATGCGTGCGGTACTCCGTTTGAAATGAAAACTCTTTCTAGGTCAACGGCGTTCATGGTGTCACCTCTGTTATGAATCCGCTATCCAAAAGATCTTGAATAGAAGCATGTTTATTTTGCAGCGCTCCTCCGGGCTGGTCAAACCAGGAAGCAGCTGTGGATTGTTGGTTTGGAATCTCAGTCTCTACCCTGTACTGGTGATACTCGCTTGTACTCTCGTCATATGGAAGAGATCGATTGGAATACATTTCACTGGCTGAATTACCATTTTCAGCCTGGTTTACCGGAGAACTAAAACGGCCTGTGCTCGGACCATAACGGTCTATAATATCGCCGGTCTGTAGCGGCGCACTCTTCCAACCAGTTTCCGCCCCGCTATCAGGTGGCCAACGAAGACTGCCATCATCATTGAACCACTTTTCATCAAGATCAGGGCGAACGTTGGATTGCGCCTTTGTGATGCTTATTGCTTCAGATCGATTAGTTGGCTCGTTTAGTTGCTCTGGCACCGATATTGCTTCAGTTTGAGCTTCGCCAGACGTTTCAGCGAGAACCAATTTGCGCTGTTCCGCAACTCCTGCTCCTTCCGCC
>CAXTSG010000336.1:836-2314 GCA_964246825.1 uncultured Acidobacteriaceae bacterium | reverse complement strand
ACCCTGCGCTTCATCGATCTCCCAGTCGCGCTGGCCGCGCTGCCGCAGGAAAGCTGGAGCTACGGCCGGGTGGTCGCCGTGGAAGAAGACCCGGCCACGCCCAAGCGGGAGCGGCCGCTGATGCGGCGCAACCTGGAAGCGGTGCTGGCCATGCTGAACGACCTGGATGTCGTGGTGGAGGAGTGGCCCAACGGCCAGCGCTGAGCAAGCCTTAGAACGCGCGTGCAAACTGTGTGAAGAGGCTTCATCCTGAGAGGGGTGTGAGAACGCAGTCACCAAGGAAAGCGTCATCCTGAACGGAGTGATGGACCTGCTTTTCTCGCTTTTCCTGCGACTCAATCATATCCTTCGTCGCTACGCTTCTCAGGAGACACTTTTCATTGCAGGATGACGTTTTTCATCGCAGCTTGAACTTCGCCTATCGTCGGCTGCCGCGCTGATACCCTAAGTGCGTGGCCGCCCCCGCGTTTCCTATCCTGCAACCCGCGCCCGCGAAAGCCCGGCCGCGCTTTGCCGCGAGCACGGAGCTTGCCGAAGCGCTGCGCCGCGCGGTTCGCGGCGAGGTGCGCTTTGACGACGGCTCGCGCGCGCTTTACGCCACCGATGCTTCCAACTACCGGCAGGTGCCGATCGGGCTGGTGATTCCGCGGGACGCGGAGGATGTCGCGGCGGCAATGCGGGCGTGCCGCGAGCACGGCGCGCCGGTGCTGGCGCGCGGCGCGGGCACCAGCCTGGCGGGGCAAACCTGCAACGCGGCGGTGGTGTTTGACTACTCCAAGTACATGCGCGGCATCGGCCCGGTGGATGCCACGGCGCGCACCGTTCGCGTGGAGCCGGGCGTCGTGCTCGACCGCGTGCGCGAGGCCGCCGAGCAGCACGAGCTGACCTTTGCCCCGGACCCGGCGACGCACTCGCGCTGCACCCTCGGCGGCATGATCGGCAACAACAGCTGCGGCGTCCACGCCTTGATGGGCGGCAAAACCGTCGACAATATCGACGCGCTCGACCTGCTGCTGTACGACGGCACGCGGATGACGGTGGGCGCGGCCACCGAGCCGGAGCTGGCCGCCATCGTTGGCGAAGGCGGCCGCAAGGGGCAGATTTACGCCGGTCTGCGAAGAATCCGCGACGCATATGCTGCCGAGATTCGGGCCCGGTTCCCGCGCATTCCCCGCCGCGTGTCCGGCTACAACCTGGATGAGCTGCTGCCGGAAGCCGGCTTCCATGTGGCGCGGGCGCTGGTCGGCTCCGAGGGTACCTGCGCCGCGGTGCTGGGCGCGACGCTGCGGCTGGTGCCGAGCCCGCGGCATCGGCAGCTTGTGGTGCTCTCGTTTACCGACCAGTTTGTCGCGGCGGATGCGGTGCCGCGCGTGCTCCAAGCCGGGCCGATCGGTTTGGAAGGCTTTGACGGGCTCCTGGTAGACATGATGCGGCGCAAGCATTTGGCAATGGACGACATCGGCCTGCTGCCCGAAGGC
>CAXTSG010000336.1:0-826 GCA_964246825.1 uncultured Acidobacteriaceae bacterium | reverse complement strand
GGCTGCCGCGGCTGCTGGGAGCGCGGCGCTTTGCGGGCGCGGAGGCCGCGCGCGTGTGGCGGGTGCGTGAGCAGGCGCTGGGCGCGACCGTGTTTGTGCCGGGCGAGCCGCACAGTTGGGAAGGCTGGGAGGACGCCGCGGTGCCGCCCGCCGCGCTGGGAAGCTACCTGCGGCAGATCACGACGCTGATGACGCGCTACGGCTATCGCAGCCCCATGTACGGGCATTTCGGGCAGGGCTGTGTCCATATGCGCATCAACTTCGACCTTGAAACCGCCGCCGGGCTGGACAAGTATCGCGCGTTTATCGACGAAGCGGCGGATATTGTGCTCGCGCACGGCGGGTCGCTTTCAGGCGAGCATGGCGATGGGCAGTCGCGCGCGACCCTGCTGCCGAAGATGTTCGGGCCTCGCCTCATGGAGGCATTCCGCGAGTTCAAGGCGCTGTGGGACCCGGAAAACCGCATGAATCCCGGCAAGCTGGTCGACCCGGTCGCGGTGTACTCGCCGACGGAGAACCTGCGCACCGGCGACGGGTACAAGTCGGCCCGCCCCGACACATACTTCAGCTTTGCAAATGACAACGGCTCCTTTGGGGAAGCGACGCTGCGCTGCGTGGGCGTGGGTGCCTGCCGCAAGGAGCATGCCGGCACCATGTGCCCCAGCTATATGGCCACCGGCGAGGAGCGCCACTCCACGCGCGGCCGGGCGCACCTGCTGTGGGAGCTGATGCAGGGCGATGTGCTGGGGCAGGGCGGGGCCAACCGGGACGGGAAGGAAGCGCTGGACCTTTGTTTGAGCTGCAAGGCGTGCAAGACGGAGTGCCC
>CAXTSG010000335.1:0-2316 GCA_964246825.1 uncultured Acidobacteriaceae bacterium | reverse complement strand
GTCTCCCCTTCTTTTCCTTTTCATGGCGCCCCCCCCCCCGTGGGGCGGCCCCCCGGGCCCGCAGCTCGCGCAGCGACAACGGCCGCGTGATGCAGTCGTCCGCGCCCTCTTCCAGGCAGGCGGCGCGATCTTCAGGCGCATGCAGCAGCACCAGCACCACGCACAGGGGAGCAAACTCCCGAACCGCGGCGAGCATGGAGCTTTCCTCCTGAAGGGCAAGCGCGCTGTCCAGGAGCAGCAGATCCGGCACCCGGCCCACCATCTGAAGGAGGCCGCCTTCCACATCGACGGCAAGCTCTACGCTCGTCGACTCCGGGCGGAGGCTCCGCTGCAACAACGCGCCTAGGGCCGGATCTTGTTCCACAATCAAAATGTGCATGTCTGCTTCCCTCTGTGAGAACCACAGTAAGAAACTTTTCGCTCTTCCAGCCCTTGTTTCCACGCAAGCTCCGCGCGGCGTTTTCCGTTCCGAAACACAGCCGCGCCTTTTTCCCGCTTCGGGAAACCGCCGGGCTTAAGCCGAATTTCAGCTTGACGCCGCCGTCGGCAAGGACACATTGCATGGAAGCAGGAGATAAAAGATGTTGCCCCTTGCGATTCGCCTTTTATTCGCTCATAATGAAACGCTATGGCAGTGACGCGCAGACAAAAGGAAGTTCTCGATTTTATTGGCGGTTTTGTGGAGCGGCACGGGTACTCGCCCTCCTTTGAGGAGATTGCCCGCGGGTTGAGCCTGCGCTCTCTGGCGACCGTGCACAAGCATGTCACCAATCTTCAAACCAAGGGTGTGCTTCAGCGCGGACATAATCGTAGCCGTTCTATCGATGTGCTGCCGCAGGAGAGTTCCCACCGCGTTCCACCCTCTCGGGAACGGCTGCCCTTGATGGGCCGCATCGTCGCCGGCCTCCCCGTGGAAGCGGTACAGACGAGCGAATCGATTTCACTCTCGGACATTACGGGCAACAAAGAGGTTTTTGCGCTGGAAGTAAGCGGGGACTCCATGCGCGACGAACATATTGTCAACGGCGATTTTGTTCTGGTGGAGCGGACCCGCGCCGCGCGCGACGGCGAGATTGTGGTCGCGCTGGTGCGCGGCTCGGAAACAACCTTGAAGCGCTTCTATGTGGAAGGCAGCACGGTGCGCCTCCAGCCTTCCAATGCGGAGATGGCACCCATCTATGTTCCGGCGCGAGAGGTTGAGGTACAAGGCCGCGTGTTGGGCATGCTGCGGCGCTACAGCTAGGCCGCCTGGGAGCAGACAAAAGCCCGGACAAATGCCGGGCTTTTGTCTGCTTGCGCGTTTGTTAAAAGTCTACGAAGCGATCACCTTGGTCACGGTTTGCGAGATCGTGTCCTTAGGCACATAGCCGACAATCTGGTCCGCCAGCTTGCCATCCTTGAAGATAAGCAGCGCCGGGATACCCCGGATGCCGTAGCGGCCCGGCGTGGCGGAGTTCCGGTCCACATCCATCTTCATCACCTTCAGCCTGCCGTTAAACTCCGACGCTACTTCATCGACAATCGGCGCAAGCGCTTTGCACGGGCCGCACCAGGCCGCCCAAAAATCAACCAGCACCGGCTGCTGAGATTGAAGAACTTCCTTGTCAAAGCTGCTGTCGTTCACTTCCTGTACGCTTGTGCCCGCCATATCCACTCTCCCCTTGCCTCGCACCGCAATTTACTGATTGCACTGTTCCTGCTGCCAAATCTTTACTTCCTACCTTCATAGAGATGCTTCCCAGGCTCGATTCGTCGCAGACAGCGCCATGGGTGCAAAAAGCAAAGTGCCCGTGCTCCACAAGCCACGGGCGCGGGAGCAGCCCTCCCCCAGAGCTGCCCACAGCCATCAACATAGGATGGAGCCCGACAAGAGTAAAGAAAACTTCGGTAATGTTTCCTACTTTTTTCTGCTGCAACAGTCAGGACTTACACCTTTGTGGTAGTTCTTCCGGGATCGCGGACCATAAGCTGCGCCGGAACATCGCTCAGCGCGCAGGAAAGCAGCTCGGCGATGGGAAGCGGGCCGCCCGCACCGTCAGCCGCAAGCGCCGCGGCACGGGCCTTTGCTTCCGGCACGGCCTCCTCGCTTTCCAAGAGCAGGAGGATGCCGGAGCCGGCACCGCTCAGCGTCACGCTCAAAATACCGTCGATACCGGCAAGCGGCAGCAGGCGCGGCAGCAAAGGGCAGGCCTCGGCCCGATACGGCTGGTGAAAGCGGTCGCGCGTGGCACTTTGCAGCAGGGCTCCGTGGGCGGCGGCGAACGCGGCGGCCCCCCGCGGGCGCATCGCGCCGGGCGCGAGCGGGGTCGCCGTGCC
>CAXTSG010000334.1:0-2352 GCA_964246825.1 uncultured Acidobacteriaceae bacterium | reverse complement strand
CCCAGGAAGAAGCACTTAACGCCGTGGCCGATGCTCTGTTGGAGCATGCCGGGGACTTCCCGCCATATGCTGTCGGCCATCGCATCGTTCACGGCGGGTCCCGCCTGCGGGAGCACACGCTGTTAACAAGGGAGGTGCTGCATACTCTTCAAGGCTCCATCCATTTCGCGCCGCTGCACCTGCCGGCGTCTCTCCGGCTCATCGCAGAGGCGGAGAGACGGTACCCGGAAGCGCGGCAGGCCGTGTGTTTTGATACAGCGTTCCACCAAACGATGCCGCTGGTTGCCAAAAGCCTGCCTGTACCCGTCGAGTATGCCGCCGAAGGCGTGGAACGCTACGGCTTCCATGGGCTCTCGTATGAATCGCTGGTGGCGCAGCTTCGCGGGGAGCCGCCCCTTGCGGAGCGCATCATTCTGGCGCATCTGGGCAGCGGTTCCAGTTTGTGCGCCGTGCTTCGCGGCAAATCAGTCGATACCACGATGGGGCTTACCCCGGCCGGCGGCGTTGTGATGGCCACGCGGACCGGCGACCTTGACCCCGGGGTGCTCCTGTTCCTGGCCCGGGCCGGCCGCCTTTCCCTGGATGCGCTAGAGCAGATGCTGAATCACGATGCGGGGCTCACGGCGCTTTCCGGCGGCACCGGGGACATGCAGCAGCTCCAACAAACCATCAGCGACCCGGGAGCAAGTGCTGAGGCGCGCTCGCGGGCCGCGCTCGCTTTTGACAGTTTTGCTGTTTCCGTTGCGAAAGCGATTTCCGGGCTTGTGATTTCACTCCATGGCCTCGACCTTCTTGTGTTTGCCGGCGGCATTGGCGAGCATAGCGCCGCGCTGCGGGCCGCTGTGGTTCAAAAGCTGACCCCCTATGGTTTTCGGCTGGATAGCGAAGCAAACAGCAGGCATGCAGATGCCATCCATGCGGCGCAAAGCAAGGTGCCGATCCGCGTTCTTGCAGCGGAAGAAGATCTTGTCATCGCGGCGCATACGCGCCGCCTTTGTGCTTAAAGCCGGGTACCTGCCTCAGCGTGAGGCAGTCTTTCATGCAGATTTTGCATAGACTGAGTATTCTGTGGAAGCACTTCCAGTAGAAATCTCTGCTCAAGGTCCGTGTGTCTCCAGCCCCAATGCGTTTGCTCCATGTCATCCACGATATGTCTCCGGCCAGCGGCGGACCGCAGGAGCACCTGCTCCAGCTTGCCGGCGGCTACCGGGAGGTTGGGGTACAGCTGGAAGTGCTTTCTCTGGACGCGCCGGATGCACCGTACCTTCCGCGCTATCCCTTCCTCATTCATGCCCTTGGGCCGACGCCTTCGAAGTTCGGCTATAGCCGGGCTTTGCACGACTGGCTCCGGCGCCATGCCGCCGAGTATGACGCTCTTGTGGTAGACGGGCTATGGTCCCATCCGGGAATAGCCGTTCGTGAGTGCGCCCGCGCCTCGGGCGTTCCGTATCTTGTTTTTCCGCACGGCATGCTTGATCCCTGGTTCCGGGAGCGCTACCCGCTTAAGCACTGGAAGAAACAGATGTTCTGGCTGCTTGCCGAGTACCGGGTGCTCCGCGACGCCGAGCGCGTGGTGTTTACCACAGAAGCTGAACAAAGGCTGGCCCCGACCTTTTGGCCGCATCGCTGGCAGAGTGCCGTAGTGCCGCTCGGCACAACGCGTCCTTCCGGCGACCCGGCGGAGCAGCGCGCCATTTTTCTCGCACGTTTTCCGGCTCTGGCCGGGCGGCGCTTTCTTTTGTTTCTCAGCCGCATCCACGAGAAAAAAGGCTGCGATCTGCTCATCAAGGCTTTTTCGCAGGCAGCGGCTGCTGTGCCGGAGCTGCATCTGGTTCTGGCCGGGCCGGATCAGGAAGGATTGCGGGCTGCTCTTGAGAACCTGGCCCGCGAGCGCGGCGTTGCCGAGCGTATTCACTGGCCGGGCATGCTGGAAGGCGATGTGAAGTGGGGCGCTTTTCACGCAGCCGAGGCTTTTATCCTGCCGTCGCATCAGGAGAACTTCGGCATCGTGATCGCGGAAGCGATTGCCTGCGGGCTGCCAGTACTGATTTCCAACAAGATCAACATTTGGCACTACATAGTGGAAGACAGCACAGGTTTTGTGGAAGAAGACAACGAAGCCGGCACATCGCGGCTTATTGAGCGCTGGTTGGCGCTTTCCGAAAACGATCGTGCAGCCATGGCGAAACAAACACAAACCTCCTTTGACCGGCGCTTTTCCATGCGTACCTGCGCCGCGGGCATTCGGGCCTTGGTAGAAAGCGCGCAGGGACGGCGCGGCGGCCTGCCGAGGGCGGAGCGGAACCCTGCCGCGCAGGGCAAGGGTCGTCCTCGAACTCATCTGGAATAAGC
>CAXTSG010000333.1:0-2366 GCA_964246825.1 uncultured Acidobacteriaceae bacterium | reverse complement strand
AGCCCAGACCGCCCACTCCGCCTCCGGGGGTGTTCTGCACAATGCCGGTATTCACGCCGCGAAAGGCCGCGCCTGCCTTGGTGCGCTCGATGTCAGCTTCGGCAATGGGCAGGTTGTAGCGCGCGATCGCGATGTCGAGGTTATTTTCAAGCGCCAGCAGGATGGCGTCGTCGAGCGACAGGTACAGCTTGCCGTCGTGGATCAGCTCATCAATGCGCGGCGAGTTGAGGAGGCTCGCCTGCGGAACCAGGGTCGGCAGATAGGTATCAAGCGGGTTGCGGGAGCGCGGCAGGTCAAGCCGCAAAGCGGGCACGCCCGTGGTTTGCGCGCCCGCCAGGCGTACATCCCTGTTTTGTACGGCAGGGCTGGGCGCGCCGGGTTGTGTTTGCGGGGCAGGCGCTTGCGCCGTGAGCCCTACGGCGTGCAAGGCGGCACCAAGCACGGCAGCCATGCGGCGAGCAGAACCGCGCGAACGGGTGGTCCGCTGCATCTTCAGCGAATTGCGACGAACGGCGAGAGTTGCATGGCAAATGAAGAGCGTCATCCTCACGAGGCATGCACCCCCGCGCCCGCCGGCACCGAGGCCGTGTCGCGCATCAGCCAGCCGTCGCGCAGCTCCAGGATGCGCCGCCCGTAGGTCGCGTTCAGCTCCGAGTGCGTCACCTGCACCACGGTCGTTCCGCCCTCGTTCAGCGTGCGGAACATCTCCATGATCTCGGCCGCCTGCGCCGAGTGGAGGTTGCCGGTCGGCTCATCGGCAAGCAGCAGCGCGGGCGCATGGATGACTGCGCGGGCGATGCCGACCAGCTGCTGCTGCCCGCCGGAAAGCTGGCTCGGGTACAGGTCTTTTTTGCCGACGATGCGGAAGCGGTCGAGCGTATCGGCGACCATGGCCTGCCGCTGCGAGCGCGGCAGGTCTTTGTAGGAAAGCGGCAGGTCGATGTTCTCGGCTACCGTGAGGTCGTCGAGCAGGTGGTAGCTCTGGAACACCATGCCGATGCGCCGCCGCGCCAGCTCCGCCCGCTGCTTGCGCCCGAGCGTGTGGACGGCTGTGCCTTCAAAGTGATACTCGCCGCGCCACTCGTCATCCAGCAGCGCCAGCACGTTTAGAAGCGAAGACTTGCCCGCGCCTGAAGGGCCCATGATGGTGACGAAGTCGCCTTCGCGGATGGTGAGATGGATGTTGCGCAGCACAAAGGTCTGCGCCGCGCCTGCTTTGTAGCTGCGTTCGAGGTGCTTGAGGTCAATCATCGTTTTTCTCACTTTCTATTCGGCTCGGAGCGCTTCCATCGGTTCCACCTGCGCCGCTTTGCGTGCGGGCAGCAGGGTTGCCGCAAGGCAGGTAAGGAAAAGAAGTGCAATTGCAGAGGCGATGGCGGCAGTGCTGCTGAAGAAGAGGTGCGGCTCCGGAGCTTCAGCCCCGATCACGTTTTCCGCGATCCAGCGGCTGAGCAAAGGCCCTAGGAGGAGCGCTGCGCCGCCGCCTATCGTCGCGCCCGCAAGCGCCAGCGCTGCGCTCCCGGCCATGACTGAGCGCAGGATGAGGCCGCGACCGGCACCGAGCGCCATCCGGATGCCGATTTCGCGTGTGCGCTGCCCCACCTGGTAGCTGAGCAGCCCGAACAAGCCGATTGCGGTAAGCAGGACACCAAAGCCGGCGAAACCTTCAGCGAGCTCCGTGAAGAATCTTGGCGCGGCTACAGAATCGTCGATGACCTGCTGCATCGTTGTGAGTTTGGCGACAGGAATCTCCGGGTCAGCTGTAGCTACGGCTTTTCGCACGATGGGTCCGGCATCGAGGTTCGCAGCAAGCCGCACGGCGAAGCTGGTCGGGAACCAGCTGTTTAGCATCTTCATCACCCCATCGGGAAGCTGCGCGATGGGCGCATAGATGAGAGTCGGAGGCTCGTCCGCCAGAGAGTTGCTGGGTGCATCGGCGACAATGCCGACGATGCGCCATTCTCCATCGCCCGTGTGGACTGAACTGCCGAGAGGCGACCTGCCGGGCCACCAACGCCGTGCTGCGGCCGCGCTGATGACGACTGAGGGCAGTGTTGTCGGACCATCGCTTGCGGCGAGGTCACGCCCGGCGAGCAGCGGCAGCTGCATCGTGTGAAAGTAGCCGGGCGTGATCGCACGGAAGTCGATGATCTGCCTTAACTGGCTGCGCGCGTCCGGGTAGCCGTGTTCATTCAGACCGCCGTCGAGCGGCAGGCCGTTGATAGCTGCCGCGTTGCTCACTCCCGGCGCTCTACTGAGGCCGGAAAGCACCGTCGTGACAAAGTGCTCAGTAGCAAGAGTCGGTGCATAGCGCTCGCCTTTCAAATTCGTCTGGAAGACGACGAGCTTTTCCGGGGCAAAGCCGA
>CAXTSG010000332.1:2023-2397 GCA_964246825.1 uncultured Acidobacteriaceae bacterium | reverse complement strand
GGATGTTGATCGTGCTTTGCGTGGCCGGGCTGTAGCCTTGCAGCGGGCTGTCTTCGGTGATGTAGCTGTTGTTCCAGGTGAACTGCGCGAGCGTACCGGTTTCAAAACCCTGTGTGTAGGTGAAGTTGTACTGATTCAGGTTTTCGTTGAGCCGCGAAGTACCGGTAAATAGCGTGTTGAGCTCCGGGGTGTTTTCGCGCTGGAGCTCGATCGTGCCGGTCACGACGGGGTCGAGCGGCTCGGGCAGCGTACCGCCCTGGTTGGTGGTGAGCGCCAGGCCGCTGGCACCTGCCGCCGCGCCGCCCGAGCTGACGCTGGTGCCGCCCGGGCCGCCCCCCGAGGCGCCGCCCAGGACCAGCATTCCCACAGCCACG
>CAXTSG010000332.1:0-2013 GCA_964246825.1 uncultured Acidobacteriaceae bacterium | reverse complement strand
CCGCCCCCCGAGCTGAGCGATGTGGTTGCGCCGCCGATGGTGCCCGTGACCAGGCCCGCGTTGACGCCGAGCAAGGTAGCCCCGGAATGGGCGCGCAAGAGATCGGTATCGGCAATGTCGAGGTTGTAACGCTGAATGGCGATGTCGAAGTTGTTTTCAAGCGTCAGCACCACCGCGTCGCTCAGGCTCAGGTAAATGCGGCCGTTTCTGACCAGGTCGTTGAGCCGGGGTGAGTTGGTAAAGCGCGCGGGCGCGGCTGTGGTCGCGGTATAAGGAGCGATAGGATTTGGAAAATAGCCGCGCGGACGGGCGAAGTCACGCGCGCCGGGCCGCATAAACAAGGGCTGCGTGGAGTTGACCCTCGGCTCCGTGGGCAGCCCGCCGTCAGTGGCGGTAACGGTTTTGCTGATGCTGGGGCTGGCCGGGGGTGTTTGCCCTTTCGGTTGGGCCTGGGCCGGCAACAGCTGGGGCATGAATAAGGAAGTCAAGGCAATGGCCCGCAGGCGGCGAGATGAGAAAAGTGCTGTTTGCTGTGCGAAGCCCGTCCTGCCCTGGTGCATCCGAATCCTTTTCCACGCTGTTTAAGAGGTTTAACCGCCCGCGGCTCGAAACTCCACGCGAGTATAACGTAGCGAGAAGATGCGGCCGCGGGGGGATTCGGCTCAGATTCCGGTAGGCTCAACCCATGGTAACGTCCGCGGCGGAGAGGACCTGGAAGCTCACGCTCTGCTATGACGGCGCGCCCTTTTACGGCTGGCAGGTGCAGCCCGGCCGGCCGACGGTGCAGGGCGAGCTGGCCCGGGCCCTTGAGCGCGTGACCGGCGAGCAGACGCTGCCGCAGGGCTCCGGCCGCACGGACGCGGGAGTGCATGCGCTGGGTCAAGTCGCCTCGGTTCGGCTCCGAACGCCGATTCCGCCCGCAAATCTCCGGCGCGCGCTCAACTACACCCTGCCGCCTGCGGTACGGGTGCTCGCAGCCGAGCACGCTTCTCCGGCGTTCCACGCCAGGCACAGCACCGTCGCCAAAACCTACGAGTACCGGGTCTCGCAGCAGCCGCTTTGCCTGCCCTGGCATGCGCCCTATGTCTGCCATTTCACCTATGCGCTTTCCCTGGAGAAGCTCCGGGCCGCGGCCGCGGCCGTGGTCGGTACGCATGACTTCCGCTCGTTCCAGGCGCGGGACCCGGATAGCACTGCTCGCGGCGGAAACGAAGCCGAATGCCCGACGGTGCGCACGATCTTTGCTTCCGATTGGAGCCGCGCCGCGCCGGAGGAGCTCGTCTACCGGGTCCGGGGTTCGGGCTTTCTGCACCACATGGTCCGCAACCTGGTCGGCACTTTTCTGGAAGTCGGCCGCGGCCGGCTCGCGCCGGAGTCCATCCGGGAGATTTTGCAGGCGCGGGACCGCTCCGCCGCCGGCCCGACCGCCCCCGCAAACGGGCTATGGCTTCACTCGGTGGAGTACCCCGCCTCCGATGCTACGCTGAGGGAGCCATGAGCGTTCCCGCTTCAGCCTTCGCGCACATCGGGCAGATTGCTTCGCAGCGGGCAGTTCATGCCGCACTGCGCTGGCTGCACCTCCATGAGCAGCAAATCATGCGCTGGCAAAGCGAGTGCGTCGCCATCCCCGCGCCGCCGTTTGCGGAAGGGCCGCGGGCCGGGTGGCTGGAGGAGCGCTTCCGGGAGCTCGGCCTCCTCGCGGTCTACCGCGATGAGGCCGGCAATGTACTGGGCGAGCTGCCGCGCGCGGAGAGCATCGAAGAGCGTCCATCCGTCGTTCTCCTTTCCGCGCATATCGATACCGTGTTTCCGCCGGAAACACCTCTGGAGCCGACAGTCTCCGGCACGCGGCTTCAGGCGCCCGGCGCCTGCGACAACGGCGCCGGCCTGGCGGCGCTGCTGGCCGTGGCCGCCGCGCTGCGGCAAGCGGGCATTGAGCCCTCGTGCCGTGTGCTGTTCATCGGCAATGTCGGCGAAGAAGGCGAGGGCGACCTGCGCGGCACGCGCTACCTG
>CAXTSG010000331.1:441-2399 GCA_964246825.1 uncultured Acidobacteriaceae bacterium | reverse complement strand
CCCATGCCCTCGCCCGCGCTGGCCGCGGCAGCGGGCGGCGGAGCCAGGCATGGGCAGCTGATCGGCCGGGCCTGCCGGCTCCTGGGCTTCAACACGCCGTTTGCGCCGGTGCTCGACCTCGGGCTGCCGGCGTCGGCCCCCGTGCTGCGAACCCGCCCCGCCGGCGCGAACGCGGAAGCGGTGGTGCGCTACGGGGAACCGTTTCTCCGGGCGCTGCGCGGCGAGCGGGTTTTAGGCTGCGGCAAGCACTTTCCCGGCCTGGGCGGGGGCACGCTGGACTCCCACCAGAAAACGCCGCGCATTCAGCGAAGCTGGAACCAGTTGTGGGGGGAGGACATCGCACCTTACCGGCGGCTCCTGCCGCTGCTGCCGATCGTTATGGCGGGGCATGCCGTGTACCCGCGCGTGCGAGAGGGGGGCCGGCAGCCGGCCTCTGCGTCGCCTTTCTGGATTGCAGAGGTGCTGCGAAAACAACTCGGCTACCGGGGGTTGATCCTTACGGATGACATGGAAATGGGCGGTTTGCTGAGCCGGATGAGCCTGGAGGACGCGGCTGTGGGCGCGGTGCTGGCCGGGGTCGATCTTCTGGAAGTCTGCAAGGAGCCCGCGCTGATTTTTCGGGCGTATGAAGCGGTGCTCGGCGAAGCGGAGCGCTCGCCGGCGTTTGAGCGGTGCGTCCGTCGCGCGGCCGCGCATGTGGTGGAAGAAAAGCGGCGCCTGCTGGACACCCAGCTGCCGCGCACAAGCACTCCGGAACAGATTGGGAAGCTGCGCCGCGATATCGAGGGGTTTGCCGCTCAACTGGAAGCCGTGCGGCCCTCGCGGGAAACCTTGCCGGAGGCAGCCGTATGAGGGCAGTGCTTCGCCCGCTTACAGTCGCGGGGCTGATGAGCGGCACCTCCGGCGACGGCATCGATGTCGCCCTGGTGCGGATCGGCCCAAAGCGCGGCGCGCGGGCGGGTGCGCTTTCGCTCGAGCTGCTCGCGCACCGCGGCTTTCCCTTCCCCAAGGCGCTGCGCGAAGCCGTGCTTGCCGCGCAGGATGCCCGGCACACCAGCACGGCGGAGCTGGCGCGGCTTCACTGGCGCTTGGGTCTTGCCTACAGCAAGGCTTTCTGCGCGCTGCGCGACAGCCACGGTGCCCCGGTCGATCTTGTCGGCTGCCACGGGCAGACGATCTACCACCAGGGCACACCGGCTGCCTTTGCGGGCGCGCGCTTTGCCTGTACCTGGCAGATCGGAGAAATGGCACTGCTGGCGCGCGCGGCGGGGGTGCCGGTCATTTCCAACTTTCGCCCGGCCGACATGGTCGTCGGCGGCCAGGGCGCGCCGCTTGTCCCGCTGCTGGACCAGGTGCTTTACCGCGACCGCAAGCGCACCCGCGTGCTTCAGAATATCGGCGGCATCGGCAATCTTACCGTCGTGCCGCCGGTCGGCAGCGGGGCACCGGTCATCGCTTTCGACACCGGGCCCGGCAACATGGTCATCGACACCCTGATGCAGGAGTTCTTCGGCAAGGCTTTCGATCGCGGCGGGGCGGTCGCGGCGCGCGGGCAGGTGCTTGAGCCGGTGCTCCGGGCGAGTCTCCGCGATCGCTTTTACACTCAGCCGCCCCCGCGCTCCGCGGGCCGTGAGCAGTTCGGGCAGCAGTTTACAGCGGCTTTTCTCCAAAGCTGCCGAACAACGGAGGCGCGACCCCAGGATGTGATTGCCACGGCAACCGCGCTGACCGCGCACTCCATTGCGCTAGCCGTGCGTCGGTTTGCCGGCACAGGGCTCGACTTGATTGCGGCCGGCGGCGGCGCGAAGAATGCCACCCTGATGCGCATGCTTGAAGCCCTGCTTGCTCCGGACCGGGTACGGATCCTGCTGTCTTCAGACCCGCGGGGTAACCCCCCCCCGCCCCGGGGACCCGAGGGACCCCCCCCGGTTGGGGCGGGCGGCGGAAATAGCCCGCGA
>CAXTSG010000331.1:0-431 GCA_964246825.1 uncultured Acidobacteriaceae bacterium | reverse complement strand
CCCGCGGCTTCCCTCGCCCCTGCCCGTGGAAGCGAAGGAAGCCGCCGCTTTTGCGCTGCTCGCGTACATGAGCCGGCATGGACGGCCCGGCAATGTGCCGTCGGCCACCGGGGCTGCCGAGCCGGTTGTTCTGGGGCAGGTAACCTGTGGTTAGATTCTGGCCGCTGCTGCTGGTCCTGGGCCTGCTTGCGGGCTGCGCTTCGCGGCGCGCGCCCGGCAACAGCGTGACCGTGCTGATTGAAAGCAGCCCCACAAATCTCGATCCGCGCATCGGCACCGACGCTTCCTCGGAGCGCATCGACGCCCTGCTCGACCCGGCACGGGGCGCCGACCTGCTCGAGCGGCTGCGCGTCACCCGGGAAGCGGCCGAGCAGCTGCGGCAGCGATCCGCGAACTGGCAGCACGTGCTCGGCGACGGCATCACCGAGCTC
>CAXTSG010000330.1:2052-2404 GCA_964246825.1 uncultured Acidobacteriaceae bacterium | reverse complement strand
ACCCTACCCTCGACGAAGTTTCGCCACTGTTTCCAGGTGAAACGTCTGGGGAAACATATCCAGGAGGTCCAAGCGGGTGATGGTGTACCCAGCATCGACTAAAATCCGTAGATCCCGCGCCAGCGTCGCCGGATCGCACGACACGTAAGTAACCTCGCGCGGACCGATTCGGGCCAGCATCCGGGTCGCTTCCAGCCCGAGCCCGGCTCGCGGCGGGTCCAGCACCACAGAGTCCGGTGTCGCGCCCCGCCTGCGCTGCCGCTGGAGAAACATGATTGTGCTGCTGGAGATGACCGGGTTGCCGGGCAGGTTTTCCCGTGCATCCTCCGCTGAAACGGGCGAACCCTCTACC
>CAXTSG010000330.1:1314-2042 GCA_964246825.1 uncultured Acidobacteriaceae bacterium | reverse complement strand
GCTCCGCGCCAGCACCCGGGCAAACAAGCCCACGCCCGCGAACAAATCCCACGCCAGCTCCCCGGCAGCGCCTTCGGTCGCCAGTTGAAGCAGCCGCTCCACCAGAAACCGATTGCCCTGGAAAAATGCCCCAAGGCTCACCCGGTAGCTTTCACCGCCGACCCGGTACCGCAGCGCACCCTCGCCCCACTGCGCTGTCGGCAGCCACTCGGCTTCCTCGTCGTCCCCCATCGCTCGGCGTCCGCCGCGTGCGCCCCGCCCGCTCGGCCCCGCTGTTTGAAACAGCCCGGCACCGCGCAGTTCGGGCAGTTGAGCCCCTACCGCTTCAGCGAAACGTGAAAATGCCGCTCTGTCCGCCCGCACCGCCAGCCGCATCCGCGCGGAAAGCATCACGGCGTCCCCATCCGTAAAAAGCTCCGCCTCGTCGCACCATGCTCCCGCCTGCTCCTCCATGGAGGCCCCTTGAACAGCCAGAAGCGCCCGCTGGAGCACCGGCGCGGCGATCGGGCAGCGGTCCACCGGCAGCAGCTCGTGCGAGCCGCGCTTCCGGTAGCCCAGCACCCCGGTCACCGGGTCGACATGGAGCCGGATCCGGTTGCGATAGCCCCAGGGCTCGGCCGCATGCATGTGTACCTCGGGCAGGTCCTCTATCCCCGCGCGCCCCAGCGTTTCCTCCAGGATGGCCCGCTTCATCGCTAATTGCGTTTCGTAAGCGGCATGCTGGTACT
>CAXTSG010000330.1:0-1304 GCA_964246825.1 uncultured Acidobacteriaceae bacterium | reverse complement strand
GGCTCTTCAATATGGAGCAGCGATGCCTCGGCAAAGCTGCCGCGGTCCCGCACGGCCTCCGTTTCCACGGTTTCGCCGGGCAGCGTCATCGGCACAAACACGGCTTTGCCGTCCACGCGTCCCAGCCCCGCGCCGCCGTACACTGCTTTCTCAATCCGAACCTTCATCCCTCGCCTCGCATATAAAAGAGGCTCAGCCGCGGCAGGGCATGCTCGCGCAGCAGGCTTCGCTCCAGGAACTGCCGCTCCACCTGCCGAATCTGCAAGCCCTGCATGCGGCTGCGATACGGCGCAATCGCCCGCGCGGCCTCCGCGCGCAGAGCCGCCAGCCGCTCCTCCGACAGGGTCGCCAGCAGCATCGCCAGCAGCCGCTCTTCCAGGGCGCGCAGCGTCGCTTCCAGCGCTTCCACGGCCGGCGGCTCCCCTCGGGCTGCCGCCGCCAGTTCCTCAAGCCGCGCAGCCGTTTCCCGGAGCAGGGGGCGCGCTCCTTCCGGCAGGGTTTCAGGCACCGGCAGCGCGGCACGGCAGCTTTCGAGATACGCCGCGATCCGCTCGCCCTCAAAGCCCGTGGCGGCGGCCGCTTCCGGCGGCGCGCTCCCCACGGCGGCTTCCCGCATCTGTTCCGCCGCTTCCATCACCGCCTGTGCGCACCAGCCCAGCCCGTTGATGCGCCGCGCCCGGCCTTTCGTTTTTTTCGCCTCATACTTGTCAAACGCATCATCAATCCCGCGCAGCACCGCCGCGAGCGGCACCCCGGCCTCGCGCCAGCTTTCTATCAGCGCCCAGTCCAGGGTGGACAAAAGCAGCAGCGAGCCCCTCCGCTGCCCGAAGCGCTCCTCGACTTCCGTGTAGTAGTTGAAGTAGTTCCGCAAACACCTTCCCTGACGCTTCCTGCTGATCTCAATACGGCTGTCCGCCGAAAAAGCCGCGTGTGCCGCCCTTGGAGAGTCGCATCCCCTTTAGGGAGTCGAACGGGCCGGGCCCGCCATGCGCGCATGGAGGAGCCGCAGCCCTTCCAGCGTCAGCATCTCGTCCACCTCCGTGATAAACCGCGACTCCGGCGCGATCAGCCCCGCCAGGCCGCCTGTTGCCAAAATCACCGGCTGCCCGCCCAGTTCCGCGGTCATGCGCTCCAGAATCCCGTCCACCAGCCCCAAATACCCCCAAAACATCCCGCTTTGCAGATTGGTGACGGTGTTGGTGCCGATCACCTTTGCCGGACGCTTGATCTCCACGCGCCCCAGCCGCGCCGCGCGGGCAAACAAGGCTTCCGCGGAAATCCCCAACCCCCGCGCGATCGCCCCC
>CAXTSG010000329.1:1895-2422 GCA_964246825.1 uncultured Acidobacteriaceae bacterium | reverse complement strand
CGAGGTGCCCCTGCTGGGCCGGGAGCGCCGCGAAGTGCTGTTCGCGGGCGGCGGCGACTTCATACGCGGCGGGACGCGCGGGAAGCCCGCCGCGGCCGCCGTCGTAGGCGACCCGGCTGTTGTTATTCACAGCGATGGTATGCACATAACTGCTGCGAATAAGGGCGGGGTTGATGCGGGTGACGGCGCTGTTGTAGAAGAAGCGGCCGCCGTTCCAGTAGCCGCCCTCGTAGCCGCGGCCGAAATAGCCGTAGCCGTAGCCGATGCCGCCGTAGAAGCCGATATGCCGACCCCAGTAGCCGCGATGGAAGCCGTAGCGGCCCTCCTCGAAGCTCCAGTAAGGAGGAGTCCAAAGCGCGCCGAGAAAGGGCGCGGCAACCCACACGCCGGGCACCCAGAAGTAGCCCGCCGGCGCGTAGCTCCAGTAGCCGGGCGTCCAAAGATAGTTGTCGCCGGGGCACGGCGGCGGGCCGGAGTAGGGGCGCGGCGGGGGGGGGGGGGGGGGCGAGGGGGGGGGGGGGTGGGGG
>CAXTSG010000329.1:328-1885 GCA_964246825.1 uncultured Acidobacteriaceae bacterium | reverse complement strand
CTGCTCGGCATAGGCGGCTTGGGTATCGTCGGCGTAGCCGGTTTGAGCGTAGCCTTGTTCGCCTTGCCCGAAGCCGGCAGCGCTGTAGCCTTGCGGGTCGGCATACTGGTCGGCATATGGAACGCTCTCGGCCGCTCCGGCGCTTAGGGACCGCGAAGGGGTGTCCTCGGGCGGCGGCGGAGGCATGCCGCTTTCGGCACGAAGGGCCTGCGCGGGCACGCCGTAGCCGCTGCCGCCCTCCGCGAAGCCTGCCCCGGCCGGGCTTTCCGCCTGCCCGTTCACGGGAGCCAGGTTGGCCGCGGCGGGATCGTTTGCATCCATGCCGCCGGCGGAATTGACCTTGTGGCAGCCCGCAACAAGCAGAAGGGCTGCGAGCGCCGCGCCGCGGGGCAGCGTGCATGGATCGCGCATGGAGTTTTCTCCGATTCCCGTTCGATGCGCTTACGGAAACCCCGCTGCCTCCGGGAAAGTTGTTTTGTGGAGCGAAACGCGGCACGGGAGAAACTGTTCGCGGCGGGCAGCTCTGGAAACAGCACGGCCGGCACCCGTAAGAGCAGCCGCAGCCATACGCTATGCTACTTTTGTGGGAGATTTTTGGATGGCGATACACAGGAACATCGGCAAAATCATGAGGGTTGCCCTCCCGGCGATATTGGCCGGCACGGCGGGCTGCCACAGCCATCCCCAGCAGGCAGTATCCCAGATTCCGCATGCGCATATCTACCCGGAGGTGACGGCGGCGCCGGATGACATCGCGAATGCCCTGGCCGTTGCGGGCCGCGAGCACAAGCGCGTGCTGCTGGACTTCGGCGGCGACTGGTGCGGCGACTGCCAGGTGCTGAACCTTTACTTCCACCAGCCGGAGAACCGGCCGCTGCTTACGCAGCACTTTGTACTGGTGGACGTGAATGTGGGGCGCTTTGACAAGAACCTCGATATCGGCACGAAGTACGGCGTGGATGTAAAGCGGGGCGTTCCGGCGCTGGCGGTGGTGGACCCGGACGGCCGTTCCTTGTACGCGCAGAACGGCGGCGAGTTTCGGGATATGCGCCACATGGAGTCTTCTTCCGTGCACGATTTCCTTCAAAAGTGGCAGTAGTGTCGTATCATCCCCGCGCATCGTAGGGAAGGGGAGAGCCGGAGCATGGACAAGGTAGCGGTCAGCGAAGAGCAGGTGGTGCCGATGGACGCGGTAGCACCCGGGGTCAAGGGGCTGCGGCTTGCGTTTGTAAATGTGTTTGCCGTAACGCACCCGGACGGCAGCTGGACCTTGATCGACGCGGCGCTGCCCCTGACCGCCGGGGCGATCCGCGGCTGGGCCGAGCGCACCCACCCCGGCCCGCCGAACGCGATCGTGCTGACGCACGGCCACTTTGACCACGTAAGCGCCGCGCCGCAGCTGGCCGAAGAGTGGCAGGTGCCGGTGTACGCGCATCCGCTGGAGTTCCCGTACCTGACCGGTGAAAAAGAATACCCGGCCCCCAACGCGGGGGCGGGCGGCGGCATGATGAGCTTCCTGTCGCCGCTGTACTCGAAAGGCCCGGTGGACCTGAGGGG
>CAXTSG010000329.1:0-318 GCA_964246825.1 uncultured Acidobacteriaceae bacterium | reverse complement strand
GGAGCTGCGGCTGGGCGCGAACAGCGTGCTGCCCGGCTGGGAAGTGCTCCACACGCCCGGGCACACGCCGGGGCACTGCTCGCTGTACCACGCGGGCGACCGGACGCTGCTGGCGGGCGACGCTTTCTGCACGACCAAGCCGGAATCTTTCTTTGAAGCGGCGCTGGCCCAGGAGCCGGAGCTGCACGGGCCGCCCAAGTACTTCACTCACGACTGGCAGGCCGCCCGAGAGTCGGTGCGGCGGCTCGCGGCGCTGGCGCCGGAGCTGGCGGTCACGGGCCATGGCCGGGCGATGCGGGGCGAGGCGATGCGGAACGC
>CAXTSG010000328.1:0-2437 GCA_964246825.1 uncultured Acidobacteriaceae bacterium | reverse complement strand
GCACCAGCATGCCGGCCGGCTTGTTGATGACGGAAAGGTCCGCGTCCTCGTATACGATTTCCAGCGGAATGGCTTCCGGGACGGCCCGCAGCGGCGGCAGCACGGGCTCCCGCAAAACCTCCACCCGCTCGCCGCCTTCAAGCCGCAGCGATGCGCGCGCGCCGGCTCCATCGACCAGAACGCCGCCCTGCTCCAGAAGCAGCTGCACCCGCGACCGGCTTACTCCGTCAAGCTGCGCCGTCAGCCAGCTGTCCAAACGCGTCCCGGCTGCTTCCGCGGGCACTGTATGCTGCGATAACCCCATCTCCTGAGCGTAGCAGGGCCAGGGAGGGCAGGGTTGAGGGGTAAGGGTTGAGGGTAAGAGGCCGGGCGGCTATGCTTTTACCCACGTCCGCGGCGAAAGCCGTAGACATCATGCTGCCATCGGCCTGTTGGGGTTTGGAGCAGCGCAACGACTTTGTAGAGATTGAGGAGAGATCGGTGACCCTGCCTTACCTTGCCTACAGCCCTTCGCTGGAGCAGCCCGCGCCCGATGAGCACGTCATCTTTGACGAGCTTTCCCGCACCATGCAGCACATTACCCGCACCATGGCCGCCCGCTACCGCCATGCCTACCGGCCTGTGCATGCTAAATCGCACGGCGTGCCGGTGGGCCGGCTCAGCGTCCGTCCCGATCTGCCTAAACCGCTGGCGCAGGGGCTCTTTGCCGAGCCGAAAACCTATCCGGTTTTGCTGCGTTTTTCCACCAATCCAGGCGACATGCTGGCCGATACGGTGTCGAGCCCGCGCGGTCTTGCGATCAAGGTACTGGAGGTTGACGGCCTAAAGGTGGCCGCGCACGAGAACCGGCGGACGCAGGATTTCGTTTGTATCAATACCGACGTGTTTACCGCGCCCGACCCCCGGGGCTTTCTCCAGCAAATCAAGACCTTCGACAAGACTCTTGAAACGCCGGAAGGGGTGAAGCATGCCGTTTCCGCCGCGGCCCGCGCCGCCAATGCCGTGCTGAAAGCCGTGCACCTGCCTTCGGCCGCGCTGGAAGGGATCGGTGCTTCCGCGACTCATATTCTCGGCGAGAGCTTTTCGACCGTGTCTCCCTTGCGCTACGGCAGCTATGTCGCCAAGATCGGCTTTGCGCCGGGCTCGGCAAATCTTAAAGAGCTTACCGGCGCGCCTATCGACCTGAGCGCCGACTATAACGCCCTGGAAGAGCTAATTCGGCAGTTTTTTCGACGAGAAACCGCCGTGTGGGATGTGAAGGCGCAGCTTGCGCTTGCCCCGGACGACCCTGCCGCCGAGGAAAAGGACAAGGACTTCCCTATTGAAGTTGCGGATAAACGCTGGCCCGAGGAGAAAAGCCCCTGGCAGACGGTCGCGCAGATTACCGTTGAGCCGCAGGATACTTATTCCGACGCCCGGCAGCTTTTTGTGGATGAACAGCTTTCGTTTACTCCGTGGCACGCGCTGGAAGCGCATCGCCCCTTGGGCGGGATTATGCGCTCCCGCCTGAAGGCGTACAGCGAGGCGATGAAGTACCGGGCCCAGCGCAACGCCCGGGCGTATGTGGAACCGGAGTCGCTGAAGGCGATCCCGGCCTAAAGCGGTTTAGTCCCGGTGCCCGGGGCCGTCCATGCCGGAGGGCCAGTCCGTCATGTTCGCGCTTGGGGGCGGAGGGGGCGGCGCGGTCGGCGGCAGCACGTTGTGGTGGACCAGCCAGGCGCGCAGCAGCGCCGGCCACACGGCCAGCTCCGGGATGTCGCCGCACAGGCCGCACCCGTGGTTGGCGAAGTCGAACAGGTGCATTTCCGCCGGGACGCCCTGCGCCTGCAAGGCCCCGTACATCGCTACGCTGTTGCCTACGGGCACCGTCGGGTCGCCGGTGGCGGCGAAGAGAAAGGTGGGCGGCGCGGCGGCCGTGACCGCGAACTGCGGTGACAAGCGGTGCGCCAGGGCCGGGTCCGGCGTGGGCCCGAGCAGGCTCTTGACCGAGCCGTCGTGCGCCAGAGGGCCTTCCAGGGTGATGACCGGGTAGGCGAGGATGGCGAAGTTGGGCTGGCAGTCGAGCCCGGCCAGCCCCGCGCCCGGCGCATCGCTCACATGGCAGTTGGTGGCGAGCGCGGCCGCCAGGTGGCCGCCCGCGGATGAGCCCCAGACCCCGATGCGGTCGGGGTCCAGGTGGTATTCGATCGCGTGCGCGCGGATGACGCGCATGGCCTGCACCCCGTCCTCGATCTCGACCGGGTAGCGGTACGGGGCTACCCGGTAGTCGAGCACAAAGGCCGCGACACCCTGCGCGTTGAGCCACTCGGCGTACTGGAAGCCTTCGTGGCCGAGGGCAATTTTCGCGTAGCCGCCGCCGGGCAGGATCAGGACCGCCGCCCGCGAGCTTGGGACGGCGGGTAAAAACGGGTAGAGCATGGGCCGGTCGGCCGGCGTG
>CAXTSG010000327.1:0-2466 GCA_964246825.1 uncultured Acidobacteriaceae bacterium | reverse complement strand
AAGCAACTCCAGTATGACGCCAAACGCGCCTCAGATGTTTATGAGACCGCTTGTAAGCTCTTCTATCCGCCGGACGGTTACAGCATTGAGCCGCAACCGACTCCATAAAACATGCTGCGAGAAAAGGTGCTGAGGAACTTACCGTCGCATTTGATGATTTGCTTGGCTCTCCGAGACTGATCGCCGTTGGCTGCTTTTGGCTAGTCTGGCCATCGTTCTTGTAGGGATTACAAAGACCATACCTGGAAATGCACTGCCCACTTTACGAAATTAATAAGCCGCTCCCTACGCAAGCGGCGTCGACGCTCCCGAGCGCTCCAGGCGCGTCCGAAGCGTTCCCGCAAGCTGCGCCACGGTTTGCAGTTTCGCCGTCAAGGGAGCCGATACCAGCGGCTCGGCGAGCGCGAGCTGGGAGTGCAGCAGCAGCCCCGTCACCGTGTCGCGCAGCTCGTTTTCGATCGCCGTGGTCGCGGCCTGCATGGCCAGCTGCTGCTCGTGCTCGCGCCGTTGGAGCGCGGCGCGCACCTCGCGCATGAGGCGGTTGGTTCCGGCGATCGCGAAGTTGATCTGCAAGGGAATGGCCAGGCCCGCCTGCTTCCAGAGCAGTTCCGCACCCTCCGGGCTTGCTTCCGCGACCGGTTCATCGATAACCACGATGGAGTATTCCCGGCGGCGCAGCGCGGCGAGCCCTTCGCGGCGGCTGGAGGCGACCTCGACCGGCAGGTTGAGCTGTTTCGACAGGTTTGCGGCGCAGTGCTCCGCGCCCGAGATAGCGGTAATGATCAATACGCTCTGCATGTGCTTTCCTTTTCTCCCCAGGCGGCTGCCCCGCCTTTCTCAACCGCGCTTACGTTGCCTGCACCATCGCGTCCACGATGCCGTACTCCTTTAGCTTGCGATACAGCGTTGTTTTGCCGATGCCGAGCAGCTGCGCGGCCTGGAGCTTGTCACCGCCGAGTCGGCGAATGGTATCGAGGATGGCCTGCTTTTCCATGTCGGCCAGCGAGGTGACCGCGTTGGCGTCGGCGGCCGCGGCCTGGAGCACTTCGCGCAGCGGCACGGTAAGCCGCCGCTGCTGCAAGCGAAACTCCTGAAGCTGCGTTGGCATATCGCCCAGCTGCACCACGGTGCCGGAAGCATAGGAGCAGGCCCGCTCCAGCGCGTTTTCCAGCTCGCGCACATTGCCCGGCCACTCGTACTCGTCCAGAACCCGCAGGGCTTCGTCGCTCAACTCGAAGCGCTTGCCGTATTCCTTGCCGATGCGGTCCAGGAAGTGCGTCGCCAAAAGGGGAACATCCGGCCGGCGCTCGCGCAAAGGAGGCAGCCGCAGGCTTACGACATTGAGGCGGTAATAGAGATCCTTGCGGAAGCGGCCCTGCTCGACAAGCAGGCGCAGGTCGCGGCTGGTGGCGGCCAGCAGGCGAGCGCGCATGGGCGAGCGCTCGCCGGCCCCCATCGGCAGCACGGTGCGCTCGCTCAACGCCCGCAGCAGCCTGGCCTGGAGGTCCAAGGGCAGCTCCGCGATTTCATCCAGAAAGACCGTGCCGTCTTCGGCGGCTACCAGCACGCCGTCCTTGCTGCGCGCGGCCCCGGCAAACGCCCCTTTCACGTAGCCGAACAGCTCGCTTTCCACCAGTGCCGGCGCGAGCGAGCCGCAGTCCACCGGTAGAAACGGCTTGTGCGCCTGCGGGCCGTTGGTGTGGATGGCGCGCGCCACCATTTCCTTGCCGGTGCCGCTTTCCCCCAGGATCATGACCGGGTGCGTGCTGTGCGCCACCTTCGACATGATCCGGTAGATTTTGTCCATCTCCACGCTTCGGCCCACGATTGTGCCGAGCGCGCCCTGCGCCCGCATCTGTTCGCGCAGCCTGCGGCTTTCCGAGTCGCTCTGACGACGCTCCGCCGTCCGCTGGAGGATAGCCGCCAGCTCGTCCATGGCGAAGGGCTTGGTCAGGTAGTCGGTTGCGCCGGTGCGCATGGCTTCCACCGCGGAGGTCACGGTGGCGTAGGCCGTCATGACGATGACCGAGATATCCGGGCGCAGTGTTTTCACTTCATCCAGAAGGTCCATGGCGCCGGCCGCCGGTGCTTTCAGGTCCAGCAGGAGGATGTCGATGCTGTTGCCGCGCAGGTACTCGCGGGCTTCCGCGGCGGAAGCCACGGTGTGAGGCCGGAAGCCGTGCGTGCCCGCAATTTCGCAGACAGCGGAGCGAACAGCCGCATCCTCATCCAGGATGAGCAGGTGCATCGCGGCTTGTGAGGAAGGAGCCATGCCGTCTTTCTCGGGAAGAATCTATGTGCGCCTGATTTTAGGAGTTCCCGGCGATCCTCTCCAGTTACGGAAGTGCCAAAGGGTGCTCCGCGGGGAAACCCCTACAATGAAGGGCATGACGAGCCCTTCACTTTTTTTCCGCTCCAACGGCCGTTCCCCAACGGAACTTCGCGGCTTTTCTCTCGTTCCCGACT
>CAXTSG010000326.1:0-2474 GCA_964246825.1 uncultured Acidobacteriaceae bacterium | reverse complement strand
TGTTCGACGGTCAACAACAAACTCCGTTGCCTAGGGGATCGACCACGATGACTAAATACTTGGCGGTATCGACAAAATGCCCCGGGCCCGGGCCGACAAGGGCACCCACCTCGCCGCTGCGGCCGGTAAACCACATGGGAAACAGCACGGCATTTGAACGCGCGGCGTTCAAGGTACCGAAGGTACGGTACCCGAGGCGGCAGCCCTCAATAGCCGCGCCGCTTTCCAGCGGGCACCGGCCAAGCTCGGCATACTGGAGCGGCGGCATCTGCTGCGCGCGCGCAGCGCCGCAGAATAGGGCGAGCAGCAGCGCGGCAAGGGCCTTCACGGCGCACTCTCGGGCACCAGCTCGGAAAAGTCCGCGATGCGCCCAAGCTCCGTCACGATCGAAGCAAGCAGGGCCAGCCGATTGCCGCGCAGCGCGGCGTCTTCCGACAGCACCATGGTGCTGTCGAAAAAACGGTCCACCGGCGGGCGCAGCGTGGCGATGGCCTGGAGCGCCTCCCGGTAGCTGCGGCTTTCCCGCAGGCGCGCCGCCTCGGGCAGCAGCTTCTGAAAGGCATGCCACAGCTGCTGCTCCGCCTCATCCCGAAGCAGTGCTTCCTCCACCCGGTCGGGCCGCGGCAGCTGCTTTTCCCCGGCCTGCCGTAGGATATTTTTGGTTCGCTTCCAGGCCGCGGCAATCGCGAGGAGATCCTCCGAGCCGCGCTCCTCGCGTAGCGCCCGGCCGCGCGCCTCCGCGTCCGGGATGTCCTCGGCACCCGCGGCAAGTACCGCGTTGACCACATCCGCATCAAGCGCGGCCACCTCGCGCAAAAAGAACTCGAGCCGCTCCCGCAGGAACGCCTTCGCTTCCCCCGCCTCGCCCTCGTGCGCAGCGGCAAGCACCTCGCCCAGCAGCAGCGGCAGCCCGGAGGCGGCAAGAATCTTAATGACTCCGTTCGCGGCGCGGCGCAGCGCGTAAGGGTCTTTGGAGCCGCTCGGAACCAGGCCGAGCGCAAGAAGGTCAACAACCGTGCCGATGCGGTCGGCGATGCCGAGCATCTGCCCTTCCGCCGTCGGCGGAACCGCGTCGGTAATGGCAGCGGGCCGGTACTGGAAGTAGATCGCTCTCGCGACGTCCTCCGGAAAGCCGGCGTGCCGGGCATACAAGCCGCCGACAATGCCTTGGAGCTCGGGAAATTCCTTGACCAGCTCGGTCGTAAGGGCGGCCTTGGCCAGCTCGGCCGCCCGCGCTAAAGCGTCCAGATCAATCGCAAGCCCGCGCCCGGCGGCAAGCCGACCCAGACGAGCGGCGATCGCGCCCGTGCGCTGCGTCTTTTTGCGGTAGGTTCCAAGGTCCTTCTGGAACGTGACTTTCTCAAGCAGGCTCACCCGCTCGGTCAACGGCGTTTTCGCGTCGAAGTCCCAGAAAAACTGCGCGTCGTTAAAGCGGGCGCGCAGCACGCGCTCATTGCCGTGGCGGATTACGGCCTCGCCCCTCGCATCTGTTTCGGTATTCAGCACCGTGAGGAAGTGCGGCAGCAGCCTGCCTCTCGCATCCTCCACCGCGAAATACTTTTGGTGGCCGCGCATCACGGTCACGAGCACTTCCTCGGGCAAAGAAAGATAGCTCGGAGCAAAGCCGCCCAGCACCACCGAAGGCCACTCCGTCAGGTGCGTCACTGCATCCACCAGCGGCTCATCCTCGCGCCAGCGCGCGCCGGCAACCGTGCGGGTCGCGCGGTCCAGCGCCTTGCGGATGCGCTGCCGCCGAGCTTCCACATCCGGCAGAACGCAGGCCGCTTCCAGCACCGCGCGGTAGTCGGCGGGCGCGGTCACTGTGAGCGGCGCGGGCCCATGGAGCACGCGGTGCCCGCGCGATTCCCTGCCGGTGCGCACGCCCCCGAACTCAAACGGGATGACCTCCCCATCAAGCAGGGCGACGAGCCACTGTACCGGCCGCACAAAGCGCTCCGGCTTGCCGGCCCGCCAGTACATCGGCTTCGGCCAGGCGAGCGCGGCAACCTCCTTCGGCAGCAGCTCCGCCAGCAGCTCGGGGGCGGCCCGGCCCGGTCGCTCCACTTGAGCCACGGTGTACTCGCCTTTCGGCATGGCGGCTTTTTGAAGGCTCGCCGCCGCGACTCCCGCTTTTTTTGCAAAGGCATGCGCGGCGGCTGTCGGCGCGCCGTCCTTGAAAGCGACCGACCAGGCCGGGCCCGTCAAGGTTTCCGTGGTGTCGCTCTGCCTGCTTCGCACCCCGCGCACCAGCACCGCCAGGCGCCTCGGCGTCGAGAACGTCTCGACCGTGGATGCGTCAGCAAGCAGCCGCGCACCCTCAAGCATGCCGCGCACGCGCGCGCCCAGCTCCGCTTCGGCGGCCGCGAGCATGCGCGCGGGCGCTTCTTCCATGCCGATTTCCAGCAGCAGGTCCGCCATCATCAACGCGTCCTTTCCGGCACGGCTGCCGACTGCGCGGCATAGGCCCGCGCAAC
>CAXTSG010000325.1:754-2507 GCA_964246825.1 uncultured Acidobacteriaceae bacterium | reverse complement strand
GTTGGGGATTTTTCTTTGCTTGCGGAGCCTGTGCATCCGGAGCTTGAGTTTGCGCGGGTTACGACGGAGGAGCAGCTGCTGGCCTATGCGGACCTGAACTCGCGCGCCTACGACATGCCCTTGGAAGCGGGGCGCGAGGGACTCGGCGGGTCGGAACTTTGGAAGACCGGGATGTACAGCTATCTCGGCTTGAAGAATGGGGTGCCGGTTTCGGCAGCCGCGATCGCGGAAATACAAGGCCGTTTGTTTTTGGCCCTGGTAGCTACGGCCGCGGCCGAGCAGCGCAGGGGCTACGGCGGGGCAACTGTTCGTAAAGCGTTGTTTGAGGCTGTCAGGGCGACCGGGCTAACGCGGTCCGTGCTGCACGCAACACCCGCGGGCGCGCCCGTGTATGAGCGAATGGGGTACCGAAAAGTGTCTACGATCGATTTTTATGTACTGAAGAGTTGAACGTTTGAAACAAAGCTGCCGATAAGGTCAGTGAGAAGGCAGCTATTTTGCGACCTCTGTAGCCGAGGGTGCCGATGGTTGAGGGAGGCGCGTGTCTCGCGGCAAGAAAAAGGTGAACTCGCAGTCCTTGGTGAGGGGAGAGCAGGACAATACGGCACGCCGCGCGAGCCTGGCCGCCGAGCCGCTCGGGAACAGCAGCGGCGAGCGGTCACGAGTGAGAGCTTGCTGAAGAATGGGAGCTTTGTCCTTGAGGCGGGTGTCGCCTTCCAGGAAAGCGATTTTCTCGATGGAAAAAGAGGAGGCGAGAACGAAAAACTCGGCTTCGGTGTGGTCCTTGGTGATGAGAGGCAGGTGAAGGGAGCGGAGGTCGGCGAGGGCGACGCTTGCTCCCTTGGGAATGTCGGCTTTGAGGCCGGAGGCGAGCAGCGCCTCGCGGCGTCGGCGCAGCAATGGAGGCTCTGCCGTGGAGCCGTCGGCGGCCAGGGTGTAAACAGTAAGCGCTTCCTGCGTTTTGCCCTGTTTCTCCAGAAGCATGCCGAGATGGTAGCCGGTTTCAGGCTGCTCGGACTGAACCCAGGCAGCGCGGAGAAACGACTCCGCCGTGCCGAGGTCGCCCTGGAGAAAAGCGACCCAGCCGCGCGTGTCCCAGGTAGCGCCGAGCAGGTTTTGAAAGCCGAGATCGGTCGCGGTCAGTGTATCGAGCGAGGTTTTCGAGGTTTCGGCATCGAGCAGGGTAAGCGCCTTGGCGGCATCCTTGGCGGCGAGTGAAAGGTTTACATCGTGGTCGGCAAGGGCGTAGGCGGCATCGTTCAGGATTTCAGGGTCATCGGTATCGTCGAGAGCGGTTTCCAGGGTCATTTGCGCTTCGCGGGCGCGCCCGGCCGCAAATTGAGCATTGCCGAGAGCAAGCAGGGTGGACTTGTCGGAAGGATGGTGGAGCGCGGCGCCTTCCAGAAGGGAGACGGCTTCTTCGTGGCGAGAGGATTCCGTGAGCAGGGCCGCTTCCTGCCGCGCGAGCGCAGTGTCCTCGGGGTGAAGTGCGCGCATGGCCTCTAAAGTTTTGATTTCGTCCGCGGAATGATGCTGCTGCGATTGAACCCAGAGTTGGAAGGGAAGCAGATTGTCATGCAGCTCCGGGTAGAGCGCGGCTTCCCGGTTCAGCTCGGCCTCGGCGGCAGGGAAGTCCTTGCGGACGGCGGCGAGCATAGCTGCGTCGGAGTGGAGGCCGGGCTGCGAAGGATTGACGGCTCGGGCGGCGGCGAGCTTGGCTTCAGCGGCGGCGAGGTTGCCGCTTTGGATAAGC
>CAXTSG010000325.1:222-744 GCA_964246825.1 uncultured Acidobacteriaceae bacterium | reverse complement strand
GAGCGTCTTCGACCAGAGCCTGCGCTTCGATGTTCGTGTTTTTCGCGGCGGCCTGCGTGTTTGCCGGTGTCGAGGCTCGGTGTTCCTCGCCGGAGACTGCTTCGGCAACCTGAAGGAAGACCCCGGTGTTGCTCATGATGTCGTGAAAGAAGGTGTTGTAGGACTCCCATGCGGCGGCGGGGATGCTGGGAACGAGCAGCTGGAGGCGCTCTTCGGTGACGAGCTCGGAGCCGTGAAGCGCATAGGTCAGGTCGAAGAGAGCGAAGTTGGACTTGGCATGGAGGTCGGCAGGGAGTTTGGGAACCGTGAAGCCGGCCGGAAGCGTAATGGTCGAGACGGCTGACTCGATCCGAGGGTTGCCGAGCTCAATGGGGTCGTCGGGCTGTTTGGAAAAGTCGGCCGCACTGAAAAGGCCGCCCGGGATGAGCGAAAGGATGCGGTGGTTGGGCCAGTCGCCGTAACTGTCGCGCTCATAGTCATAGGTGATGCGGAGCGGCTGGGCCGTGGTGTCGATCCCCGTCG
>CAXTSG010000325.1:0-212 GCA_964246825.1 uncultured Acidobacteriaceae bacterium | reverse complement strand
GGGTAAAGTGAGTGACGGTGCCGCCGAAGCCGAGGTTGGAGGAAATCTGCTGGCCGATTTGATCCCAGTCGGCGCGGCTGCTTGAAAATAAGGCAGCCCGGAAGGCGAGTTCCAGATCGCCGCGAAGCAGGAGATCGAAGTGCGCGGCGAGTTTGCCGTCGCGCGTGAGTGTGGCGCGGGAGTCGTAGCGGTCCGAAGCGGCGAAAGGCGCG
>CAXTSG010000324.1:0-2568 GCA_964246825.1 uncultured Acidobacteriaceae bacterium | reverse complement strand
CCGGCCGCCGCCGCGTCAAAAGGATCGGAAAGCAGGTACCCCGTGCTCGCGCCGAGCGGCAGAAGGCCGCCGAAGCCGGGCACCAGCACCGGCAGACCGACCGCACTTTCCAGCAGGTAAGCCGCCATGGCTACCGCCCCGAGCCCGGGGCCCAGCAGAAGGCCCACCAGCAGCACGCCGAAGGGCTGCATCGTCATGGGCACGGGCGTCCACGGCAGGGGAACGGCAGCCTGCGCGCAGAGCGCGACAAAAAGCGAGCCGAGCAGGGCAGCCGCGGCATAGCCGGCAGCCGTGCCGGGCAGCGCAAGTACCGGGAGTCTGTCGGCGGTGCGGACCGGCGCAAGAATGGGGTTTGGCATGATTTCGTACTCCTTCAGCATGGCTCCTCGAAAGCGGTACCTAGGAATCCTGCTCGCTTTCCGTGGGCGAAGCACTTGTGACCGCGGGTGATGACGTGCGTGACCGGCGAATCGCTTTCCCAATGTGCCAGGCCGCCCATAGCAGCGCCGCAATGCTAAGAACAAACGCAAGGAGAAGAATCCGCATGGGCGAAGCAACAGAATAACAAACCGCTCCGCTAGAAAATGGATTGGGGGAGCCGGAACCGCTCTTTTGCGGCCGCGCCGCGCATCCTACCGTGCGTTCGGAAGGCTGTAGGCATCTCCTCTACAAAGGGCTACGGAAGGTATATGGCACCCACAATTAAATTCGGCACCTCTGGCTGGCGCGCGATTGTCGCGGAAGAGTTCACGATGGCAAATATCCGGCGCGCCGTGACCGGCATCGCAAAGTTTGTAGCCGCGGAGCACGGCGGCCCGCATACGGTTCTGGTCGGGCGCGACCCGCGCTTCCTGGGCGAAACCTTTGTGGCGGAAGCCGCGGCCGTTCTGGCGGCAAACGGCGTTAAACCGCGCGTGATCCCGGCCGCGGCGCCTACCCCGGCCATTGCCTATGCGGTTCGACAGCAGAAAGCCGCCGGTGCCATCAACTTCACGGCTTCTCACAATCCGCCGGAGTACAACGGCATCAAGTTTTCGACCGCGGACGGCGCGCCCGCGCTGCCGGAAACAACCGGAAAGATTGAGGCCGCCATCGCCGCTTTGGGCGAGGAAACCATACCCGCGCCGCCGCGGGGCAAGTATGAAGAAACCGACATCAAGGAGCCCTACCTGAACCGCATCGCGGAACTGGTCGACCTTGCCGCGATCCAGAAATCCGGGCTTAAGATCGTGTTTGACCCGTTCTGGGGCGCGGCCCGCGGCTACAGCTCCGACCTACTGCGCGACCATGGCATCCCGGTCGAAACTGTCCATGACTACCGTGATGTTCTCTTCGGCGGCCACGCGCCCGAGCCGGACGGCGAGCTGCTGGATCTGTGCCGCGAAACCATGCACAGGACCGGAGCCGCGCTCGGCATTGCGACCGACGGCGACGCCGACCGCTTCGGCATTGTGGATGAGGACGGGACATACATCCAGCCCAACTACATCATCGCGCTCTTGTTTGCCTACCTGATGGAAACGCGCGGCTGGACCAACGGCGTCGCCAAGTCGGTCGCGACCACGAACTTGATCAACGCGATTGCCGAGAAGCGAGGGGTGCCGCTATATGAAACGCCGGTCGGCTTTAAGTACATCGGCGAGCTGATCAACGCGGATAAGATCACGATCGGGGGCGAGGAAAGCGCCGGACTTACCATCCGGGGGCATGTGCCGGAAAAGGACGGCGTCTTGGCCGGGCTGCTGGTGGCGGAGATGGCGGCGTACCGGGGTAAGAGCCTCGGCGCGCAACTTACAGGTTTATTTGCCGAAGTAGGTTCCTTTTACCCGCATCGTGAAAACTTCCGCTTGACCCCGGAGGTCAAGACCAAGTTCACTGAAAAGGTAAAGGGCGATCCGACAGAGCTGGGCGGCCGCAAGGTTGCAGGCATTGTGCGGACAGACGGCCTGAAGTTGATTCTGGAAGACGGCTCGTGGGTATGCTATCGGCTTTCCGGCACGGAGCCGGTGGTGCGGGTGTACACCGAGGTGCGGCAGCAGGGCGACAGTGCCCGTTTGAGCGAAGCGGCAAAAGCCTGGGTCATGCAGTAAACAGGCTGAGGAGGACCATGGCGGGGCAGGGCGGCAGTCCGGTAGCGCGCGCAGTAGGCTTCGCGGTGCGAAGCCGCCGCCGCGTCGCCACTGTATTTGCCCTGCTGCTTGCCTTGTTTTGCGGCTGGCATGCCTTTTTCGGACAGAATGGCATTACCGCCTACGCAGCAAAGCGCACCGAGGATCGAGCGCTGCAAAGCCAGATCAGCAAGCTCGCCGAAGAAAATCGCGGCTTGAAGGATCATGTAGACCATCTTCAATCGGACCCGGAGACGATTGAGCTGGAAGCCCGCCAGCGGCTTCACTACACCCGTCACGGCGAAGTCATTTACACGCTGGACGGCACTCCCGGGCCCCCGACGCCGTCCCCGGCGCGCTAACTTTCGTCAACACGGATCTTGCCGGAACTCTGCCGTTTGGCCAGCGTCCCGGTACCCTCAAGGAGTAAACTCGGCGAGCCCGGTAAAGCCCTATAAGC
>CAXTSG010000323.1:0-2587 GCA_964246825.1 uncultured Acidobacteriaceae bacterium | reverse complement strand
GTGATGTAGATGGTTGTGTGGCGACTACTTGATAGAGCCGTTCAACCCGTTCGGGAAGAACAGCCCAGGCGTCGGCGCGCTTCCTGCATTACCGTAGACGATGTTAAGCACCTGCGTCGTAGTACGGGCCTGCACCCGGGCCGCGCTGCTACCGGTAAAGTTCACGTCCACAATCGTCGAAGCCGTGCCGCCGACCGGCGCAGTCGCGGTACCGACGCCAATGTCATCAGGAGGATTGCTGTTGCTGCCATCAAGCGACGCCCGTTTTGCAGAGACCGCCTGTGAGATCGTGGTCAGCGGCGCGCCTGCCTGGAAAATCTGTGTGCGGACGCTTCCCGCGTGGTACGCCTCGACCGCGTGGATCCCGAGGGCCGCGGTCAGATACGCCGAGCTTTGGATCAACGGAGCCGCGCCGAGATAGGCAGTGACACCCACATCCTCGAAGATGTAGGCACCGATGAGGAAATTCTCCGGGCTGGCGAAAGGATCGAACCCGCCGCTAATCTGCGCAGCCTGCGCCAGCGCATTGAAGCTGTTGTACAGGTCGATGTTCGGCATGGCCACGGCTGCGTTCGCACTGTTCGCGTTCAAAGCGCTTTGCAGGAACTTGACGTGGTTCTGCTCTTCGGTCGCCGTTTCCATGGCATAGTTCTGCGCCTGGGAGCCCGCGGTGAATGGAACAGCGGCAAAGTTAGGCTTGAGAGTAACGCTGCCGCCGGCGGTCTTGCCGTCGCCGCTCGTGATCGCGATCGGGGTAGACAGCTTATCGAGGGTGACACCGGCGGTTGCCAGCGTATAGAACTGCGCCTCAAGAAACTCAAGGTTGAGGGCGAAGTTGAGGATGGCGGCATCCATGGAGGCCGACTGAGCTTGCAGGGCGCGGCTCATCGCCATGCCCGCGACGGCAGCTCCGCCCAGCATGATGGCGGCCCGGCGGCTGCGCCTTACTTCATTTTTCTGTTCCAGTACTTCTGCTACTTCTGCGACGTTTTCCATACATTCTCCTTCAGCTGTGCGACGAGGCTAGGAAGCCGACGCAGTGATCGTGCCGTTCAAGCCGTTCGGGAAGAAACCGCCCTTGGAGGTGATGCCCGGCTTCGTGTTCAGGTAGACGATGTGCAGCACCTGATCGGTCGTCCGGGAGTAGCCCACGGAGGTGCCGGAAGGCGCGTTGACGATCGCGGTTGTGCTGAGCGGGGTTTCCGCGCTGGTACCGCCCGTGACAGCGATATCCGCTGAGGTGCGCAGCGTCGCGATCTGATCGGCATAGTTGATGTAGGTCTGACCGAGATAGACCAGCAGGGTACGAATCAGCCCGGCATGGTACGCTTCCACGGCCACGATGCTGCCCGCCGCCGCGAGATTCACTGTCTTATTGGTAAGGAGCGGGCCCGCGCCGTTGTAGGCCGTTACGCCTACATCCTCGAATACAAAGGAACCGACAATAAAGCTGTTTTCATCCGCGAAGGGATCGAACGAAGAGCCGATGTTGGCAGCCGAGGCGGCTGTGTTGAAAGCATCGGTAAAGTTGATCGCCGGGCGGTCGACCGGCTTGCCCCCTTCAGCCGTGATGGCCGCGCGCAGAAATTGCACATGGGTCTGCTCGTGGTTAGCAATCTCAACCGCGTACTGCTGGATGGCCGGGGTCTTCCACGGCACAATAGCACCGCCCGTGACCGCACCCGGCATCGCGCCGATGTCGGCAGTCGCCAGGCCTTGACCGGTGACCGCGCGGAGATAGAACTCCGCTTCCAGGTATTCCAGGTTCAAAGCGAAGTTAAGGATATCCGCATCCGTGTAAGTCGGTGCCGGAGCCGGAGACGGCGTCGGGGTGCTGCTGCTGCTGCTGCCGCTGCAGCCGGCTGCGAACGAAACGGCAGCGGAAGCTCCCAGCCCGGCGCTCACGCCGGAGATGAACTTCCGCCGCGATACTTTGTTGGTCAATACTTCTTTGATGTGAGTCATAAGCCTTCTCTTGAGGGAGGTGCGAACAAAGGGACGTTTGTATTACGTTTCTATCTTGCGGGGTGGATGCCGAAACCGAAGATATAAATAACACGTTTTGCTGCTGCTTTTATATCTTCGGTAACAAAAGAAACCCTTGACAAAGGTAGCCCCGTTAAGCGGGAGCCCCCGCAAGAAGAATCGGCATGGTGGGGGTGGAGGAGCCTCCGAGGGGCTCGGCGGTGATACCGAAGGCCTTGGCCGCCACGGCTCCCTTGAGTGAAGGCACCAGGAGGCTCGCGTTGCCGTGCGCGTCCGGCGAGAAGGTGCCCGCGGCAATCGGGCTGCCGCCGTTTGCGGGAATCAGCCAAAGCTCGTAGACCTTTTGCGGCGCGAGCGGCTGGAGATTGCTCGCGGTCAGGAGGATCGTCCCGGTTTTCGGCTGGTAGGTAGCCCGCGCCGCCGGCGTCGTCGGCGCTTTCGGCACGGTCAGGTTGACGCGCACCGCCTGGGGGTCGGTCAGCGTCCCGAGGATGCGCCTCCCTTCGCCGGCGCGTGGGTGAAGCGCCGCCGGGTGGGGTGTTTGGGGCGCCAGGAGGGCGCGGGGCCGGGCGCGGTCGCCCCGGCGGGTGCCAGCCGCCCC
>CAXTSG010000322.1:0-2599 GCA_964246825.1 uncultured Acidobacteriaceae bacterium | reverse complement strand
AATCTACGAGAGAAACTCCAGCTTCAAATGGTAGAGATTTCCAGGGGCAGGTCACGTACCCGCAAGCGATTCCGATTTTGCTCAATGCTTGAATCTTGAGCATCCAGATTCACTACGAGGAGTCATAGCGAGATGCCTCTCTACAAAAAAGCATCCTCTTCCTGGGAATTTATAGTAGACGCCTACAAAAAGCAACTACTGTTATACGGCTGCGTCATCTTCGCAGAAGATTCATGATCCGAGAATTAAAGCAGTGTTGCAGTCACTCCTCAGTGACCCGGAGCTTGAGAAGGAAATACGGGCATGGAAGAAGAGCTTCTGAAATGACATCTTGTCAGATAGGGAGCGTTCACAGGATCGTGCTTCGTCTCGTAAGCATCGACCAGCGTCACTAGGATTTCGAGCTCTTTGCCTTCAGGGCTTCCCGGTGCCGCGTTTATCAGCATCTCTATACAGGCAAAAGCTTTCAATGATCCTCGCGGATCTTGGTAGATTTAACAATTATACCAATTTTGGTATATATTATCCTTGTGCAAACCCATGCGTTAGAACCGCATAACATAGTAGGACAATAAGCACTTAAACTGTTGAGAAATTGCATAGAAGCAGAACTCCAGAAAACATCAAAACAAGAAGACTAAGCAATGGCAGAGCTACTCTGCCAGCACCCTGCGCATATTTAATGAGTAGCCAGACTGAAATGGTCGCCAAGGCCAGAGCGAGCAGGGGTAGAAGGGTTATTCCTAAGATAATCGTCACGTTCATCCATCGTCCAGGCACTGTTGTAATACTTCTTAGCAGCTGCGGTACCTGTAAGAAAAGTATTAACGTCTGAGCTACCAGACATTTAAGGCCAAATAATTCTGATTGCAAGCGCAGTGCGCGATTTCCCGCCAGCTGCTGCTTCTTTGCACATGTAAGAGCAATGCTTGCGCAAAGACTGCATGCCATAATCGAGAAAAATAGGAAGATGTAGAGATCCCAAGGCTGCATGCTCAGTCACTCTTTCCGTAAATCCACAAACCCAATCAGCTTTGCGTGTTCAGTACCCATTCGCCACCAGGTACCCCACCGTGACGGCAAACGGCGCATCCTGCGCTGTATCGCGTTCGGCCAGGCGCGTCCAGTTGTCTTCCCGCCTGCCGGCTACCAGCAGTCCGTTCTGAACCGCGAGCTTCATCAGCACATCGGCTTCCAGGTTTACGGGCGCGCCGGGTGCGAGCGTGTGAAGGTTGGTGGCCTCGTAGGTGTGCGGGATGACCGCGACATGGAGCTCGCCCGCGCCGGTCGGCGTGTCGTCATTTGCGTCGCGCTTGGGGAACCAGCGGGCCACCGTAAGCGAGATGCCCTCGATCGTCACGGAACCCTTCTCGACAACAAAGCGCCCTACCGCGGGCGGCACGGCGAGGCGCAGCAGCCAGTCAGTGCGTGTGCTGTTTTCAGAGGCGTTCACAGGCTCCAACCCTAGCAGGGAGCCGGTTGCATCCACGTGGCCCTGCACAATGTGGCCGCCCAGCGGCGAGCCCGCGGGGGTCGGCAGTTCCAGATTTACGATCGAGCCCACGGCAAGATGCGAAAGCGAGGTGCGCTCCACGGTTTCCCGCGCCAGCTCCGCATGGAAGCGCTCGGGCTCGGGCGCGAGCGCCGTCAGGCACACGCCGGAGACCGCGATACTGTCGCCTACCTTGAGCCGGGGCGCGAGCGCGGGCGCAAGTACGGTGAGCCGCAGCGTGCCGCCTGTCGCGTCCAAAGCTTCAACAGTGCCCGTTGCCTGTACAAGACCTGTAAACATGCCGTACCTCTTCCTTCATTCTAAAGGTCAGATCTCCTGCCATGGATCGCGCAGGTACGCTTCCAGGCGGAAGTCCGAGCCGGACTCGGACAGTGCCGAGCGGTGCAGCTCCATCGGTTCAGGGGGCGTGCCTGCCACGAGCGGAACCCCCGCCTCGCCCAAAAACATGGGCGCGTAGAAGAGGCACAGCTTGTCCGCCACCGGAGCGCCGTCACCGCCCTCAAGCAGGGCGCGGTTCAGCCGCGAGCCGCCTTCGCACAGTAAGTTCAGCACTGCGTAGCTTTCTCCCAGCTGCCGCAGAACGGCATGGAGATCAAGCGCCCCACCCGACGTGCGCGCTACGGTATGCACCCGCGCGCCCGCTGCTTCCAGCGCCAGCCGGCGCTCCCCGTGCCCCCTATCCGCGCTTTCCGCGGTAAAAACCAGCAGGTCGTTGTGCGCGGTCTGCAGCAGGCGGCTTGCGGGCGGCAGCCGGAGATGCGAGTCCAGCACCACCCTCAGCAGCGCGCGGCGGCGTGGGCCGCCGCTGCGGTCGGTAAGCAAAGGATTGTCGGCCAGCACCGTGCCCACGCCCGTCATGACCGCATCGGCCGCGTGGCGCATCCGCTGCACGGCCAGCAGCGAGCGCGCGCCCGTCAGGTAAGTCACGCTGCCCGGGTGCTGCAAGGCCGAAGGGGGGGCGATGCGGCCGTCCAGCGACAACGCAGCCTTGAGCGTCACAAACGGCACCTTGCTTTGGATCCAGCGGGCAAAACCGTCATTGAGCGCGCGGCACGGCGCTCGGAGCACTCCCGCGCTAACCGCGAT
>CAXTSG010000321.1:0-2637 GCA_964246825.1 uncultured Acidobacteriaceae bacterium | reverse complement strand
GATGTGAAGCGCTTCCCTGACCCGGTGCTGGTGTCAAGCACGGACGGGGTGGGAACGAAGCTGAAGCTGGCCTTTGCGCTCGGGGACCACTCGACGGTGGGCGCGGACCTGGTGAACCACTGCGTGAACGATATTGCCGTGCAGGGGGCAACGCCGCTGTTTTTCCTGGATTACCTGGCGACGGGGCGGCTTGCGCCCGAGGTGACGGAGCAGGTGGTGGGGGGAATCGCGGGGGCCTGCCGGGAGAACGGCTGCGCTCTGATCGGCGGGGAAACGGCGCAGATGCCGGGCTTCTACGCGGACGGCGAGTATGACCTGGCGGGGACAATTGTGGGAGCGGTGCCGCGGGAAAAGCTCGTGACCGGGGAGGCAATTCAGTCCGGGGATGTGCTGCTGGGGCTGCCTTCGACCGGGCTGCACACGAACGGATACTCGCTGGCGCGGAAGCTGTTTGAGGAAGCGGGCTATGGCCTGAAAGACCGTGTGCCGGCGCTCAAGGCGGAGGCCGGGGCTGCCCTGATGGCGACGCACCGGTCGTACCTGAAGCCGATGCAGGCTTTGGGGAAGGCGGGCATCGCGGCCGGGATGGCGCACATCACGGGGGGCGGAATTACGGAAAACCTGCCGCGCATCCTGCCGAAAGGGGTTGGCGCGACGGTGCGGCTCGGCTCGTGGCCGGTACTGCCGGTATTTCGGCACCTCCGGGAGCTTGGATCGGTAGCGGAGGAGGAAATGTTCCGCACATTCAATATGGGGATTGGGCTGATTTGTGTGGTTCCCAGGGCCAAGCAGCGCCGGGCGGAGGCTGTTTTGGCCAAACTCGGGGAGCCGTTTTTTGCGATCGGCGAGACGACGGAGGGAGAAGGCGTCTGTTATGAGCCGGAGGCGACGCCCGGGGCCCCGCGCCCCCCCCCCCGGGCCCGCGCGCCGCCGGGGCCCAGGCGCGGCACCCGGCGGGCATGAGCGCGGCGGGGGCAAAAACGCACAGGCTCGGCATTCTGCTTTCCGGGCGGGGCTCCAACTTCCTGGCCCTGGCCGAGGCGGTGCGAACAGGGATGATTCCGGAGGCGGAGATCGCTGTTGTGCTGTCGAATAAGGAGGCGGCACCCGGGCTGCGGCATGCCGGGGAGCAGGGGCTGCCCGCGATCGCGGTGCCGGCGCGGGGCCGCAGCCGGGAGGAGCAGGACGCGGAGATCACGGGGCACCTGCGGGAGCATGGGGTTACGCTTGTGTGCCTGGCGGGCTACCTGCGGCTGCTGACGCCCGGGTTTGTTCGGGCTTTTCCGGGGCGCATCCTGAATATTCACCCTTCGCTGCTGCCTGCTTTTCCGGGTTTGGACGCGCAAAGGCAGGCGCTGCGGTACGGCGTCCGGGTGACCGGCTGCACGGTACACTTTGTGGATGAAGAACTGGACCATGGGGTGATTGTGGATCAGAGCGTGGTGCCGGTGCTGCCGGGCGACGATGAAGGGAGCCTGTCGGCGCGAATTCTTGAACAGGAACACCGCCTGTATCCCCGGGCGGTGGCTCTTGTGCTGGGCGGCCGCTACCGGATGGAAGGGCGGCGCCTGCTGCCTTTGCAAACAGTGCCGTCCCGGTTACCGGAAAGTTCCATCCAGCCAACGTAAAATCCGCACCTTTCGGCCCATGCCAGCGTCTGAGCATGGAAGCCTTTATTTCCGGACGCCATGGATGCTGTTGTGCCCCGCCGCGGGGCGGAAGAGGAATATGCCGCATACACCGACAATCGATACACCCTTGCTTGAAATCCTACGGTCTCCGCGTGTTTCCGCGCCGACGCGGCGCGTGCTGGAGGAGCGCCTGGTCGGTCCTCCAAAGGACTACAAGCCGACCTGCATCAGCGTGGAAGCCTTTGCCGTGCTGGAGCGCATGCTGGGACGGCTGCTGCCCGAGGATGAAAATGGGGCACCGGGCGCGAACGAGCTTTCGCTTGCCGCGCGGCTGGAGCAGCAGCGCGCGGCCGGGCACGGCAACGGCTGGCGCTATGCTTCCCTGCCGCCCGACGCGCAGGCGCTGGCCGCGGGACTGGCCAAGCTGGATGAGAGCGCGCAGCACCGGCACCGCCGGCGCTTTGTGGACCTGACGGAGGACCGCGCGGACGCGCTGCTGCACCGCGTGCAGAACGGCGAGGAAAAGTGGGTCGGCCTGGATGCGAGCCGATGGTTTGAGGAAGTGCTGGCGGATGCGACCGAGCTATATGTGGCGCACCCGGCGGGCATGGAAGCCATGGGCTTTGACGGCTTTGCGGATGAGCCCGCGGGTTGGCCCGCCGGGACGGGCCGCGGCATCGGGCTGAACAATACCGAGGACTGGGAGCTGAAGGGGAAGCCTAGGAAGCGATGAACGAAGCCGCGCGGGAAAGCGCAGAGTTGTTTGCCGCGGTGAGGGGCGGGGAAGGAACCCTGCCCCGCGATTCCAAGATTCCCATGCAGCGCTATTCCCTGACGGAGCCAGTGGATGCCGTGGTGATCGGCACCGGGGCAGGGGGCGGCCCCGTGCTGGCACGCCTGGCGCAGGCCGGGCTAAAGGTTGTGGCGCTGGAAGCCGGGTCTTTTCTGAAGCCGGAAGAGTTTGCCTCCGATGAGCGGGCGCAGGACTACCTGTACTGGCTGGATG
>CAXTSG010000320.1:0-2640 GCA_964246825.1 uncultured Acidobacteriaceae bacterium | reverse complement strand
GTACTGCCCGCTCCAAAGCCGGTGGTGGAAACTGAGCCTGGGCGACCGGACGCGCCGGTATTGCTGTTGGCCGCCGCACCGAAGCCGCCCACAAGGGCGAGCTGAGTCGGCTTACTTGCGTTGGGGTTCGCCTGCACGCCGGTCGGCGCACCAAAGCCGGCAGTCTGCGCCTGCGCGGGCCGTACCGCCTGCTGGGCCGGTGCCTGCGCCGCAAATGTCCCGGTAATCGGCTTGGGAGGCGTCACCACAGGCTTCGGCGCGGGCGCCGGCATGGCCGGGGCTTTGGCTTCCACCTTCATCGGCTCGACCTTGGGCGGCTCAATGACCGGCTTGGGCGGCGTAATCTTCACTTCTTCCTTCGGAAGAGGCGGGATCGGCGGCATCTTGATTTTGGGAACCGGCGGCACGTAGGGCTTGATCGGCGGCGGCGCAACGTAGACCAGCGTTTCCTGCCGGTGCACCTGGGCCTCATGCACCTGGTAGGTGGTAAAAACCAGAAGGAGCACGAGGAGGGTGATGTTAACGCCGGCGGCGACGCCAAAAGAGCCGAGGCGGCCTTTTTCCTCAGGCAGGAGTCCGAAATTGGCATGGTTGAGCACGTCGCGCTGCTCCGGGACGGGGACGCGATTCTGATCCGGTCCTGCACTCATGTCCTGCACCTGTGTCCGGGACTCGCTTTGTTCCGTGTCGTAGGCTTGTTCTGTTTGAGGCATAGATCCTATTCCGGCCGCGCCGTACTGTTGCGGCTTTTCATATCCCGCAGCCCGCATGGCTTGGAGAGTTTTCCCTTCCGATGACCGCAGAGCGGTCTCTTCCAGGAATCTGTCGTCGGTTCCCTGCATTGCCCTTCCCCCTTATGCTCTACCCTTATCGGCAGGTTCGGCACTTTAGAACAGGGGCCTAGCGTCATCTTACCCGGCAAAATGCTCTTCCGGTTCAAGGAACCTGCATCTTCAGTTACCATGGAGGGTTTTCTTCAGCGCCGGAAACCCTTCAGGGCTCCGGATTACGCCGTTAGACGAATGCAGACTATACTTCGGTTGCTCTTCCCCGCAGCGCAGCCATCCCGGAAAGGAAGTTTACGTGAAGGTTTTGTTAACAGGAGGTGCCGGCTACATCGGCGGCACCGTGGCGGATGAGCTCCTGGCGGCCGGTCACCAGGTTGTGATTTTCGATAATCTTCTCCACGGCCACCGCGCTATGCTGCCGTCCGGTGCGGCTTTTGTGGAAGGCGAGCTGGCTGACCGCGGGCTGCTCGACCGTACCCTGGGGGCGGGCAGCTTTGATGCGGTGCTCCACTTTGCCGCGTTGATTGAGGCCGGCGAAAGCATGAAAGTGCCGGAAGCCTTCTTCCGCAACAACAGTGCCGCCACCCTGACTCTTCTGGAAGCAATGCTGGCCGCGGGCGTCCACCGGCTTGTATTTTCCTCCACCGCCGCTCTGTACGGCGAGCCGGAGTCGACGCCGATCCGCGAGGACGCGCCGCTGCGCCCGACCAATGCCTACGGCGAGTCCAAGCTGCTGGTCGAGCAGATGCTGGGCTGGCTTCATCGCCTGCGCGGCCTAAGCTATGCGAGCCTGCGCTACTTCAACGTGGCGGGCGCGGTTCCGGGGCGGGGCGAGGCGCACGAGCCGGAAACGCATCTGATTCCGCTGATTTTGGACGTGGCGCTCGGACGCCGCCCGTCCATTAAGGTGTATGGGCAGAACTATCCGACGCCGGATGGAACGGCACTGCGCGACTACATCCATGTGCGCGACCTGGCGCGGGCACATCTGCTGGCGCTTGGAGCCTTGCAGAAGACCGACGGGCCGACAAAGCTGATCTACAACCTGGGCAACGGCACGGGCTTCAGCGTGCGCGAGATCATAGAAGCGGTGCGTCGGGTCACGGGGCATCCAATCCCGGTCGTAGAAGAGCCGCGCCGTCCGGGCGATCCGGCGGTGCTGATCGCGAGCTCGGAAAAGATTGCCGAAGAGCTGGGCTGGCGGCCGGAGTATGCCGATATCGACGCAATCATTGAGAGCGCCTGGGAGTGGCACCAGGAGCGCTACCAGCGCACCGGCGGCTGAATGAAGGGGGCGCGGCCCGGCTTTCGCCGGGCTGCGCCCCTCAATGCTTGAAAAGATTGGCGGCACGCAGCACTGTGTTGTAAACGCCCCAGGCAGCCGGCAGCCCGACCGCAAGCCAGGCCAGCGTAACCTTCAGCGGGGCAACGGCTACCGGTTGGTTTCCAGCTTGCATCCTTGCCATGCGGTTCTCCTTCGGTTCAATGGCTTGCATATTCCGGCACGACGGCCGGCTCGCGCATCCAGAAGCGTTCAGCGACCGGGCGCACCAGCAGGCTGGCAAGCAGGCCGACCAGCAGCAGCCCTGTCATGACATGGAGCACCAGCGGGTAGGCCGAGCTGAGCGGCCGGCCGGCGGCAGCCGCGTGGTCCAGCAGGCCGTTGACGATGAGCGGGCCCACAATGCCTGCGGTCGACCAGGCCGTGAGCAGGCGTCCGTAGATGGCGCTGACCTGCGCGGTGCCGTACAGGTCCTTGAGAAAAGCCGGAGCAGTAGAAAAGCCGCCGCCGTACATGCTGATGAGTACGCCGGCAATGACCACGAAAAGCCCGACCGAGCTGACCGCGGGC
>CAXTSG010000319.1:826-2658 GCA_964246825.1 uncultured Acidobacteriaceae bacterium | reverse complement strand
CTCAAAAACGCCCTGGGGGGGGGGGGGGGCGCCCCCGGGCTTTTTTTCCCGGCCGGGGCGAGCCCCGGACCGGTGCGGGCGGAGGCTTCGGCTGTGGAGAGCGCCGCGCCTGTGAAGCGCACTGTTGGCTCCCGGACGCGCGAGGCAAAAGCAAGCAAGATTATGGTGAGGAGCAGGCGAGCCCCCGGCGCCAAGAGCACTGGGGTGAGAACAGCAGCTGCCCGACGGACTCATTCGCCGGCAAAAACCGCCGCGCCTTCGTCGGCAGCGGCCGGCCGAAAGAAAACCGCCGCACCTGCGCCGTCAGCAGCCGGCAGGACAAAAACCGCCGCGCCCACCTTGTGCCCGCTGTGCAAAGCGGGTTTTGTGCGCCTCGCTCGTGAGGATGCGAAGGCCTGGGGCTGCTCCAACTACGCCGATACAGGCTGCGGCTTTACTGTTTGGCGCACGATTGCGGGCCGGACGATCACCGAGGGGGATGTGGCGGCGCTGTGCCGGGGCGGGCGCACGGAAAAGCTGCGCGGCTTTACCTCCAAGGCCGGGCGGCCGTTTGAGGCTTCGCTGGTGTTGAGCGCCGAGGGCAAGGTGGAGTTTTCGTTTGCGGCGCGTAGTTGAGTGGATGTGTTCCCCGCAAACATTTTTGAAGAAGCGTCATTCTGAGCGCAGCGAAGGACCTGCTTTTTTCGCCCATGCAGAGATAAAAGCAGGTCCTTCACTTCGTTCAGGATGACACCTTTCCTTCATGCGGGATGACATCTCCCTTCATGCGGGATGACACCTCCGCTTCGTTTGGGATGACATCTTCGTTTCGTTCTGGATGATACCTTTCCTCATCTCTCATCCCTAAAATTCGCGCACACACTCAGGATGACGCTTCTTCAAAGTTATGCGGGAGCGCCTGAAGGGGTACTTCATGCCTGCTCTACATCGCGGGCAGCGGGCTTTTGCTCGGGGTCAGGATGTCGTCAAACAGCGCCGGGGTTCCGTCCACGCGCTGGAGCGACGGGTAGCGCAGGCCGCCGTGGTAGTCGAACGAGAAGGTTTTGTACTCATCGCCGCGCAGCAGCACCAGCACGATCGGCTTTGTGTCCTTTTCCGCGTCCACGATGGCCTTCTTGAGCAGCGCCGGCGTGTAAGCCGTGCCGTTGACGGAGACAAGCTCCATATCGGGCGTAATGCCGGCCTTGAAGGCGAGGCTGTCCCAATAGACGCTGCCGATCGCGGCGGTGCCGCCGCCGCCGCCGCCGCGCGGCGAGCCGATGGAGAAGCCGAGCGAGGTGGAAAAGTCGGCGAAGCCGGCCGCGGCGTAGCTTTTTTCCAGCCAGGGCGACTGCTTATCGGTGTAGACGAGCTTGTAGCCGCCGCGCGTGATGCCGTCTTCCGGCACGGCGGGGTGCAGGTCGTAGACGCGCGTCTTGAGGAAGCTGTCCCAGTTGTAAGGGGCGGTGCTGTTCAGCGCTTTTACTACGTCCTCAAAGTGGTAGGTGAACGTGACGTAGGAGCCGTTGTAGGGGCCGAAGAAGAGCTTGGCGAAGTCATCCAGCGAGCGCTGTCCGTGGGTCAGCTCGCGGATTTTAGTATCGGCATCGAGCCAGATCAGCATGCCCTCGGTGTAGTAGTCCTCGGGCCGCTGCCAGCTGACCCAGGTGACCGGGCTGCGCTGCGAAACGGTGGGCTGGTTGGTGGTGTCGATCAAGGGCCGCCACTGCCGTCCGGGGCTTGTTTCAAAGCCCGCGGCGACGCGCGCAAAGACATCGCGGGTTTCTTCAGGAGTGCGCATGCCGGAGCGCGCGGTCAGCAATTCCACGCCGTCCCCGCGCAGCAGCGCGCCG
>CAXTSG010000319.1:0-816 GCA_964246825.1 uncultured Acidobacteriaceae bacterium | reverse complement strand
ATGCCTTCGTAGACCCACAGGAGGTCGTCGCGCATGGGCACGTTGAAGTTCGGGGTCCACAGGTCGGCCGGGCGGCGAAATTTGCCGTCCCAGGAGTGGGTGTATTCGTGCCCGAGCAGGTCGCGGCCGCCGATGCCCGCGGGCCAGTCGGTGAAGTAGTTCGGGCGCTGCCCGTCTTCGCTGGACTGGTGGTGCTCCAGGCCCACGCCGCCGACTTTATCGCTCAGGAGCAGCAGGAAGTCGTAATGGTCATAGTGGTGCGAGCCGTAGAGCTTGTCAGCTTCCATGGCGAGGTTCTTGTGCTTTTGTAGCTCGTCCGGCGTGATGGCGAGATTTTCAGGCGCGTCTGAAAAGACATCCAGGTGGACGATATCGGTCGCGGTCGGGGAAAGGTCGATGCGCTTATAGTTGGTCCCGGCGTAGAGGGGCGAGTCGACCAGGGTATTGAGCGGCGTGGTCTTGAAGGTGACGGTTGCGCCGTTCTGCGAGGCGGTTTCCAGCGCGGTCGCGTACTTCCAGCCTTCCGGGAGCTTGATGGTCGAATCGACGGGGATGTCGCGCGAGAAATAGCCCGCCGGGTACATGACGACCTCGTTCCAAGGGAGGTCGGCGATCTCATCAGAGATTTCAATGCGGCCTTCCGACCGCTTGATCGGCGACAGATATTGAAAATCGACGCCGACGGTTTTAGCGCCGGGCGTGAGCGGGACATGGAAGGCGTAAATATTGACGCGGTCGCGGACCCACTGCACGCGCTGCCCGTCCACGGTGGTGACGATGCCGCCCAGCTTGGAGATGGGCCCCGTGGGGGAGTGG
>CAXTSG010000318.1:2035-2658 GCA_964246825.1 uncultured Acidobacteriaceae bacterium | reverse complement strand
CACCTACAGTCCCGCCGCCCCGCCCGACTTCCTGAAGCCCTACAAGCTGCTCCTGCTCACCTACGAGGGCCAAAAGCCTCCTTCCGCTGCCTTCCACGCCGCGCTGGCCGCCTGGGTGCGGCAGGGCGGCGCGCTTGTGGTCGCGGACGACGACAAAGACCCGTATAACCGTGCCGCCGACTGGTGGAACTCCGGCGCAAACCGCTTCGCCGCTCCGCGCGAACACCTCTTTCAACTGCTCGGGGTAGACTCGCACGCCGCCGGCCTGCACCGCGTAGGCCGTGGCTATGTCCTGTACCTGCCGCAAAGCCCCTCCTCGCTCGCCGGCAGCCCTTCCGGCGCGGATGATCTGCTCCGGCAGCTTCAAACGGCCGCAAACGCCGTGCATCTGCCGATGCGGCAGTCCGGTTCGCTGGTTCTCCGCCGCGGACCCTACGTCATCGCCGCCGGACTCGACGCCCCGGACTCCACGACTTTGGCGCCTGACACCCTCCATGGCGACTTTATCGACCTGTTTGACCCGGAACTCGGCGAAAGCGACCGCCTCGATCTCCGGCCCGGCACCCGCGCCTTCCGGCTTGACCTTAATGCACTCGGCAGCGCCCCGCACGTTCTCGCCGCCA
>CAXTSG010000318.1:0-2025 GCA_964246825.1 uncultured Acidobacteriaceae bacterium | reverse complement strand
GTCCGCATTCTCCTTTCTCGACCCGTTCGGGCCGTGCTGCGCGACCATCAACCGCTGGACTCAGGCCGATATCAGCAAAGCGGTCGCACGCTTCTGCTGCACTGCACCAACACGGCCGTGCCCCAGCGTATCCAAATCCAGTTCTAAGTCCAGTTCGAATCGCCGCCCGTTCCAGGTGCTGCTCCTTCTATCGGCCGCCTGCCCTTCGCTTTCTACGCCTCCGCGCACTCTATCTTCAGCTCTTCCCAAAATGGGACTGAGTGCGCGGCCCGCACCATTCCGGCACCGCCCTCCAAAGGAATGCTCCCTGGCCTGTACACACTCCGGCTTCCCGCCGATAGGGTGGTCACAGGCACACTGCCCGGCACCAACTCCACTTTTTTCGGATCAGGCAAGGAGCAAATGTTTTCCATAATCGGCATCCTCGTAGTCTTCGGCGCGGTGATCGGCGGCTTTCTCATGGAGAAAGGCAATCTCGGCGTCCTGGTACAGCCGGCCGAGATGGTCACCATCGTCGGCGCGGCGCTCGGCACCCTTCTCGCCGCTAACCCCATGCATGTGCTCAAGGGCCTCGTCGGCGGCCTTACAGGGGTTCTCGGCGGCACCAAGTTCCCCAAGCAGCGCTACCTCGACACCCTCAAGATGATGTTTGATCTCTTCACCAAGGCGCGCAAGGAAGGCCTGGTAGCCATTGAGAGCGATGTCGAGGAAACCGACAAAAGCGACATCTTCAAGAAATATCCCGCCTTCCTCAAAGACCACCACGTCCGCGACTTCGTCTGCGACACCATGCGCATGGCCATCACCGGCGGCGTCAGCACTTTTGACGTCGATCAGATGATGGAGCTCGACATGGAGGTCCACCACCACAGTGCCGCCGAGCCGACCGGCGCGCTCACCACCGTGGCCGATGCGCTGCCCGGCCTCGGCATCGTGGCCGCGGTACTCGGCATTGTCATCACCATGGGTTCGCTCGGCGGTCCGCCGGAGCAGATCGGCCACAAGGTCGCCGCCGCTCTGGTTGGCACCTTCCTGGGCATCCTGCTCTGTTACGGCATGCTGGGGCCGCTCGCTTCCGCCATGGGCAAGCGCGTCGGCGACGAGCACGGCTACTACCACATCCTCCGCGTCGTTATGCTCTCCTTCATCAAGGGCATGTCGCCCATCCTTGCCGTGGAGATGGCGCGCCGCGCCATCCCCGAGCATGTCCGCCCTAGCTTTACTGAAGTAGAAAACGTATGCCGCGGCAAAAGCGCTGCCGCCCCGGAGAACTAACCATGTCGACGCCGCAGCAGCCCATCCTGATCAAGAAAAAAACAGCCTCCCACGCCGCGCATCACGGCGGCGCGTGGAAGGTCGCCTACGCCGACTTTGTCACCGCCATGATGGCGCTCTTCATCGTGCTCTGGCTCATGAGCAGCAGCACCAAGGAGCAAAAAGAAGTGATCGCCGGCTACTTCCGCGATCCGCATGGAATGGCGACGCAAAAAGGACCGACGCACGCCGGCGAAGGCACGAATATCCTGCTCAACAAGCAGGATATGACTAAGCTCAAGGCGCAGCTGCTCGAATCCATCCAGCACGTCGACCCTCAGAACAAACTTAAGCAGCAGATTGAAATCACCATCACGCCCGAAGGCCTCCGCATCGAGCTGATGGAAGACGCCCACGGCACATTTTTTCAAACGGGCAGCACGCAGCCGACGCCGCTTCTTGTATCCATCCTGAAGGTGCTTTCAACGCAGCTGGGCGCGCTGCCGAATCGCATCTCGATTGAAGGGCACACCGATGCGCAGCCGTACTCGGATGAGCATGTTTACAGCAATTGGGAATTGTCGTCCGACCGCGCGAACGTGGCCCGCCGCCTGATGCAAACAAGTGGAGTACGCCTGAACCAGGTGTCTCAGGTGCGCGGCTTTGCCGACCAGCGGCTCCGCACTGCCGCCCGCCCCTTTGACGCCTCCAACCGGCGCATCTCGCTCATCGTGCAATACCTTGAGGGAGCGCAGCAGCTTTCCCTGCCTC
>CAXTSG010000317.1:0-2679 GCA_964246825.1 uncultured Acidobacteriaceae bacterium | reverse complement strand
GCATCGCCGTCATCTACCGCGACGCGCAAAAAGAGTTTGAGCAGGTCAGGAGCGAGACGAGCGGCATCACGGAAGCCTCGCTCGCAAAGATCGGCTCAGGCATCAAAACCGACGGCGCGCCCGGCGTGCCGCTGCTGGTGTGGAATTCACTTGCCTGGCAGCGCTCCGGCCTGGTAACGCTGCCCGTGCAGATGCCGTCCGGCGCGACCGCTGTTTCGGTCCGCGACGACAAGGGCAAAATGCTGCCGTCCGAGATCGTAAGCTCCGACCCGAAAACAAATACGCTGACCCTGCGCGTGCGCGTGGAAGCCGTGCCTTCGCTCGGCTACCGGGTGCTGCACGTCGCGCCCGCGGCCAAGCCGTTTCCGAGCGACCTGAAGGCGAACGGGCTCACCCTTGAGAATGACGCCCTGCGCGTGACGGTGGACAAGCAGACCGGCTGCATCACAAGCCTCTACAACAAGCGCGCGCAGTTTGAAGCGCTGGCCGCGAACAGCTGCGGCAACGAGCTCCTGGCCTTTATCGACAAGCCGAAGCAGTATGACGCCTGGAACATTGATCCGGGCACGCTAGACGTCGCGCCCGCCAAGCTCGATATGGTGGATTCCGTCGAACTGGTGGAGCACTCGCCCCTGCGCGCCGCCATCCGGGTCAAGCGCCATTGGCAGAGCTCGACTTTTATGCAGGAGATTTCGCTTGCCGAGGGCATGGATCATGCCATGGTTACGAACGACTTCGACTGGCACGAGCGCCATATCCTGCTCAAAGCGGCATTTCCGCTCGCGGCCGCGAGCAGAAATGCGACCTACGAAATCCCCTACGGCACCATCCAGCGGCCCACCACGCGGGACAACAGCTACGAAAAGGCCCGCTTTGAAGTGCCCGCGCTGCGCTGGGCCGACGAGGGCGACGCGCAGCACGGCTTCAGCCTGCTGAACAGCTCGAAATACGGCTACGACGCGGTCGGCAACACGCTGCGGCTTTCGCTGCTGCGGGGCGCGACCTCGCCCGACCCGGACGCGGACCAGGGCGCGCAGCACTTTACTTACGCGCTGTACCCGCACGCCGGCACCTGGCTGGAAGCGCGCACGGTGGAGCACGGCTATGAGCTGAACTACCCGCTGCTGGCCGTGCAGGAAGCCCCGCACGGGGGCGGCATGCCGGCCGAGCACAGCTTTGCTTCCGTGTCCTCGCCGAACGTCATCCTGACCGCGATGAAAAAGGCCGAGGATGGGGACGCGCTGGTGCTGCGCATGTACGAGGTTGCCGGCAAGGAGGATTCCGTCAAGGTGACGCTGCCCGAAGGCGCAGCGTCAGCGGATGTGACCAACCTTCTGGAAAACGGTTCGGGCGTTTCCGTGCCGGTCTCGGGCGGCATCGCCACCGTGCCGGTACACCCGTATGAAATCCTGACGCTGAGGGTGGCCTACGCCCAAGCGCCGCCGGTGAACCGGGCCGCACAGTAAGAGCAAGGGGCCAGAATCCGGTCCCTTGCCTAGAAAGGAATGTCGTCGTCCGTGATCTCAGCGTGCGCGTAATCGTCCTGCGGAGCTGACGAGCGCTGGTCAAAGGAGGCCGTACTGCTCGATGCGCTGCTGCGGCTGTAGCTGCCCGTTGCCGCGCCGTCGGCGCTTTCGCCGCGGCCCGAGAGCAGTACCAACTCGTTCACCACAATCTCCGTCCGGTACACCTTTTTGCCGGTTTCCTTGTCGTCCCAGGAGCGTGTTGTCAGGCGGCCTTCGATGTACAGCTTGTTGCCTTTTTTCACATAATCGCGGACGATCTCGGCGGTGCGGCCGTAGGCGGTAATGTTGTGCCACTCGGTGCGGTCGGTCCACTGGTCTGAAGTTTTATCCTTGACGCGGTCCGTGGTGGCAATGCCGAAGTTGGCGACGGCCTGCCCGCTCGGGAGGAACTTGACCTCCGGATCTTTGCCGAGATTGCCGAGCAGGGTAACTTTGTTGATGCTTTTGGCCATGGCCGAACCGCTCCTTGCGTCTGTGTTTCCACAAAGCATAGCAGCCTAACCGTGCTACGCGGGCTTGGGGAGTGCCGTCGCGATTACGGAAGCAGCCGTCCGAAAAGCTAGTAGGCCGCGCCCACGGCCGCATGGAGCATCAGGTACACGACCACCCCGGTTACCGAAACATACAGCCAAAGCGGAAACGTCCAGCGGGCCAGCTTTTTGTGCTGCGCGAACCGCCCGGAAAGCGACAGAAAGAACGTAATCAGCACAATCGGCAGCGCGACAATCGAGAGCAGCACATGGCTCCCCAGCAGCAGGAGGTACACGGTGCGCATCGTGTTGTGGACCGGGTACAGCGTGTCGCCGTGGATCGCGTGATTGGCGATATAGGAAAGAAGAAATACGGAGGAAAAAGCGAATGCCGTCAGCATGGACGCGCGATGCCTGCGTATTTCGCGCCGCCGGATGAACACAAAGCCGGCTGTAAGCGCAAGGGCGCTCAGGCCGTTCAGAACCGCATTCAGCTCCGGCAGAAACCGCAGCCGCCCGCGAAAGGACGCCGGCGCATGATGGACATACAGCAGCCACAGCAGAAACGCCGTGGCCGCCGCGCTCAAGAGCAGGATGCCGACGATGCCGGCCAGGGCAGGTCGATTGTCCAGCTTCGGCAGGTCGGGCGGCACATCGGGATGCTTGTTGAAGGGCAGATGGGT
>CAXTSG010000316.1:0-2700 GCA_964246825.1 uncultured Acidobacteriaceae bacterium | reverse complement strand
GTTATATGGGCGGCGGTACATCGCGCTTGAGGTTGGATGGAGTGGATCGAGTCTGAACCGATGAGGGTTTTGTCCAGGCTTTGCAGATGAGGTCGTATGGGTTAGGCTTTTGAGACTGTGCGCGAAGCTACAGGCGGCGACGCCACGACCTATCGCGACTACGGCGTAAAGCTGACGGCGGCCCAATGAAACGGCTTTTTGCTCTTGTTTCTTTCATGGTTTTTTGCCTTTCGATACCGGCCGGTGCACAACAGAAAGGCTCGACGGAAGAGATTGTGCATGCCGCCGATGCCTTTCTGGGAACGCTGGGCCCGGAGCAGCGCCAAAAGGTGCTGTACTCGTTTGCGGATGCGGCACAACGCGCGCGCTGGTCGAACTTGCCGACGGGGTTTGTTGCTCGCGGGGGCATCAGCCTGAAGCAGATGACAGCAGCGCAGCAGGACGCCGCGATGAAGCTGCTGGCCACCGTGCTGAGCCCGATGGGTTTGGAAAAGGTGAACGAGATTCGGGAGGCTGACGATGACTTCAAGGCAAACGGATCGAAGCGCGGGCCGGGCGGCGGACGGCGGCCGCAGGGACTTCCGCCGGGCAGCCAGGGCGGGCCTCCCCCGCAGTTCGGCGGTCAAGGTCCTCCCGGACGCGGCGGTCAAGGTCCTCCCGGACCCGGCGGTCCGGGGGGACGGCCGCCGGGCGGCGACCTGTTCGGCAGCGACTTGTACTTCCTTTCGTTTCTCGGAAAGCCTTCGGCAAGCCAACCCTGGATGCTTCAGTTCGGCGGCCACCATTTGGCGCTGAACATCACGATTGCCGGAAGCAGGGGTGTTCTGACCCCGACACTCACGGGGGCGCAGCCGGCTCTTTTCAAGCTGAACGGCAAGACGGTTCGCCCGATCGGGCGGGAAAGCGACAAGGCGCTGGTACTTCTGCAAGCGTTGGACGAGACCCAGCGCAGGCAGGCCGTGCTCAGCTACCAGGTTGCCGACCTTGTGCTGGGGCCGGGGCAGGACGGCAAGAAGATCGCGCCGGAAGGCCTGAAGGCGTCCGGCATGAACAGCAGGCAGCAAGCCCTGCTGCTCGGCTTGATCGGGGAATGGTCCGGCATCCTGACGGAGCCCTACGCCGCCGTGCGCATGAACCAGATGAAGGCCGACCTGAACGATACGTACTTTGCCTGGAGCGGCCCCACGACGGCCGCCGAAGGAGCCAACATTACCGCGTACTACAGGATTCAGGGTCCTCACCTGGTGATTGAATACGCCCCGCAGAGCGACGAGCCCGGAAACCACGTTCATACCATGTACCGCGACCCGACCAACGACTATGGAAGCGCGCTGCCGAAGCCATGACGCGGAAAGCCGCGGGGATTGCCGCTGTGTGCTTCTTGCTGGCCGGGAAAGCCGCATGGGCGCACCGCATCGATGAGTACCTTCAAGCGACGATGCTGTCCCTGGAGGCGAATCGAGTAAACGCTTCCATGCGGCTGATCCCCGGTGTGCTGGCGGCGCCTTCGATCATCGCAGCCATCGACACCAACCACGATGGCGTGTTCTCAAAAGACGAGACAAGTGCTTACGCGCAGCGCGTTCTTCAGGATCTTTCCTTCACGATGGACGGAGTAAGCCTGAAGGCACACCTGGACGCATGGACCGTTCCCGAAGCGTCCCAGCTGCGTGACGGCCTCGGTGAGATTGGGATCCGGTACCATGTCGACTTCTCCGCCTCACGAAATGCCGAGCGGCGCTTTGTCCTTGTCAACCATCATCTGAATGCCGGTTCGGTTTACCTTGTCAATGTGGAAGTTCCGGAAACGCCCGGCGTCAACATTGTGGGCCAGAAGCGCAATCCGCAGCAATCCTTTTACGAGCTGGATTATACGGAATCGGGCCTTGCAGCCGGGTCTTCCGCTTCGCACCCGGGACTTCATGCCCGGCTGGAAGGGCTTCAGTTCCCAAGCCTTTTTCATCTTGGCATGCGGCACATTGCGGAGGGCACGGACCATCTTTTATTTCTGCTGGTCCTGCTTTTGCCCGCACCGCTTCTCGCGGTCGGCCCGCGATGGCAGGGACCCGCCGGTGTGCGTCGAAGCGTGATCCGCATTGCCGGCATTGTTACGGCGTTCACGATCGGCCACTCGCTGACACTCGCGCTCGCTGCCGGCAATGTGGTCCGGGTCCCGGGTCGGCCGGTGGAAGTGCTGATTGCGGCGTCGATTCTGGTGTCGGCGGTGCATGCGCTGCGGCCGATTTTTCCGGGCAGGGAGGCCTGGATCGCTGCTTTCTTCGGCTTGATTCATGGCCTGGCGTTTGCCGCGACGCTGAACCGGCTCGGACTTGCGCGATGGGACCGCGCTGCCGGAGTTCTTGCGTTCAACCTGGGCATTGAAGCGATGCAGATATCGGTGGTCGCCCTGATCCTGCCTTCGCTGCTTTTGATGAGCCGCACTCGGGTTTATTCCATTCCGCGCGTCGGCGGGGCGGTCTTCGCGGGTGCGGCTTCGACTGCGTGGATCGTCGAGCGGGGGCTTGGTGTGCAGACTCCGGTGGATAGGGTTGTGAACGGGATGGCGCGGGCGGGTTTCCGGGGCGCGGCCGTTCTTTTTATTCTCAGTCTCGCGACGACGTATGCGGCTTTCGGAAGGCTGTCTCAGCCGAGAGTGGAACGAGGCAAGCCGCGGCCTGGTTTAGGGGAGGGCCTCTGAAA
>CAXTSG010000315.1:0-2710 GCA_964246825.1 uncultured Acidobacteriaceae bacterium | reverse complement strand
GCCATGCGTGGGGGCAGCTCCTAAACGGGCAGACTGGAGATTAAAGACGAACCAGACGCACACCGGAAAACTGCCAGCGCGTGTGCGGCGGGAAGAAATTGCGATAGCTCGGGCGGATGTGCGAGACGGGGGTGGCAACCGAGCCGCCGCGCAGCACCATTTGGCCCGACATGAACTTGCCGTTGTACTCGCCGAGTGCTCCGGGGACGGCGGCATAGCCCGGGTAGCCGAGATACGCGCTGCGGGTCCACTGCCATACGCCGCCGAACAAGTTGGCGGGATCGGCGATCGGGTGCAGCGAGCCGCCTTCCAGCATGTTGCTTTCTGACGGAACAGAACCTTCGGCGGCATGCTCCCACTGCGCTTCCGAGGGCAGATGCATGCCGGCCCAGCGGGCAAAGGCATCGGCCTCAAAGTAGGAGATGTGGCAGACCGGAGCTGCCAGCAGGTCGGCAAGCGGCCGGTCGCCGCGCAGGGTAAAGACGGTCCATTCGTGGGCATCGGGCTCGCGATGCCAGTAGAGCGGCGCGCGCCAGCCCTCGCGCTGCACGGCCTCCCAGCCTTCGGCAAGCCACAGGTCGGCGCGGCTGTAGCCGTCGTCCTCGATGAACTGAAGGTACTCGGCGGTGGAAACAGGCCGCGCGGCCAGCTCGTAGCGGTCGAGCCAAACGCGGTGGCGCGGTTCTTCGTTGTCGAAGCAGAAGCCGCGGGCGCCGTGGCCGATCTCGCACAACCCTTCCTCAAACGGGAGCCATTCCGGCCCGCGCAGCCGGGCGGTCATCGCGGCCGGCTCGCCCGGCAGCGGGCCTTCGCGGTAGGCGGGGCGCAGGGGATTGCTCCAAAGGGCGTGCTTGATGTCGGTCAAGAGAAGCTCGCCGTGCTGCTGCTCATGATGAAGGCCGAGCACGAGGCGGCGCTCGGCTTCTTCCGGCGCACTTCCTTGAAAAAGCCGATCAAGATGCTCGTCGACATAGGCGCGGTAGTCGAGAATAGCCTGGAGGCCGGGCCGGGAAAAAGAAGCACGCAGCTTCTTCTGCGGCTGGTCGGAAACAGAGTTGTAGTAGCTGTTGAAGAGCCACAAGAAATCGGGATGGAAGGGGCGGTAGCCGGGGAGAAACTCGCGCAGGAGAAAGGTCTCAAAGAACCAGCTGGTATGGGCCAGGTGCCACTTGGCCGGGGAGGCCTCCGGACAGCTTTGCACCATCATGTCTTCCGGGGTAAGCGGCTCGCAAAGAGCGAGGCTTTGCTGCCGGACAGAGCGGAGGCAATGCAGCGAGTCCGTCCCCGAAAAGGTGTTGATTGCGATGATCGATGCCATCTACAGCTCCAGTTCCGTCAGCCTTTCTAAGGTAGCAGGGGGAGACGGCTTCCTTCCATGGCGCGCGGCCGGAGTTTGCCGCGAGTCCGGCGCGATAGCTTGCCGGTAAAGCTGTTGATGCGGTGCAATCCGCGCGAAGGATGCGGCGGGAAGCGGCTGACTACACTGAAGGAAGCAGCTGCGTCTTTCTGCGATTCTTTCCGTCTGACTGCTAGACCCGGTGCCCATGCCCTCCTTTTCCTCACGTCCGCGAACAAAACACGCCCGACGCGGCGCGGCGCTGCTGCTCGCGTTTGGGTTGATGACGACCCCGGCCCGTCCCCAGGACGACTCAAACTTCGACATCGCCGGGCTCCAGGCGATTCGGGGCACGGTGGCGCGGGTAGCCGGCGGCAACGTCTTTGTAAAAGCGCCGGACGGCACGGTGTACCAGGTGGAAACAGGGGCCAATACCCACTTTGTGAAAAACGGCGCGGCCAGCGCGGGCGGCGGTCCGCGTCCGGGCGATACCGTGCTGGCCGGGGGCGAGCTGGACGCAAAAAAGCACACCCTGGGCGCGGTGTTTGTGGCCGTGGTGGACGCCGAGGAACTGGCCGAGCTGGACCGGCGCCGGGCGCAGTGGGGCAAAACCTGGGTGGCCGGCACGGTAACGGCGAAAAACGGCACGGAGCTGACCGTAAAGCGCCCGGACGGCGTGGTGGATACCGTAACGGTGGATGAGGACACGTCGTTTCGCAAGCGGCACCAGAGCATCACGCTGCCCGACGTGCAGGTGGGCGACGGCATGACCGCGACCGGGACGCAGGGCAATAACCGATTTACGGCAAAGGTGCTGACCGTGGTGGATGCGGCGCAGATCCGCGAGTGGTCGCGGCTGACAGACCCGAAAGGCGTCAAGGATTAAGAGCATGGGCGCACACGGGAGCACGAGGTGGGCGGCGCTTGCCTTGGCCGCGGCGGCGTTATCGGCGCATGGGCAGGGTACGCCTGCGTCGGGGACAGCAGCCCCCGCCGGGCAGGCGACTCCGCCGCAGCCCGCGTCACCGACAGGGGAGCAAGCCTCCGCGCAGGGCGGCACGGTGCACGGAACGGTTGCTTCCGGCGCGACGCCGCTGCCGGGCGTGGCGATCACCGCGACGGACACGCTGACCGGAGCGCGCTACAGCACGGCCACGGGCGGGGACGGCAGCTTTCGGCTCCGTATCCCGCAGGACGGGCGGTATGTGCTGCGGACGGAGTTTGCGGCCTTCAGCTCCACTACCGAGGAAGTACGCTTCGGCGGGGCCGCCGGCGGCCAGCGCGACGTGACGAAAACCTTTGCCCTGGTACTGCTGAGCCGGGTGCCGGCGCAGGCGGAAGATCGAGGCGCTTTAGGGCCGGCCGCGCCCGCCC
>CAXTSG010000314.1:1486-2716 GCA_964246825.1 uncultured Acidobacteriaceae bacterium | reverse complement strand
CCGCGGGCGCGGCCGAGCTCGTCATCCTCGCCGCGGGCGCCGCGTGGCTCGGGCTGCTGACTCACGGCAGCCTCGGCGGAACCCTGCGGCTCGCGGTGCTGCCGTTTGCGGCCGGGGATGCGGTCAAGGTCGTGCTTGCCGCGGCTGTAGCGCGGCGCTTCGGAGGCCGCCCGCTTTTACCGCGTCCATAGCCTGCTTCAGGATGCCGCGGCGCAAAGCGTATCGTTAAGGAGTAACGGGTCCCGGCGGCATCTGCAACAACAGGCTGCCGGTTCGACCCAGGAAAGGATCTCCAGTGAGTGCCACCCCTGCCATTCCAAGCGTGGACGCCCCCCCTGCAGTGCGCGAGATTTCTATTGCACACAGTCCCGACTCCGACGATGCTTTCATGTTCTACGGGCTCGCCACCAACAAGGTGCGCGTACCCGGCTACAAGTTCTCGCATGTGTTGTGCGACATTGAAACGCTGAACCATCGCGCCCTGCACGAGGCGTTCTACGACGTTACGGCAATCTCGTTCCACGCCTACCCTTACCTTCAGGAAAACTACGCCTTGATGGCCTGCGGCGGGTCGGTCGGCGAAAACTACGGACCCATGATCATCTCGCCGCAGCGCCACACCGTCGATGAAGTCAAGAAGCTCAAGATTGCCGTCCCGGGCACGCTGACAACGGCCTATCTCACTTTGAAGCTGTTCGCGCCTGATGTGGAAACCGAGGTAGTGCCGTTCGATCAGATTATCCCGCAGGTACTCGCGGGCAAGTACCAGGCCGGGCTCATCATCCACGAAGGGCAGCTCACCTACGGCAACAACGGTCTGCATAAAATCATCGACCTGGGCGTGTGGTGGCGCGAGCAGACCGGCATGCCGCTGCCGCTCGGCGGCAATGCTATCAAGCGCTCGCTCGGGCCGGAAGCCATGCGCATCACGACCAAAGCCCTGCGCGACTCGATCCGGCACGGGCTTGACCATCGCGAGCCGGCATTGGAGTACGCGATGCAGTTTGCCCGTGACCTCGACCCGAATCTCGCCGACAAGTTCGTCGGCATGTACGTAAACGAGCGCACGCTGGACTACGGCAAGGACGGCCGCCTGGCTATTGAGAAGCTGCTGACCATGGGCCATGAGCGCGGAATTATTCCGGAGGTCGCGCACCTCGACTTCATCGAGGGCTGATAATGGGGGCGATGACCTCGTCCCTCGTACCCCCGCCGCCGGTGATCTCGGAG
>CAXTSG010000314.1:0-1476 GCA_964246825.1 uncultured Acidobacteriaceae bacterium | reverse complement strand
CCAAACAGCCGCACCGCGCCGCAGCTTCGGCGCGGTGCGGCTGTTTGGCGCACACTGCGGCGGCAGCCTCTCGCTCTCGTCGGTCTCCTGCTGCTACTTCTGTTTTGTGTACTGGCGCTGTTTGCTCCGTGGCTTGCGCCGCACCCTCCCGCGGCGCTCGACCTTGAGCACCGCCTTGCCCCGCCGAGCGCGGCGCACCTGTTCGGCACCGACGAGCTCGGGCGCGATACCTTCTCGCGCATCATCTATGGAGCGCGCATTTCGCTGCTGGTGGCCGTCTCCGTGGTGGCGTGTTCACTTTCCATCGGTCTTGTCATCGGCGGACTTGCGGGCTTTTACGGCGGCGCGCTTGATACTTTTCTGAACATCTTTGTGATGAATGCGTTTCTCGCGCTTCCCGGCATCCTGCTGGCCATTGCGTTTGTGGCTTTTCTCGGCCCCGGCCTTATCAACCTGGTGCTCGCGCTTTCCGTCGGCGGATGGGTCGGCTATGCCCGGCTGGTGCGCGGGCAGGTGCTGGCCGTGCGCGAGCGCGAGTTTGTGGAGGCCGCGCGCGCTCTGGGCGCAAGCGATCTGCGGCTTTTTACGCGGCACATCCTGCCGAACATCCTTCAGCCGCTCATCGTGCAGTCGGCCATCGGCATGGCCGGGGCGGTACTGGCCGAGGCGACGCTTTCGTTCCTGGGGCTCGGCGTGCCGCCGCCCGCGGCCAGCTGGGGCAGCATGCTCAACGACGCGCGGGCGCACCTGTTTGACTCGCCGCACCTGGTTGTTTTCCCTGCGCTGGCCGTGATGGGATGCGTGCTGAGCTTCAACTTCCTGGGCGATGCGCTGCGCGACTTCCTGGACCCGCGCACCCGCATTGAGATCGGCTTGTGAAGGTCGGCGTCCTCGCAGATACGCACGGCCTGCTTCGCCCGGAGGTGCTTGCGGCCTTTGCCAGGGTCGACCATATTCTGCACGCGGGCGATGTCGGCGCGCCGGCTGTACTCGATGGCCTGCGGGCGATTGCGCCGGTCACGGCGATCCGCGGCAATATCGACCGCTCCGGCCCATGCGCGGCTTTGCCCGCGGAGGAGTACGTCACGCTGGGCGGGTTAAACTTCTACCTCCTTCACGATGTCCATACCTTGACGCTTGACCCGAACGCCGCGGGCGTCCATGCCGTTCTTTTCGGCCACTCCCATAAACCGCTGCTGGAGCATCGCAAGGAAATTCTGTTCTTCAATCCCGGTGCGGCCGGAGCGCGGCGGTTTTCACTGCCTGTATCCGTGGGCTTTCTGCATCTGGAAGGGGATTCAGTAAGAGCGGAGCATCTTGCACTCCTATAAACACGCGTCTCAATCCCTGTCTATAAAAGTGATTCTTTGCAGCGTACCTGGCCGCGCACGTTCCAGCGCTGTCGCGACCAATTCAATCTGATTGACCTGCCCCTGGAAATCTCTACCATTTGAAGCTGGAGTTTCTCTCGTAGAT
>CAXTSG010000313.1:0-2738 GCA_964246825.1 uncultured Acidobacteriaceae bacterium | reverse complement strand
TGCCAGAGCGGCCAGCGTCATCAAGGTAAAAATGATATGTGTCTGCGTTAGCACCATGGCGTACTTATAAGCTTCCGTCAGGTAGAGAAGAATGCAAATCAAAGCAACGGCACCGGGATGGAAGAAGCCCGGAGTCCAAAAGCGCGCCACGAGCCAGATGGTAGCGGCCAGCAGGGTGCTCGTGAGAAACAGAAAAATTACGTTAAACGCGGGAAAGTTCACGCGGGTACATAACGGCTCGAGCAAGTAAGGCCACAGCGGCGTTTGTACAAAAGGATGAAGCTCTTTATCCAACTTCCAGCTTTCTTTGAAGCCGGTTGCTTGGGCCAGGCGGGTCCATACCGGGTCGCCGACCATGTCGTAGTTCTGCGGATCGCGGCTGTAAAGATGCTCCGTTTGGTGAGCCGCCAAAAGCCTGCAACTGCAATAAGACGAAGAAAGATCCGATCCGGGCGAGGACAGGTGGCGAGTAGCGGTAATTAACGCAAAGATCGACAAGATCGCGATGATCCAAAACTTGTTCCGCATGGTTTCTATCTCGCGCATCTTCTTACATTCCCTCTGGGCTCTGATTCCTTAAACACAAAAGCGACCATGTTTCCAGGTAGCTGCATGTGAACCTGGAGGCGTCTTCGCTTCCTAGGAAATCAACCAGCCCGCTCTTAAGCTCCCGAGGAATGCCCGTATACATCACGATGCTGCTGCGGCCGATCATCTCCTCCACTCGATCCTTGGGCAGCAGGCCGGTAAGGCGCGGCGGCGGGTCCTTTGCGACAAGCTCGATGATGGCGGAAGCGTCTTTTGACACAGCGGCCCCCGGGGCGATGCGCAGCGGAAAGCTCGACAGCTGCAGCCAGGGCGCGTTGAGCACAAGGTCGTCCTCCCGCACCAGGGGAAGTGCATTTGCCCATACAAAGGGATTGAATGCCACGTCATAGTCATACCGTAACATCGGGTTCAGCATAGGTCCGTCGAGCAGCAAAGCAGATGTGTGCGCAGGCAGCCTGACCTGCTCGATGCGGGACACGCTTTCCGCCATGGGGCGGAAAATCCGCTCTGCCGGCCAAAGCGTAAGCACGGTGAAAATAATGCCTGCCGCGATGCAGGCCCTGGAAAAAGCATGCCCCTGTACCTGCCGCCCGGAGGCCGCCAGAATCATCAGAATCCAGACCAGGATGATCAGACGTGTGTTGAAGAAGCCTCCGCCGCTGACATTCCCGGGCAGAAACGGCAGCAGCAGCGCGAACAGAACAGCGCTCACGAATAGTCCGCCTGAGGCCGATATGTGCCGGGACGCAAACTCCCGGCGGAACGCTCTGAGGGCCCATACAGTCGTCGCGGCCAGCAGGATATACAGAGTCACGCGGTAAGCATTGACCGGCAAGCCGTGCGAACGAGTGTTGTAAGGCGACAAGCCGGTGAGAAGCAAGGTAGTACGCAGCCAGTCGTAGTGGAAGCCGAACCGAGTTTGACTCGACGCGGGCGCGGCAGTATTGAAAGCCAGTGCCGGATAAACCGCCAAAGCCGCGGCAACAGCAAAAGCCGCAAGCTGCCGTTGATTTCTCCTGAACCGGGAAGAACCGCTACCCTGCATAAAAAAGCTGCGGCGCAGCAAGTCCGCCGCTATAAACGCCAGCAGCAGAGCGACCGGTACGGGATGCGAGAAGATGAGCACCAGGGCGCTTGCGGCAAAGCCCGGCAATGCCCGGCGGCTCCTATCCAGGCGAAGCCAGAATCCTACTCCGACGAGAGCGACGCCAAGCCCGATGCTGTAGTTGTAAAAGCCCATCATCAAGTACCAGGGCAGCAGCAAAGGAGCGATCAGCAGCGAAACTCACTTCCCCGTGGGTCCTAAAGCAACCGCCGAAAACCGCAGCCCCCAGGCAAAGCAGACTATTTCGACGCAGGTAAAGATTTTCTCCGCCGAGTCGAAAGAGAAAAGACGAGACAGTGCAAGCAGGGAAACATACTGAGTGGCATAGGGCGGAAAAGGACGGCGAAGGAGATACACGCTGTAATGCGAATCATGCGCCAGAACCCGACCGAGTGCATGCGTGTAGTACCGGTGCATCGGGCCGTCCTGCGACGGAAAAATCGGCAGGCTGAGAACCCAGGCGCACACAGCAGCCACCAGCAATGTAAACCACAGGCTTGAGGATTCAGGACGCGACCAGGCGCGAGCAGGGGCTCGATGGCCCTCCTCATGGCCGGTCAAAGACTCTGAAATGTAAGACGCCTCCACGGACACAGCTAACAACGTACTACAGCTGTTTCGTTTTTTTATAGGAGTAAGACGACGATTGCTCTATTTCAGATCACTCTCGAAACTCACCGGCAGCAACACCAAGGGCCCGGCTTTCGCCGGGCCCTTGGTGTTGCTGTTTGAGCCGTTACTCTGAAGCAGCCAGCTCCTCGGCCTCGCCTTCCTGCCGCATGATCTCCAGCTCGCGCTCTTCGGCTTCATGCTGCGCCGCGACCTCCTGCTGCACACGCTCCGCCGCTTCTTCCAGCTCGGGGGAGAGCTGGATGTTGCGGTAGTATTCCATGCCCGTGCCGGCCGGGATGAGGCGGCCCACAATCACGTTCTCCTTGAGCCCGCGCAGGTTGTCGACCGCGCCGTTGATTGACGCTTCCGTCAGCACGCGCGTGGTCTCCTGGAAGCTCGCGGCCGAGATGAAGCTGTCGGTCGAAAGCGACGCCTTGGTGATGCCGAGCAGCAGCGGCTTGCCGGTGGCCGG
>CAXTSG010000312.1:0-2773 GCA_964246825.1 uncultured Acidobacteriaceae bacterium | reverse complement strand
TGATAGCTCCGGCGTTGCTCACTCCCGGCGGTGTAGTGAGGCCGGATTGCAGCGTCGGGACAAAGTGCTGAGTTGCAAGAGTCGGTGCATAGGGCTCGCCTTTCAAATTCGTCTGGAAGACGACGAGCTTTTCCGGGGCAAAGCCGAGCGGCCTTGCCTGCAATTTCAAAAAAGTCCCAAGCAGGAGCGATGCGGTCGAAAGCAGCACGACCGCGAGACTCATTTGCAAAACGAGCAGAGCGCGAGCTGAGCGCTGCCGGTGCGGTGTTCCTCCTGTTTGGGGCGCTTTGAGACGCAGGTGCGTTCGCTCTCGGGTGAGCGCAAGAAGCGCGAGAGGAGCGCCGAAGAGAATGGCACTAAGCAGCCCCAGAGCAGCTGTTTGTATGAGCGTGATCCCGAAGCCGCCGACGCTATTTAACTGCGGGATAGGAACCGGTGAACGTGCGAGAAGAAAGGGCAGAAGCAAGCCGGCCACCAGTAGTGCACCGGCGGTACCGACCAACGCAAGCAGAAATACCTCAAGGAGGGCGAGCCGGAGCAGGCGGGCGCGTGTCGCGCCCAGCGCAGCGCGGAGGCCGAACTCAGCAGACCGGCGCAGCGCGCGCGCCGTGTTCAGGCCGGCCAGGTTGAGGCAGACAAGCATCAACACAGCCGTTGCAGCCCAGCCCATAACGCTCAAGCTCCGCTGCACATCCCCGGCAAACACGGTAGCGAGCGGCCAGATGCGCAGGACGGGATACTGACCCGCGTAACTCCTCCAGTGTCTCAGGTGCGGCAATTGCCTATCGAGGGCGCGATCAAGGTTTCGCAGCTCGCCCTGGGCCTGCGCGAGCGAAACGCCGGGACGCAGACGCGCAAACATTTCGTAGTTCGTCCCGATGTAACCGGGATCGCTCTTGCTGAGCTGCAAGGGACGCCACGCGTCGGGCGCACCGAGCATTGTTCTTGAGAAATGCACTTCGGCGCGGAAGCTTGCAGGCATGATGCCGACAACGGTGACGCTTTCCTGATTCAGGCGCACAGTGCGCCCAAGAATTGAGCGCTCACCGCCAAAGGCCCGCTGCCACAGCCCGTAGCTAAGCACCAGCGCCTTCGGTCCGTTTTGCCGATCTTCATCCGCTGCAAAGGCCCGACCCAGGCTCGGATTTATACCAAGAGTGTCGAAGTAGCTGCGGGTCACGCTGGCAACGCGAATGCTGGACGAGTGTCCGTCTTTATCTGAGAGATTCGCGATGCCGCTGGAGTCTTCGAGCAAAGCCGTCGAGCTGTAGCTTCGGCTGTTCTGAGCCAGGAAGTCATAGCTTTCGCCGGTCTGGTTCGCATTTGCGTCCTCTGTGGGCCAGTCTTCTTTGGGCCAAGTGAGGGCAACACCAACCAGCCGCTCCGGCTGCGGGTAAGGCAAGGGCGCGAGCAGTACCTGCCGCACCACGCTGAACACTGTTGTCGTAACCCCGATGCCGAGCGCAAGCGTGATGATGGCGGTAAGGGTGAAGCCGGGCGCGCGGCGCAGTTGCCGCAGGGCATAGCGAAGATCGTGGATAAGTGAGGTCATCGAAAATCTCCTGATTATTCGGATCGCAAAGCCTGCATGGGGTCAATGTGCGCGGCGCGGGTTGCGGGCGCGAGCGAGGCGGCGACCGCGCTCACAAGCAGCAGCAGGGGCGGGAGCGCGTACAGCCGGCCCGGCGGCGGGAGCATGTCGGCGGCCTGCGCATGCAGCAGCCGGAGCGCGGCCCACGCGAGCAGCCCGCCAAGCGCCATGCCGAACACGCACAGGCGCAAGGTTTGCCGCAGCATCAGCGCGATCACACGCCCGCGGCTTGCGCCCACCGCGAGCCGAAGACCGATCTCGCGGGTGCGCGCCGCTACCTGGTAGCTGAGGACGCCGTAAAGCCCGATGGCCGCGAGTAGCCCGGCGAGCCCGCCGGTTGCGGAAGCCAGCAGCGCGAGCACGCGCGTGTCCGCGATGTCCGAGTCGATCTGCCCCTGCATCGTGATGACCTCAAACCGGGGCAGCTTGGGGTCGAGCCTGCGGACGACCTCCCGCGCCGCGCCCGCGAGCGCGCCGGGCTTGCCGAAGCTGCGGAGATAGAAGTTTGCCTGGAAGGCACTTGGCGGGTCTGTTGCGTTCGGCCCTGCTCCTTGCGCATAGGGCAGGTAGAGCGAGGGTGGGTCGGCGGGTCCGGCCGGGTTCTCGTTACTATGAAGGGTCGGAATAACGCCGACAATCCGCACCGGGTAAGCCATGTGCGTGCTGGAGCCGAAGCCGAGATGCGCGCCGACTGCCCGTGCCTTGTCGTCAGCGAAGAAGGTGCGGACAAAAGAGTCATTGACGATGGCTACCTGCTCCCCGCCATCTCGGTCATCTTCCGATAAATCCCGCCCGGCGAGGATAGGAGTACCAAGAGTCCCAAAAAAGTTTGCGCTTACATAATCACGCCGCGAATCCGGGTCACTGGGCCGGTTTGCGCGTCCTTCTACTGTTAAATTGCTTGAGTAGTACCAGCCGTTCAGCATCCCATTCATCGCATACGCTGCCGCCTGTGTGCCGGGCTGGGCGTGAAGCTCCTCCTGAATCCGGCCGTACAGCGCAAGCACTTCCGCCGGCTTGGCTCCGGTATCGCTCGCGTTCAGGCGAAAGGTCAGCAGATTCTCCTTCCGAAAACCCACGTCCGCCGTGCTTTGCCGGTACAGGTTCCAGTCCAGCAGCGTCGCGGCCAGCAGCAGCAGCGTCCCCAGCGCGAGCGTGCCGGTCACGAGCACCCCTTGCAGC
>CAXTSG010000311.1:0-2780 GCA_964246825.1 uncultured Acidobacteriaceae bacterium | reverse complement strand
GTGCCGCCGAGTCGCTGGCATCTGAGTGCGGCGGCCCGGGCGAGTGCCGGGCGCTGCGGCAGGAGTTGAGCACAGCCGCCGACGGTCGCGCGCTGGTCGGAGCGGCGTCCGCGGCGTGGGGTCGCCTGGACGCGCTCGTGGTGAACCACGGCGTGTGGCCGCCCCACGATGCGCCGATTGACACGATGGACGAAGCGCAATGGCGCGGAACCATGGGCGTCAATCTCGACAGTGTCTTCGGCCTTGTGCAGGCGGCCGTGGCGCAGTTCAAGCGGCAAGAGGCAGGCCCGGAGCGGCGGGCGCATATCGTGCTCGTAGCCTCCACCGCCGCGCAGCGCGGCGAGGCTTTCCATGCCGACTACGCCGCGTCTAAAGGAGCGCTGGTCTCACTGACGAAAAGCCTTTCGAGCGAGCTCGCGGCCGAAGGCATCCTGGTCAACTGCGTCGCGCCCGGCTGGGTGGCGACCGATATGTCAGCCCCGGCGCTGGCTACCGAAAGCGGCCGCGCCAAAGTGTTCGGCACGATCCCGATAGGGCGCGTGGGCACGGTCGCTGAAGCAGCCGGACCGATCTTATTTCTGTGTACGCCGTGGGCCGGCTTCATCTCAGGCGAAATCCTGAACGTGAACGGCGGCGCGGTACTGGTGGGCTGAATGAACTTCTTCACTCAACTTCTTGCAAGTTTCTCTTCGCTTTTGAAAGACCCCATCCTGGGGAGCGAAGCTACGAAGGATCTGCTTGACTCGCCTGTCCAGCGTAAAAAGCAGGTCCCTCGCTCCGCTCAGGATGACACTTCTTCAGGCGGTTATTCTTTCCGCGCGTGTCTTCTGGTAGCGGGTCTTCTGCTTGCGCCCGCTGCGGCACCGGCGCAGGCAGGGCAGGCGGATGCCGGCACAAGCGACCCGAAAGCCGTGGCGCTCCTGGCGCAGATGATCGCCGCCCTGGGCGGCCCCAAGTGGCTGGCCGTTACCGACGTGGTGGAAGAAGGCCGCACCTCGGGCTTCTACCAGGGCAAGCCCACCGGTGCCATCGGCGACTTTTCCCTCCTGCGCACCGTGCCCGTGTCGCGCGCCGAGCCCGGCCGCCAGCGCACCGAGTTCACGAAAAAGCGCGACGTAGTGAGCTTTCTGCTCGCCAATCCCGACCGGGAATGGGAGGTGACCTACAAGGGCAAGCGCCTTCTGCCGCCCGAGGAGTACCTGACGGTCTTCCGGAGGAGAGACCATTCGCTCGATGAGGCCGTGCGCGTGTGGCGCAACGAGCCGGGAACGGTGCTGTTCTACGGCGGCCAGAAAATGCAGGAGCGGCACCTGGTGGAAGAGCTGACCATGCTCGACAGCAACAACGACAACATTACCATCCAGGTCGACAGCGACACACACCTGCCCTACCGCGTTTCCTTTACCTGGCGCGACCCGCTCTACAAGGACAACAACGAGGACGCGGAGGAGTTCGCCGACTACCACCCGGTCAACGGCCTGCCCACCGCGCTCAACCAAAGCTTCTACCACAACGGCGACATGACCTCGCAGCGCTACTTGTCGCGCGTGCTGTACAACGTGCCGGTCGCGCCGGACGCTTTCGACGTGGACGCCGCGACCGCGAGGATCAAGCGCTGACCGTACCGCAATACATTCAGTAGCTCCGGGCCATCGCGGTCACCAGGGCATCAATGGCGGCGCGTGCTCCCGGGCCGGGGAAGTCATTGCAGAGGACTGAGAAAATCACGAGTCGGCCCGAGTCGGCGGTCAGAAAGCCCGAAAGCGCGTCGACCTCGCCCAGGGTGCCGGTTTTGGCCTGCACCCGGCCTTTGAGCGCGGGAAGCCGTGTTTGCAGCGTGCCGTCTACGCCCGCCGCCGGCAGGGAAGCGCGCAGAAGAGCGCCCCAGGGCTGCGTGGTGCCATAGCGCAGCAAGGTCGTGAGGGCGCGCGCTGTTACAAGGTCCTTCGGAGACAGCCCGGAGCCGTCGTACAACAGAAAATCTTCAGGCGCGATCCCGGCCTGTGCAGCGGCGAAAGTACGCACCACGCGCGCCCCCTGCGCCGCCGAGCCGTCCAAGCCCTGGGCCCGGCCCAGCAACCGCAGCAGCAGCTCGGCATGGAGATTCTGCGATACCTTATTGGTGACGGTGACGATTTGGTCGAGCGGCACGGACTGCCGCGAAGCCACGATCTGCGCCGGGACAGCGGCCGGCAGCGAAGACGCGCCGGGCGGGAGCGCCTGTAGCGTCACGGGTGCATGGGTTTCAGCTGTAAAGGATTGCGTGTCCTCGGGCGCGCGATGCACGGGCTCCGCTTTACCGTTGACGGCGACCCCCTGCGCCGCGAGCGAAGCCCGAAAAGCCTCCGCGGCAAAAGCGGCCGGATCTTGCAGCGCAATCGCCAGGTGTACCGGCGCGCCCGATGCCGGCAGGGAGCCGTAGATATGGAGGCTGCCGGAGCCCGGCGCGCGGGCAACGCCCAGCGCTGCGGGGGCGGAAGGCGCGCTCGTGGTCGCGGTGACAATCGGCACATCGAAGGGCACCGGCAGCGCGGGCAGAAAGTCGGCCGTCGCAGGCCGGCCCGGTGCGGCGCCTGCCGTAACCGTCAGGTAGCGAACATCGTCATTCATTACCAGGGCGGAAACCGGCGCGCCGTACTCCCATTGGAGGTCGTCCCAGCTCCATCCGAAGCCGTAGCGCTCGTCGGGAAAAAGCGTGTCATCCGCCAGCACAGGGCCGTCCACGGCCTTGATGCCGGCGGCAAGCACCTGCGCGGCAAGCGCATCGAGGGCCATGAGGG
>CAXTSG010000310.1:0-2849 GCA_964246825.1 uncultured Acidobacteriaceae bacterium | reverse complement strand
CATGTGCCGCAACTTTTACCGCCCGGCGCACTCCCCACCTGCACTGCCCGACCTGAAAGCATTCTGCATCTTCTACGGCAAGCGACGAAACTGCCCTAAATCAGGACACCGCTACTTCCAAGTTTCGGCATATTCTATTGCGGAGGTGATTCATGGATTACGCGACGAAAGATGATTTGCTAAAGGTCAGGTCCGAGCTTATGGAGCGCATCGACAACACAAGGGCTGAGCTTTTCGAGCGCATCGACACCACAAGAACCGAGCTTCTTGAACGCATTGAAAAGTCGGAAACAACCCTGCTGAGCGAGTTCCGTAAATGGGCTGTTCCTCACAATGCAAGAACAAAGGTCATGGAGATCAGCGTTCTCGGCCTGGCAGAGCGTATGGAGCTTGTTGAGAGCCGCTTAACGGATTTGGAGCAGAAGTAAGTCCTCGCGCTTCTCCGGCAGAGAATTTGCTACCTCGCGGCAGGATCGCCCCCGCCCTGCCCGGCAGGCAGCACACTGCGGATCTGCTCATCCATCTGCTCGCATACGTGCAGCATGTCGCGTTCCACCTCCGCAAACATGGCAATCCGGTCTGCTGCTTCCGGCAGGTCCTCCCGGCGCGGTACCGGCCGGCTCGCGGTGAATGCCTTTGCATGATTCTCCGTCAGGTATCCCTGCTTCTGCACTTCCGTGTACTCGTGAATAATGTAGAACGTAGTCGCGTAGCGCTGTACTTCATCGGTGCTCATATGCGCCAGCGCCCCGGTGGAAAGCGCCGCTTGCCAGCTTTCCGCGGATAAGAAGTATCCCGAGCTTTGTATTGCGGCCAGTCTCGGCCCGATCTGCTCCGGATGCGCCTTTGCAAGCCCCGGCAGGTCCATGACCAACTGCTGCAGCGCGGGACTCGTCTGCCGCAGCCGCGCCAGCTCCCGCCGCGATTGATACTGATCGCGCCTGAGCTCCGCCTGAAAGTTTGCCCGGGTTTCCCGCACCAGCGCGCGGTTCCGCACTGTTTCAATCAGCCCTTCCAACGATAGCGCAATCAGAATCCCGATCGTCACAATTGCGATGTGGACCCAAAAATCCCTGATGCTGTTGACCGGCCCTTGCGGCGAGTGAATATCCACGGATGCCCCCGGCGCTCCTTTGCGGAAAGCACCCGACAGCGCCTCCGACCGCATCCTACCGCGTCGGGCGCTCTCCGCCAAGCAGGGTTTCCGCACGCCCGCGCCATCGACTTACGAGCGAGTGCGGCGCGCGCACCCGCAGCAGCACTCCGTCCACGTCCAGGCCATCTACCGTGCGCCGTTCAAAGCTCCGCTCCAGTACCGCGCCCTCGCGCTCCAGCGCCGCCAGCGCGTCACCGGCGCTTTGCGGCAGCCACAGCTCCGCTTCTTCCAAAGGGTCCGCCGTCAGCGCCGCATCCACCGCCAGGAGCAGCCGATCCATCCCGGTGCCGCGCAGTGCCGAAACCCCGACCGCGCCGCCGTCCCCGTCCAGCAGCCGCGCCTGTTCGGCGGCCGGCAGCAGGTCCAGTTTGTTCAGCACCTCGATGCGAGGCTTGCCGAGCACGTCCAGCTCGCCCAGCACCTTTTCCACCTCCAGCTTGTGCTCCTCGCGCAGGGGGTCGGCCGCGTCTCGCACATGGAGCAGCACCTCGGCCCGCTCCACTTCTTCAAGCGTCGCCCGAAAACTCGTCACCAGCGTTGTCGGCAGATTGCGAATAAACCCCACCGTGTCCGACAGCACGGCCGTGCGCCGCGACGGCAGCGCAATCGCCCGCAGCTTCGGGTCCAGCGTTGCAAACATGCGCGAGCTTGCCAGCACGCCTGCTCCCGTCAAGAGGTTGAACAGCGTGCTCTTGCCCGCGTTGGTGTAGCCCACCAGCGCTACCGTCGGCACCGGGGCCGACTCGCGCCGCGCCCGCTGCTGCCGGCGCACCCGGCGCACCCGTTCAAGCTCCCGTCGCAGAATCACCAGCCTTTTGCCGATACGCCGCCGGTCGGTTTCCAGCTGGGTTTCGCCGGGGCCCCGCGTACCGATGCCGCCGCCGGTCTGCGACATGGCGCTGCCCCGGCCGGTGAGCCGCGGCAGCATGTACTCTAGCTGCGCCAGCTCCACCTGCAACTGGCCTTCACGGGTGCGCGCATGCCGCGCGAAGATGTCCAGGATGAGCTGCGTCCGATCAATCACCGGGCACGGCAGCGCGTCTTCCAGGTTTCTGAGCTGGGTCGGGCTCAGGTCGTAGTCCACCAGGATGATCGAGGCTTCCGCCGCGGCCGCCGCCCCGGCCAGCTCCTCCACCTTGCCCGAACCGATCAGGGTCGCCGGGTCCGGCTTCATGCGGCGCTGCTCCATCGCGCCCGCAACAAACGCACCCGCTGACTCCGCCAGCTCACGAAACTCGGCGGTTTCCTCGCCATGGTCGAAGCGTCCGGCCGCCGGCGCAAATTCCGCGGGCTCCTCCCGCAGCAGCGCCGCGTTGCGCGCCAGAGCCGCCGTGCGGCCCAGCGCGGGCTTCAGCCCCGAAAAGCGAGGAAACACCAGAAACGCCCGGTCCCCCTTGGGCGCGGTCGCTTCACCGGCCTGCGAGAGCCGCGGGCTTCTTGAGCCGCGCGCGCCGTGCTCCGGCTCTTCGGCATCCCCTGCTATCTTCCGGTCGTCCTCGGCGGCGCTCACTGGAAGCTAGGATGCAGAATCGCTACGCCCCCTGCGCATGCTCCGCCACGGCACCGGCCAGCGCTGCCCCGTGTACCGGAGCGCGGTGCTCCGTGTGCAGCATGGAGCGTGTGCTCACCACGGTCGAGATCGCATGCTTGAAGATCAGCTGCTCCTGGCTGTTGTTCTCCAGCAGCACGGAAT
>CAXTSG010000309.1:0-2862 GCA_964246825.1 uncultured Acidobacteriaceae bacterium | reverse complement strand
TGCCAACAACAGCGGCACCGGCGTAGGCGGCAGCACGCTGCACTGGGGCGCGTACTGCCCTCGGGCGGACGCACGCGACTTCAAGATCAGGGAAAATTTCGGCATTGGGGTAGACTGGCCGATTTCCTACTCTGATCTGCTGCCTTACTACGAAGAGGTGGAGCGGTTTCTCGGGGTTTCCGGGCCGGAGTTTTACCCTTGGGAGCCGGGGCGCAAGTACCCGCTGGGACCGCTGCCGCTAAATGCACCGGCGCAGCTGATGCAGAGGGGGTGCGATGCGCTGGGGCTTCGGCACTCGCCCGCGCCGCTGGCCGCGCTGAGCGTGGCTTACAGCGGCCCGGCGAACGACTACCCGGAGCGGCAAGCCTGCGTGAACCGGGGCTACTGCCACCAGGGATGCCGCAACGGGGCAAAGGCGAGCATGGATGTGACATTTCTGCCGGCCGCGGTGCGCGCCGGGGCGGAGATTCGCGCGGAAGCCTTTGTAACCGACCTTGAGCGGGACGGGCAGGGGCAGATCACGGCGGTGGTGTACAAGCAGGACGGCCTGGAGCTGCGGCAGAAGACCAAGGCGGTGTTTTTGTGCGCGGGGGCGATCGAGTCGGCGCGGCTGTTGCTGCGGCTAGGGATCGCCAACAGCAGCGGGCAGGTGGGGCGGAACTTCATGGCGCACCCTTCGACGCAGATTTGGGGCACGTTTGAGGATGACACGCGGCCGTACAAAGGCTTTCCGGCGTCCTTAATCACCGAAGACACGATGCTTCCGAAAGACGCGAACTTCGCGGGCGGCTACTTGATCCAGAGCTACGGCATCATGCCGCTGGCTTGGGCCGAGTCGGTGGCGCGGGGCCGCGGACTGTGGGGGCCGGACCTGATGCGCTATGTGCAATGCTTTCCGAACATTGCAGGCATGGGCATCAGCGGAGACTGCCTGCCGCACGAGGGCAACTACATGGAGCTTTCGGATGAGCTGGACGGGCGCGGGCTGCCGAAGCCGCTGGTTCATTTTACGGCGAACGAGAACGAAAATCGCATGATGGATCACGCGACCAAGCTGATGCACGAGATATGGGCGGCGGCCGGGGCTACCGAGTGCTGGACACTGAATCGGTTCGCGCACCAGATCGGCACCTGCCGGATGGGGGACGACCCTAGAAACTCCGTAGTGGATGCGGTGGGGCGGTCGCACGATATTGCGAATCTGTATATCAGCGACAACTCGGTGTTTCCGAGCGCGCATGCGGCCAATCCCGCGCTGAGCATCATGGCGATCAGCCTCCGGTGCGCGGATCGCTTCTTGGGGCGCGGCTGAAACCACAGAAAAGCTCCCGGAGGGGTTCCGGAAGCTTTTCCGGGAGACGCACAAGGGGCTAGACGCCGACCTTGACCGGTTCGACCGACTTGGCCGCGCCGTCGGGCTTGCGGATGTCGATGCCGCCCTTGAAGAAAGCGCCGTCCTCAATGGAGATGCGCTGGGCGGCGACGTCGCCGGTCAGCGAGCCCTCGGAGCGGATATCGACGCGGTCGCTGGCGATCATGTTGCCGCGAACCTTGCCGAGCACGACGATTTCGCGCGCGGTGATGTTGGCGGAAACCTGCCCGTTGCGGCCCACGGTGACGCGGTTGCCGGCCAGGTTGATGGTGCCTTCGATCTTGCCGTCGATGTAGAGCGACTCGGACCCTGTGACCTCACCCTTGATGACCAGGCTTTTGCCGATGCTGGCCTGTTCGCCGGCAGCGGCCTGCGCGCCGCCGGTGACCGGACGGGCGGCGGGTTCAAAAGCCGGGGTTGCCGGCGCGGCAGGGCGCAGCGGCTCGTTGGGGGTTGAAGGGGTGTTCGCTGGTTGATTCGGTTTCCACATTGGTTCGAAATGTCCTTTCGTCGCTCAAAAGCATTGCTGATCGTGTCACAAGGTCGAGGAGAGCCCACACGCGCGCCTGCCCCTCGACGGGCAAACACCCTCACAGGCATCTTAAACAGAAGAAGGAGCAATTGCACGAGGGGCTTTATCTTTTCATCCGCCGCACAGGGGCGGAGATTTGAGGCTGCCGGGCAAGGCGCGCACTAGGATGGAAGGATGTTCTTTCGCCGGGCTTCCCGGGGTATGCTTCTACCCTCACTTGAAAGGAATATCCAATGACGGACCGCGAGCTGTTGCGGCATGTGGAGCGCGCGCCGGGGGCCAAGGTTGGCTACAAGCAGCTGGTGCGGGAGTTCGGACTGGGCGGCGGCCGCGAGCGGCGTTTGCTGCTGGAGCACCTGGCGCGGCTGACGGCACAAGGGCAGCTGGTGCAGGTGGACCGCGAGCAGTGGACGCCGGCGCGGCAGGCGCAGACGCGGGACAACCTCCTGGCGGGTCTGCTGGACCTGCATCGGGACGGGTTCGGCTTTGTGCGGGTGACCGGAGGGGCGGGCGACGTGTTTATTCCACCGCCGGAAATCAACGGTGCCATGCAGGGCGACCAGGTACTGGTGGAGCTTGCCGCGGGCCGCGGAGGCGCGGACGCCGACCGGCGGCAGGGGCGGATTGCGCGGGTACTGACGCGACGGAATCCGACCATTGTCGGGATTTTTCATTATGCAAAGAACCCCCGGCAAATAGGGCACCAGGTGACGGCGTTTGACGAGAAGATTACGCAGCCGATCCTGATTCCGTTCGATGAGCCGCTGCCGGAGGCGCGGGCGACGCTGCGCTCGCCGCACCGGGTGCTGGGCGAGGAGGCCGCGGCGCAGATTGCCGAATACCCCGACCTGGAGGGGCTGGTGGTGGACGTAGAGGTGACGGAGTGGCCGACAGCGACCCGGACGCCGCGCGGGCGGGTGGCAGAGGTGCTGGGAAGGCCGGACGATTTCGGCGTGGA
>CAXTSG010000308.1:2254-2864 GCA_964246825.1 uncultured Acidobacteriaceae bacterium | reverse complement strand
GGGCCCGCGCGGGGGGGGGGGGGGGGGGGGCGGGCCCCCCGGGGCTGCTGCTTCTGTGGCAAGTCGGGACATCGCTTCGCGCCGCGCCCGACTTTATGGCCTACGGCAACGAGGCTTGGGGCGGGCCGTCAAAAGTCCATCGCTACCTGAGCGACGCCAATGTGGACTGGGGCCAGCAGCTCAAGCAAGTCAAGCTGTACCTGGACCGCAACCGCATCACCGATTGCTGGTTCGCTTACTTTCCCGACGGCGCGGTTGAGCCAGCGGACTACGGCGTACCGTGCCGGCGGCTGCCGACCGAAAGCTCGCTCTTCTGGCTCAAGCTGCCGATGGAGGTGCCGCCCGTGATCGAGGGAACGGTGTTGATCAGCGACAGCGACCTTGAAGGCGTGGAGTTCGGCGACGGCGAGTTGAACCCGTACCGGGAGTTCCAGGCGCGGACCCCGGTTGCCGTGATCGGGTACGGAGTCGATGTCTATCAAGGACGATTTGCCGTGCCGCTGGCCGCGGCGCTGGTCGCGGTGCGGCGCTCGAGCGAGCTGGCTGCGGCCGGTCAATCTGAGACCGCGCTCCTGACAGCTACAGAAGCCGTGGAGCTTGCGCCGCGCTC
>CAXTSG010000308.1:0-2244 GCA_964246825.1 uncultured Acidobacteriaceae bacterium | reverse complement strand
ACCTTGCGGAGCTGCTGGCCCAGCAGGGCCGCTGGGCCGAGGCGCTTGCCCACTACCGGGCGGCCGACGCGCTGGCAAAAGAGGTGCGGCCCGAGCTGCAAGCCGACCTGCTGCCGAGCATTGATGCCGGGCTGGAAGCCGCACGCGCGCATGCACGGTGACCAGGAGGAAAGAGCCATACCGGAGCAAAAGCGGCAGGGGCGCGTCCTGGATTAAGCACTGATCCCGGCGCGAACGCGCCGCAACCCTTCTGCCGACTCTGGGTGTTTCTCAAGGCTGGACGGTAAAAAGAAAACTTTGCGCGCCTGTCCCATTGCAGTCGTAGATTTGCAGCTGTACACCGTTTGCCTGGGAAGCGCCGGGTGTATCCAGGCACCGTCCGCTGGCGCGGCCTACCAACTGGTAGAAGCCGTTGCCCAGGGCGACAGGCTTCCATTGCTGATTGCCGCCGCCCCAGGACTGCCAAAGCTGCACAATGGTTCTATTCGCGGTAGCCGCGTTGTTCACATCAACCGCCTCGCCCGGTGCATTCCGGCTATTAAGAATGTAGTACCCGCTGTCCGTGGGCTGGAGCTGCCACTCCTGATTCCACTGCTGCCTGCCGCAGGTCCACTGCTGCACAGAGGTGCCGTTGCCGGTGCCCCAGGCCGCGGCGTCCATGCAGCTCCCGCTGTTCTGGTTGGTAAGGGTGTACCAGGCAGTGGAGGAAAGAGCCGGAGGCGCGGTATCCGGCTCAACTTGCACGACCAAAGGGTCGGCGGACAAGCTAAGGGGAACGGCGCTTACGTTGGTAAAGGCCGCGATGGGCGCGTCACTCTGCATGGGGTCATAAACTTCGACTTTGGCATAGGCTGCTCCCAGATTTACAGACACCGCGCTGACAGGCACCTGCACAGGGGCATCGTTGTCATCCCGCAGCTGCGCATTTCCGTTCCAGACAAGGAGATCGTAGGCGCCGGAGGATTTTTGCAGCAGCAGGGAAGAAGCAGTGGAAGGGAGGCCGGACAGGTTCAGCGGCAAGCTGCCCGTGCTGAGGCTTCCCGCGCCCGGGTCGGCCAAAATATCGAGTAAGTTGTGGATTGAAGTAGCCGCGGCTTTAGGCGTACCGTCTGCCCGAAATAGGCCGAAGTTATTTTCAAGATCCGCGTTCGGCGGTGCCGCATCCATCAGAACATACACGTAAGTTCGCGCCGCGCCGTCTTTGAATCCATCCAAAATCGCGTTGACGTCAACGATCGCCTGGGTGGCGGCATCGCCGGCCGCGGCAAAGTTCGCGGCTGCCGATGCCGGTGTGGAGGCAGACCCGGTTTCCGTGACAAGGACCGGCTTCGACGGGTCCGTAGCCCGCGCCGCGGCAATGCCGGACAACATATTGTTTTGAAGCTGAAGATTTGTGCCGTTGCCGGAGTAGACGTGCCAGTTTGTAGCATCTACCAGGCCGACCGGGAGCACGGGAGTCGAATCGACCTCCGCAGTGCTGGCCGCGACCAGCTGGATGCCTGCCTTGACCAGCAGCGGATCTCCTTTCAAAGCCTGCCGTCCGGCCAAATCATCCGCGGCACCCCAGCTTAGATCGCCCTCGCTGGGACGACCGGCCAGGGTGTAGGCAGTAATGTTGTACTCATTCGCACCCTCGTAGAATTCAATGGAGCCTGGGTTTGCCGATTCAAGAGCATGCATGTCGGCGACATCCGCCGCTGTGTCCACCATGTTGTTGTCAGGAGTTGCCTGAGCGAGATCAAAGCGGATGCCGGCGGATGCCAGAGCCTCCAATTCCGACTGGACATACGCAGCGGGAGCTCCGTCGCGTACATGCACGATTCCGAGATAGGCGAGTTCCGCCTGCACCTTCGCCTCGTCGCCCGCCCACGTCCCGTCGCCGGAACCCCAGGCTGTGTCCCACCAGCCGAGATGAGTGACTACGCCGATTGCCTGGGTAAAATCCTCGGCGCGCTGCGCCTGCATGGCTGACTGCGCGAGGCTCGCGGGCACAAGAAACACAGGCAGCATAAAAGCTGCCCTGAAGCATGAACTGTAAAGCGTCTTCATATACGGCTGCGTCCTCTTCCATAGCACTATCCTGCAATCGTCAACTCTTTGTAAACAGGATTGAAAAATCAATGCCGCGAGAAGACAACAGTTCAGCAGCACGCGCAGACATGCCCTCGGCGGGCGCGGCGAGCCTCCACGATCAGCATGGGGAGGGCGGGGAGGCCGACCTGCTGCCGGGGATTGACGCAGGGC
>CAXTSG010000307.1:0-2910 GCA_964246825.1 uncultured Acidobacteriaceae bacterium | reverse complement strand
CTCGAAAAGCTGCGCGGCTTTTTGGGAGACGCGCGGATGATGGGTGACCCGGCAAAGGCATTTGCCAAGTGGTCGTCGGAGCCTGCGCCGGGCCGGAGGCAGGAATACCGACCGCTCCCCGGGATGCTGGAGGTGCCGACGGTATGCCTGAGGCTGCCGACCGGCGGCGGCAAGACCATGCTCGGCGCAATGGCGGTAGGCGCAATCGCGGAAAGCTTTCTGGAGCGCGAGTTCCCGATGCTGCTGTGGCTGGTGCCGAGCGATGCAATTCGCCAGCAGACCTTAAAGGCGCTGCGGGAGCCGGACCACCCGTACCGGCGGGTGCTGGCAAAGCCGTTCGGCGGACGGGTGCGGGTGTTTGACATGGCCGAGTTTGCCACTGTGAGGCCGCAAGACCTGCAGCAGAATGTGTGCGTCATTGTGGGCACAATACAAACGCTGCGGGTGACGAACACAGAAGGCCGAAGAGTGTACGCCCACAACGAAAACCTGGAAGGGCATTTCAGTCCGGCGGTTCTCCGTACATCGGGGCTGGAGCCTATTGAAGAAGGAAAGCCGCGCGCAGGGACGCCGAAGTTCTCGTTTGCCAATCTATCAAAAGCGCAGCGGCCTATTGTCATAGTTGATGAAGCGCACCAGTTCATGACGGAGCTTTCGGCCAAAGTCTTCGGGCGGATCGGGCCTGGTGTCGTGCTGGACCTGACGGCGACGCCGACAGCGGAAAGCAACGTGCTGTATCGGGCGACCGCGGCGGAACTGAAAGCAGCCGAGATGATCAAGCTGCCGGTAGTGCTGACGGAGCATGTGCTGGGCTGGCAGGACGCGCTGTGCGAAGCAAACAAGACGCGAAAGGAGCTGGCGGTGCTTGCGGCCGCGGAGCCGGAGTACGTCCGGCCGATCCTGCTGGTGCAGGCGCAGAACGCGGGGCAGGAAGCGGATTGGCGAAGGATCAAGCAGCACCTGGTCGAGCAGGAAGGATTGCGAGAGCAGGAGATTGCGGTGCATACGGGAGAGATTCGTGAGCTGGACGGGATGGACCTGTTCGCGCCCGGGTGCCCGGTGACGACGGTGATTACGGTGCAGGCGCTGCGGGAGGGCTGGGACTGCTCGTTTGCCTACGTGCTGTGCTCGGTGGCGAACATGGGCGCGGCCCAGGAGGTAGAGCAGCTGCTGGGGCGGGTGCTGCGGATGCCGTACGCACGGAAGCGCCGGGCAGCGGAGCTGAACAAGGCCTACGCGCATGCAACCAGCGTGCAGTTCGGCGCGACGGCACTCGCACTGCGGGATGGATTGGTGCAGATGTTCGGCATGGAACCGGAGCAAGCGGCGCGTGAGATCGAGCAGCCGCAGGCGCTTGGATTTCCGGAACCGGAGCGGAAGGTGTTCAAAGCGGTGGTGCTTGAGCCTCCGCTGCTGGGTACACAGGGTGCGGGCATCCAAGTGGAGCCCGGGGGCGAGGCCGGTTTTGTGCTGACGGCCTCGGGGCCGATTGCCGCGGAGGCAGGCGAGCGCATTATGCAGGCAGCGGACCCGGCAGAGCGACCGGAACTACGAGAAAGAATTGTCGAGCACAATGCGCAGTGGTCGCCGGCGGAGCGCGGGGTACGGTTTTGTCCGGTGCCGCAGCTGGCCATTGACATTGAGGGCGAACGGACGCTGTTTGACGCCGACACCCTGGCGGAAGCATGGGACTGGAGCCTGCTGGATCACCCGGCAGAGCTGAGCCGGTTCGCCTTCGACGAGAGCAAGCGCACGTACACGCTGGACCTGGAAGGGCAGATGTTTACGCTAACGCCGCTTGCGGACCCGAGCGCGCAGATGGAGCTGCTGCCCAGCGAGATGACGATAGAGCGGCTGGTGGGATGGCTGGACCCAAAGCTGCGGGACCCTTCCATGAACCAAACGATGCTGGCAGCATGGATTCTGCAAGCCGTGGAAGAGACGCTGGAAAAAACGGGCTTCAGCCTGGAAGTGCTGGACCGCGGGCGGCATGTATTGCTGCGAAAGTTGCGGGAGGAGATTGCGCGAGCGCGCGCTGCGGAGGCGGACAAGGCATACGAGCAGCTTGTTTTCGGTACGACGATGCGGGTGGTGACAAGTGAGCAGTTTCTGTTTGCCTACCCACCGGAGCCGAGCGCCTACACGGCATCAAGCTGGTGCGAGGGCAGACGATTTGCAAAGCACTACTACCCGCGGGTGGGAGAAATGAAGGATCGCGGCGAAGAGTGTGACTGCGCGGCAGAGCTGGACCGGCTTTCGGAAGTGCGGCACTGGGTGCGGAACCTAGCGGGCGAGCATAGGGCAAAGACATCCTTCTGGCTGCAAACAAAGACGGATCGGTTTTACCCGGATTTTGTGGCGGAACTGGAGGATGGGCGGTTGTTTGCCGTGGAGTACAAGGGCGAGGCGTACCGGACGAACGATGATTCCAGGGAAAAGGAGAAGCTGGGTAGGCTGTGGGCGGAGCGAAGCGGCGGTCGCGCTGTTTTTGTCATGGTGGACGGGCGGCTGGGCGGGACGGAGATGAGGCAGCAGATGATGGCCGCCCTACAAAGCCAGGCGCGCGGCTTAAGCTAGAGCAAAGCTGCTGATGAGAAGCGGTTGAATCTGCTCTGACACCATGCCCGATGACTTCGCACAACTCGTAAAGGCGCAGGCCGACATCGTGAAGATTGTCGGGGAGCATGTGCGGCTGCGCAAGGCCGGGGCGCAGAACTGGACGGGGCTTTGTCCGTTTCACTCGGAAAAGTCGGGGTCGTTTTCGGTGCATGCGGTGCGGCAGTTTTTTCACTGCTTCGGGTGCGGGGCTTCGGGGGATGTTTTCACGTTTGTGATGCGCGTGGAGAGCCTGAGCTTTCCGGAAGCGGTGCGGGCGGTGGCGGGGAAGTGCGGGATCGCGCTGCCGAAGCG
>CAXTSG010000306.1:0-2975 GCA_964246825.1 uncultured Acidobacteriaceae bacterium | reverse complement strand
TACTGCACGGGGTCTTTGGCGGCGTCTGCCTGCCAGGGCAGCTGCCGCGCGGCTACCGGAAGGACCATGGCTGCCGTGAGCAGCAGCGCTGGCTTAAATACCACTGCCGATGGCCTTTTTGATGTCGGCTTCCGCTTCATTCTTCGAGCCCGCGCCGGTGATGACGGCAACGATCTTGCCGGTGCGGTCCACATAAAACGACTGCGGCAGGAGGTCAATGCCGCCGTACTGCTGCGAGACGGTATCGCCGCCGAGCAGGACCGGGTAGTTGATGTGGAGCTGCGCGGCGGTCTTCGCGATCGCGGCTTTTTCTTCCGCGGCCTTGGCGGTTCCGGCGGCATCAAGCTCGTCGGAAGAAACGCCGAGGATGGTAAAACCCTGCCCGGCATACTTGGTCTGCAAGGCGGTCAGCCAGGGGATTTCGTACTTGCAGGGACCGCACCAGGTAGCCCAAAAGTTGATGAGCACGGGGCGGCCTTTGTAGTTTGCGAGCGAAACCTTTTTGCCGTCCGTGTCCACCAAGCTAAAGGCGGGTGCCTGCCGGCCGAGCAGCGGGCTCGGCGGCCCCTGGGCGGATTGTCCCGGGTCCGCGCCTTCGGTCGAGGGCGTCGCTGCTCCGTCTTTAGTAAGCACGAGCTGCTCGCCCGGAGGCGTCATGGCCGCGACGCGCTTCATCTGCCGCACATGGTAGTTGCTGATGCCGCTCCAAAGAATGAGGCCGAAGGCGAGAAATACAACAAGGATCACAACAGTGCGACGAATCACGGGCTTCTCCTGTGGGCTCTCCCGCTATTCTAGGCCCGGCTTGCGCTCGGCCGCGGCCGATGCTTTGATGAGGAACAGCATGGACGCCGAGACTACCCTTGCCGCTGCCGCGGAGCTGGTCCGCACGGAAGCCGCCGCGCTTACGGCGCTGGCCGACCGGCTCCAGGGGTCGATGGCGGAGGCCTTTGAGCGCGCCGTCGTGCTGCTGATCGCCTGCGGCAGCTCGCGCGGGCGCGTGGTGGTGACGGGCATGGGGAAAAGCGGGATTGTCGCGCAGAAGATCGCGGCGACGCTGTCCTCAACCGGCTCGCCGGCCTTGTTTCTCCATCCCGCCGAGGCTGTTCACGGCGATATCGGCATGCTTGCGCCGGGCGATGCGGTGGTGGCGCTTTCGGCCAGCGGCGAAACGGAAGAGCTGCTGCGGCTGCTGGCGACCATCAAGCGCGTGGGCGACGCGCTGATTACCTTCTGCTGCGATCTCGGCTCGACCCTGGCGCGCGCGAGCGATGTGGCTCTGGACTGCTCGGTGCCGCGGCCTTCGCTGCAACTGCCTGCCTGCGGGCTGGCGCCGACCGTTTCCACGACCACCATGCTTGCGCTGGGCGACGCGCTCGCGCTCGCGGTATCGGTGCGCAAGGGTTTTCGCGCGGAGGATTTTGCCCGTCTGCACCCCGGCGGCAGGCTCGGCAAGCAGCTGGCCCCGGTGCGGGAGCTGATGCACACAGGCGGCCGCATTCCCTCGGTTGCGCTGACGACCCCGATAGGCGAGGTCATGGACGAGATGACGCGCAAGGGGCTGGGCATGACGGTGGTTCTGGACGAGGCCGGCGCGCTTGCCGGGGTGGTGAGCGACGGCGATTTACGAAGACTGCTGGTAGCGCACGGCGGCGCGGCGCTGGGGATGACAGCAACCGACGCGGTGCATCGCGAGCCCCGGACCATCGCGCCCGATGAGCTGGCCGCGCGCGCGCTGGCGGTGATGGAAGCGCACCGGATTACTTCGCTGGTGGTAACGGCGGACGGGCGGGCGGTGGAAGGAGTGCTGCACCTGCATGCTTTATGGGGGCTTGGGCTGGTGTAGCGCTTGTTTTTTTCAGGGTTATGGACTAACTTAGTCTGCTGAGGAAGAAGACAATGGAATACTCTGTACATCAGGCAAAAACTCATTTTTCAAAACTGCTGGCTCAGGCGGCCAACGGCGAGGAAGTAATTATCACTTCGGGACGTTCCAAAAAACGAATTGCGAAACTGTCGCGGGTAGAGGAGCCGAAGCGGCCCTTGATGGGGTTTGCAAAAGACTTGCTCCCCAATCCATTGCCCGATAGCTTTTTTGATCCTCTTCCGGAAGAGGAGCTGCGCCTTTGGAATGGGGAGGGTGATTGAAGTATTTATTGGACACGCATGTGCTGATCTGGATTGCGCGCGGTGAAGACACATTTATTTCCTCGCGTGTTTCCTCCATTCTCATTGCGGAGCGCGGACTCATTTGTGCGTCCGCCGTTTCCGCATGGGAGATGGCTACTAAATATAGAATTGGAAAGCTCCTCGGAGTCGAAGCGTTTCTCGACCGCTTTGAAGAAAGAGCCAACGAGTTCCAATTGGGTCTGCTGTCCATAAGCATCCGGCACGGCTTGATGGCAGGAAGAATGGAAGGTAGTCATAAAGACCCGTTCGACCGTATTTTGGCCGCACAAGCCTTGCTTGAAAACCTGACCCTCCTCAGCAATGACGTAAAGCTCGATGCCTTCAGCGTTCAAAGAATCTGGTAGTGCGGCGCGTGCGGAAGAACAGAGCCGCTCTTGCTGTTTATTTTGTGTGCTTTGCGCAGGGAGCAGTCGCGCACATCTTGGATTTAGCGCACAGAGGCTTGCCGCTTTTCTACTATCATGGCCCCTTGTTTATCGGTGTTTTTTGGACAGCCCTGGTCGTTCTTGACCCGGCGGTTCTCCTGCTTCTGTTCAAGCGCAGACGGGTCGGGCTTGTCGCTGCCTTGGGCGTCATGCTGCTGGACGTCAGCGTAAACGGCTATGCCGTGTTCGTCCTTCATGACAGCGGTTTCACGCTGGCGCTGCCGCTCCAATGCTTGTTTTTAGGCTTTGTTCTCGGCTCCTTCTCTTTCCTGTGGCCAGTACGCCATTTACAGTGAAGGAAGTTCGCTGTTCGCACCGTGAAAGGCTCCACCCACCCGCATGCATCGCTGGTCCAAGCTC
>CAXTSG010000305.1:0-2978 GCA_964246825.1 uncultured Acidobacteriaceae bacterium | reverse complement strand
ACACGCACACCATGGAGCCGCACATCGCGGTTGTGTATTCGGGCGTGTGGAACCTGATCGGGGTGCTGACCTCGTCGGGCGGCGTGGCATACACGATCGTGTCGCTCTTGCCGGTGGAATTGATCCTGCGGGTAGGCTCGGGCGCGGGTTTTGCGATGATTTTTTCGCTGCTGATCGCGGCCATTATCTGGAATCTGGGGACGTGGTTCCTGGGGCTGCCCGTATCGAGCTCGCACTCGCTCATCGGGTCCATCCTGGGCGTAGGCATTGCGAATCAGTTGATCGAGGGCAAAAGCGGCACCTCGGGCGTGGACTGGTCGACAGCAATGGGAGTGTTCAAGGCGCTGGTGTTTTCGCCGCTGGTGGGCTTCGGCGGGGCGTTTCTGCTGCTGCTGCTTTTAAAGGCAGTGGTGAAAAAGCCGGAGCTGTATAAGGCGCCGGAGGGCGACCAGCCGCCGCCGTTCTGGATTCGCTGCCTGCTGATCCTGACCTGTACGGGTGTATCGTTCGGGCACGGCTCCAACGACGGGCAGAAGGGCATGGGCCTGATCATGCTGATCCTGATCGGCACGGTCCCCACGGCTTATGCCTTGAATCATGCGATGGGCTACAGCCAGGTGCAGACATTTTCGGCCATCAGCGAGCAGGCACAGCGGGTGTTTACGGCACACGTGCCGGACCGGGCCGCGCTGCAGCTGCCGCCTGCGACCACCAACACACCGGCACCGCCCACGCCGCCTCCCTCCGCCAAGCCGACGCCCATGCAGGAGGCGGACCGCACCGCCCTGCTGGACTATGTGCGCGACAAGAAGTTTTCACAGGCGACCATGATCGGGCTCCAGCAAATGTCCGGTCAGATTGAGCAGGAACTGCTTTCCTACAAGTCCCTGGCCGATGTGCCGCCGGCGCAGCAGCGCAATGTGCGTAACGATATGTACCTCCAGGGTGAGGCGCTGCGCATCCTGTCCAAGCAGAAGGCCGGCGGTTTTTCCGCGCGGGAAGCGGCGGAGCTGGCCAACTACCGGAAGCAGCTCGATATGAGCACCAAGTTCATCCCGACCTGGGTCAAGGTCGCGGTGGCGCTGGCGCTGGGGCTGGGCACCATGGTCGGCTGGAAGCGCATTGTCATCACGGTCGGCGAGAAGATCGGTAAGGAGCACCTGACCTATGGGCAGGGCGCTTCAGCCGAGTTGATCGCGGCAACAACGATCATCCTGGCCGACCAGTACAGCCTGCCTGTATCAACGACGCATGTGTTGAGCTCGGCAGTGGCAGGCACCATGATGGCGAACGGCAGCGGGCTGCAAATGGCGACGATCCGCAACATTGTTCTGGCCTGGGTCGTGACCCTGCCGGCGGCGGCGCTGCTGGCGGGGGGGCTGTTCTGGGGGTTCCGGCTGTTCCTGCACTAAAGTGAGCGATGTTCGCGGAGATGGCGGCGCTTCGGTAGAGTAGACCGAAGCGCCATTATCTTTTCTGCGGGGTTGCATGGGGTTGCGAGGGAAGCTGGAAGCAGTGATTTACGCGGCGGAAGAGCCGGTGACGCTTCGGCAGCTTGCCGCGCTGTTCGGCGAAGAAGCACTGCGGGAAGGGGAAGCGTTCGACCGGGAACTCGCCCGGGAGCAGCTGCCGCTGGAGTTCCCTTCATCTGTCGAAGCCGGAGCCTTGGCGGAAACGCTCACGGAAGGAGCGCGGCAGCGGGCGGCGCGTCGGCGCGTGGCTGAGCTCGTCAGAGAATTGCAGGCTGAATATGCTGCGGCTGAGCGCGGGGTTGAAATCCGCGAGGTCGCGGGCGGCTACCAGGTAGCGACCAGGCCCGAGTATCACGAGGCGGTGCGGACCTTTGCGCGCAGCGGCAAGCCGCCCATGAAGCTTTCGCTGCCGGCGCTGGAAACCCTGGCGGTGATTGCGTACAAGCAGCCGGTAACCGCGCCCGAAATCTCGGAGATTCGCGGCGTGGACTCGGGCGGGGTGCTGGGTTCGCTGATCGGGCGCAAGCTGGTCACAACGGCGGGGCGCAAACAGGTGGTGGGGCGACCTATTCTGTACAAAACGACGCGGGAGTTCCTCCAGCGGTTTGGGCTGAACGATCTGACGGATTTGCCGTCGATGGAAGAGTTTGAGCGGATGGCGGGCGAGCTCCGAAACTTCGGAGAGGAAACAGGAGATACGGTGATGGAAACCAATGGCGAGGAAGCGCCGGTGACAAGGCCGAGCCTTGTGCCGGCTGAGATCTCAGTGACGCGGGAAGAGCCGGAGCCGGAAGGGCCGGCGGTGAACAGGAGCGGCGTGGTGGTAGGGGACTTCGCGCCGGAGCCGGGCATGGATGCAACCCCGGAAGACCGGAGCAGGTAAATGGCGGAAGAGCGGCTGCAAAAAATTATTGCTGCGGCGGGGGTGACCTCACGGCGTAAAGCGGAAGAGCTGATTACGGGCGGCCTGGTGCAGGTGAACGGGCAGATGGTAGTGGAGCTCGGGACCAAGGCCGACCTCCAGCGCGACCACATTCGCGTGAACGGCAAGCTGCTGCAAGGGGCGGAGCGCCGACGCTACTACATGCTGAACAAGCCGCGCGGTTATGTCACCACGGTTTCGGACCCGGAAGGGCGGCCGACGGTGATGCAGTTCTTCGAGCGGGTGCGGAACGTGGGGCGTGTGTACCCGGTAGGGCGGCTCGATTACCTATCGGAAGGGCTGCTGCTGATGACCAACGACGGGGAGCTGGCGAACCTGCTGACCAAAGCCTCGACCGCGGTGGAAAAAACCTACCTGGTCAAAGTGAGCGGGAGGCCGACAGAGGAGGCTCTGGAGCAGCTGCGCACGGGCGTGATGATTGAAAAAGGCCGCTACGGCGCGCGGGAAGGCCGGGTGCGCACGGCACCGGCGGAGATCAAGCTGCTGCGCGACGCGGAAAATCCCTGGTACGAGATGGTGTTGATCGAAGGGCGCAACCGCGAGCTGCGGAAGATGTTTGAAGA
>CAXTSG010000304.1:0-2991 GCA_964246825.1 uncultured Acidobacteriaceae bacterium | reverse complement strand
TCCCCGGCCTCATTCTGAATGGAAAGCTTGCCCCCGCCCTGGCCGATGCCGCCGGCCTGCGCCGTGATGAGGGGACGCTCCCCCGCGAAGTTGGCTTTAGGATCCGGTACAAACAAGCCAGCTTTGAGCGACGAGGAGCCGGAGTTGAGCACCAGAATAGCTTCGGAAGCGGCGCTCACGCGTTGTCCCCTCCGGTCTCCTCGACCACCTCCTGCGTAGTACCCGGGAGACCCCAGGTCCAGTTCCGCACCTCGGGCATGTCTTCGCCGTGCTCAGAAACATAGAGCTTATGCTCTTGCAGTTTTTCGGAGTAGGTCTGCTCGGCCTTAACCATGTGCCCGGCCAGCTTCGGCGTCCGGCGTACCGCATCCAGCACCAGCGTAAACCGGTCGATGTGGTTCAACACGCACATATCGAAGGGGCTGGTGGTAGTGCCTTCTTCGCGAAAGCCGTGTACGTGGAAGTTAAACTCGTTGGCGCGGCCGTTCACGAGCGAATGTACCAGCGCCGGATAGCCGTGGTAGTTGAAAATCACCGGCTTGTCTTTGGTGAATAGACGGTCAAAGTCTTCATCAAGCAGCCCGTGCGGGTGCTCGGACGGCCGTTGCAGCGTAAACAGGTCCACCACATTGATCACTCTAACCTTGAGGTCCGGGTAGCGATGGCGCAGGATGGACACTGCCGCGATCGTTTCAAGGGTCGGCACATCGCCGGCGCAGGCCATGACCACATCGCAGTCTTCGCCCGGCGTGCCTGCTCCGTCCGGTCCGGTAGAACCGTCATTGCTGGCCCAGGTCCACACGCCGAGCCCGGCGGTGCAGTGACGTACCGCGTCCTCCATGGAAAGCCACACCGGTGCGGGCTGCTTGCCGGCAATGATCAGGTTGACATAGTTGCGGCTGCGCAGGCAGTGGTTGGCCACGGAAAGCAGGCAGTTCGCGTCCGGTGCGAGATAGATGCGGACGATCTCAGACTTTTTACTCGCTACGTGGTCGATGAAACCCGGGTCCTGGTGCGAAAAGCCGTTATGGTCCTGCCGCCATACATGCGAAGAAAGGAGGTAGTTGAGCGAAGCAATCGGCTTGCGCCAGGGAAGGTCGCGGCACACCTTGAGCCACTTGGCGTGCTGATTAAACATGGAATCGATGATGTGGACAAAAGCTTCGTAGCAGGAGAAAAAGCCGTGGCGCCCGGTAAGCAGGTAGCCTTCCAGCCAGCCCTCGCAAAGATGCTCGCTCAGAACCTCCATTACACGGCCGTCGAGCGATAGATTTTCGTCAGCATCCTCATAGATTGCGTCCCAGCGCTTCGCCGTCACCTCATAGAGAGCTTCCAGGCGGTTCGAGGCTGTTTCATCCGGCCCGAAAACACGAAAGTTTTTTGCTTCTAGATTCGCCTTCATCACGTCGCGCAGGTAGGTGCCCAGCACGCGCGTCGCCTCGGCCTGCGTTTTGCCGGGTGCTTCTATGGCCACGCCGTAGTTCTCGAAGTTGGGCAGTGCCAGCGGTTGCAGCAGCAGCCCGCCGTTTGCGTGCTCGCTCATGCCCATGCGCAGCTTGCCCTTGGGCGCAATGCCTGCGTACTCCTCGCAAAACTGCCCGTGCTCGTTGAACAACTCTTCCGGTTTGTACGAGCGCATCCACTCTTCCAACAGCCGCAGGTGCTCGGGGTTGGAACGCACCTCTTCCAGAGGCACCTGGTGGGCTCGCCAGGTGCCCTCGATTTTTTTGCCGTCCACAAACTTCGGCCCGGTCCAACCCTTGGGCGTGCGCAGGATGATCATCGGCCAGTGCGGCCGATCCTCGGCGACGCCTTTGTTCTGTCCCTCGCGGGCCGCATGCTGGATCACCCGGATAGAGGCATACGCGCAGTCGAGGGCATCGGCCATCTTCCCATGCATCTCCATCGGCTCTTCGCCCGCGACGATGATCGGCTCGTAGCCATAGCCGCGAAAAAGCGACAGCAGCTCATCCTCGGGAATACGCGCCAGCACCGTAGGGTTCGCGATCTTAAAGCCGTTCAGATTCAGGATCGGCAGCACGGCGCCGTCCGTCTTCGGGTTCAGGAACTTATTGGAGTGCCAGCTGGTCGCGGCCGGGCCGGTTTCCGCTTCGCCGTCGCCTACAACACAAGCGACAATCAGGTCCGGATTGTCGAACGCCGCGCCGTAGGCATGAATCAGCGAGTAGCCGAGTTCGCCGCCCTCGTGGATGGAGCCCGGGGTTTCCGGCGCGGCATGCGACGGGATGCCGTAGGGCCAGGAAAACTGTCGAAACAGCCGCTTAAGCCCGCTCGCGCTGCGCTCAATATTGGGGTAAACCTCGGTGTAGCTGCCTTCCAGGTACGTTTGAGCCACAAAGCCGGGACCGCCGTGGCCCGGTCCCATGATGAACATCATGGCAGCGGAGTGCTCGCAGATAATGCGGTTCAAGTGGGTATAGATAAAGTTGCACCCGGTGGTCGTTCCCCAGTGACCCAGCAAACGCGGCTTGATATCGTCAGGCGTCAGCGGCCGCTCCAGCAGGGGATTGTCCTGAAGGTAAATCTGCCCGACAGTAAGGTAGTTGGCGGCACGCCAGTAGGCGTCCATCTTGTGGAGCAGTTCTGGGCTTAAGGGGGCCATGGCGCTCTCCGTGCCCGCATGGCTTGCCATCGGGTCCTGGTATTGTTTGGCAGCAGACAAACGGAGCAGGGAAGCAGCACCGCAGCCGCAGAGTGGCAGTCAAGGAAAGGGATGCAGTTTCTAAGCCGCCGGGCCGCTTCGCCCGCTGAGGGACTGGATGAAGCTTGTGATAAATTTCTCCCTAGGCCGGAGAGATGGCAGAGTGGTTGAATGTACCGCCTTGGAAAGGCGGCGTACTCGAAAGGGTACCCAGGGTTCGAATCCCTGTCTCTCCGCCAAGAAAACGTCCGAAGCAGTCTGAGAAAGTATGGAGATTCCACCCAAAGGCCCGCAAACAGCGGGCTTTTCTCATGTCTGTTGTCCGGCAG
>CAXTSG010000303.1:502-3006 GCA_964246825.1 uncultured Acidobacteriaceae bacterium | reverse complement strand
TGGCGCTGGAAGTGTACAGCGAAGGTTTTCCGCTGCACGCGCTGCTGTCGGCGGTGCGCCTGGCCGGGCGGCTTATCGGAAAGGAAAATGCTTAGGAAAGCGGCAAGGAGTGTAGGGTAGCGAACAACAGTTTCGCAAAGGAAATTAGTGAGGTGGAACAGCGGCGTTTCTTCCGGTGCGGATGGTGCGTCCGCGCATCTACTACCCTGCTAGGATGAAGAAGAATCATTATCGAACTCTGTAGGACACCTCCCTGAAGAGGTCTCTGCAACGACGGATTTTCCGGATTGTTTTTGAATATCAGAAAGGCGCACACCATGCACAGGCAGCCATCTCTTGGATCGCGGACATCTTTCGGTACGGCAGCGCCGTCCGAAAAACGCGGCTTCCGTGCGGGTGTCCGCTCCGCTTCCATCCTCCTCGGCACTCTGCTGCTGGGCGCAAGCGCCTGGGCGGAGAACCAGCCCTCGCCGGTGCCGAATATGTTTCGGCCTACCTCCACGCCGGCCGAGCAGGAGTTTCACCTGAGCCTGTTCATCATCGGCATCACCTTGGGCATCCTTGTGGTGGTCGGCGGTGCCTGGGCTTACGTCACGTTTAAGTTCCGCTCCACCGACGAAAGCGACACGGAGCCGCCTCAGATTTACGGCTCTCCGCAGGTGGAGCTCGCCTGGACCATCGTGCCGGTCATCATCGTGGTTGTGATGTTCCTGACGACCGCGCGCATGATCTTCTCGATTGAAGACGCGCCGAAGCCGAAGAGCGCTCTGGATGTAACAGTGGTCGGACACCAGTTCTGGTGGGAATACCGGTATCCGAAGTACGGGGTCATCGTGGCCAATGAGCTCCATGTGCCCATGAGCACCCCGCAGCACCCGGAGCCGACCTTTATGAAGCTCCTGTCGGCCGATGTGTGGCACTCCTACTGGGTGCCGCAGCTTGCCGGCAAGGTCGACAACATCCCCGACCACGTAAACGAGATGTGGATCGACCCCCATGTTCCCGGCGTGTACGTGGGCCAGTGCAGCCAATTCTGCGGGGTGGAGCACGCGAAAATGCTGATCCGCGTGTATGTCGATACCCCGGAGCAGTTCCAGCGCTGGATTACCAACCAGCAGCAGCCCGGCACGGAGCAGATCGGCGGCGCTCCGGCTCCGGTCGGCGGCTCCGGCGAGGTTGCCAACGGTGCTTCAACGCGGCCGGGCGTGTACCCGAGCGTCGGCGTGGCGCACCTGCAAACAGTGGCCGCCGTGGATGGAACTCCGCATGCGCCGGCAGGCGGCAACTCGGCCGGGGAAAGCAGCACGGACCTCGCCTCACAGCGGAATCAGATTGCCGCGGGCAAGCAGGTATTTCTTCAGAACGCCTGCATTAACTGCCATGCGGTGCGCGGCACGGTAGCCAACGGCCGCTTCGGCCCCGACCTGACGCACGTCGGGGGACGCGATACCATCGGTTCCGGCGCGATTGCGCTGAATATGGGAAATCTGAAGTCGTGGATTCGCAACCCGAGTGATATGAAAGAAGGAGCCCTGATGCCTCCCATGCAGCTGGACGAAGTGCAGCTGCAGCAGGTCTCGGCTTACCTCATCAGTTTGAAATAGCGGAAGCACCGGTTTTCAGGTGCAGTAGAACAGAGCAGGCTAGAGGGATAGAACAATGGCTGACGCATCGCTACCGATCGGATCGCTCGATCTCACACCGCCGCGGATCGCGGAAGGGACCTTTCGCGAGTACCTCCACGGCTGGGTCACAACGGTCGATCACAAGCGGCTGGGCATTTTGTATGTGATCTACGCGCTCTTTTTCCTTATCGTCGGCGGCGCGGAAGCCATGGCCATCCGCATCCAGCTGGCGCATGCGGATAACCACTTCCTTTCGCCGGAAGTGTACAACCGGATGTTTACGATGCACGGCACGACCATGGTGTTCCTCATGGGCATGCCGCTGCTGTTCGGCTTTGCCAACTACCTGGTGCCGCTCATGATCGGCGCGCGCGACATGGCGTTTCCGCGCTTGAACGCGCTTTCCTTTTGGCTGACTGCCTTCGGCGGCATCCTGCTGTACTACTCCTTCATCGGCGGCTTCGGCCTGTACGGGCAGGGCTCCTCGCCGGACTCGGGCTGGTTTGAGTACGCACCGCTCACGACCCGCACCTACTCGCAGGGCCACGCCACCGACTTCTGGTCGCTCAGCCTGTTTGTTGCCGGCTGGGGCACGCTCGGCGCGGCCATCAACATTATTTCCACCATCATCTGCATGCGCTGCAAAGGCATGACCATGATGCGGATTCCGCTCTTCTGCTGGATCATGCTGTGCGTTTCCGCGCTGACGCTGGTTGCCATTACCCCGCTCACGGCCGCGCAGGTCATGCTGGAGCTTGACCGCTACCTCGGAGCGCACTTCTTTGACACCCAGGCAGGCGGCTCGGCGCTGATCTGGGCGCACTTCTTCTGGATTTTCGGCCACCCAGAAGTTTACATCCTGGTGCTGCCGGCCTTCGG
>CAXTSG010000303.1:0-480 GCA_964246825.1 uncultured Acidobacteriaceae bacterium | reverse complement strand
CCCGCAAAGCCATGTTCGGCTACCCGGCCATGGTGGCCGCTACCGTCGGCATCGTGTTTATCTCGCTCGGCGTGTGGGCGCACCATATGTTCACGGTCGGCATGACGTCCGCGGCCAACACTTTCTTCACGCTTTCCACCATGATTATCGCGGTGCCGACGGGCATCAAGATCTTTAACTGGATCGCCACCATGTGGGGCGGCAAGATTCGCTATGCGACGCCCATGCTGTTCATGACGGCGTTCATCATCCACTTCCTGATCTCCGGGCTTACCGGCATCATGCTGTCCAGCTCCCCCTGGGACTGGCAGCTGCACTTCTCCTACTTTGTCGTCGCCCACTTCCACTACGTGCTCGTAGGCGCGATCATCTTCAGCATGATCGGCGGCATCTACTACTGGTTCCCGAAGGTTACCGGCCGCATGCTCGATGAGCGTCTGGGCAAGTGGCACTTCTGGACCTTCCTCATTGGGTTCCACC
>CAXTSG010000302.1:0-3038 GCA_964246825.1 uncultured Acidobacteriaceae bacterium | reverse complement strand
CGGCACAGCTTGCGCCGGTGCAGCCGAGCGGCCGCACGCAGATCACAGCAGACAGAACCACGAGCGAAACCCAGAGCAGGTCGGCCCCGAGCAGGTGGACCACCTGGAGCCAGGTCGGTGCCAGCAGCAGGACATCCGCGATCCCGAGCACAATCTGCCAACCGACCAGGGCGGCAACCAGCGCCCCAAGCCGAAATGTCCCGGCACCCCGCGCCCGCAGCACAACAAACACAATCCAGGCTCCCGCCAGCAGGCTCGACGCCGGGTGAATCCATCGAACATGGAGAAGCCAGTTGCCGCCCGGCGCAAGGTCCTGCGCAAATGCCTGCTGGAGCGAGCTTGCCGGATATAGGGTATCGCCGAGCGCGGCGAGCGAGCCGCTCACCCCGACGAACAAAGTAGCCAGAAGACCGACCGCCCCGGTCCATCCATGGCGAAGCTGCACGCCGCCGCGCATGCGGCCTTCCGTGCGGCCCAGAAAGTGCGCCGTAAGCGCCAGCGCGGCCAGCAGCAGCAGCGTGTTCGCCAAGTGCAGCGAAAGCCAGAAGGCGCGCATCGGCGAAGTGTCCTTGCCGGTGTGGCCCAGCAGCACCAGCAGCGCGCCCAGCAGCCCTTCGTTCAAGGTCAGCACCGCCGACGCCGTGGCAAACACCCGCGCCATGTGGCGGCGCGGCGTGCCGCGCCAAGCGAAAAAAACCAGCGGCACAAGCGCGATCACGGCGATACCGGAGGTGGCGCGGTGCGCGAATTCAATGATGGACGCGACCGTTTTCCAATGCTGCACAACCGTGCCGCCGCACAAGGGCCAGTGATCGCCGCAGCCGTTGCCGGAGCCGGTGGCCCGTACCACTGCTCCCCACAGAATGACCAGGATGTTATAGCCGACAATCAGCCAGGCGTAAGTACGAAGGGCCGGGGAAACGCTCCCTGCCGCGATACGGCTTGTCCGGTCCGCGGCGACGCGCTTCTGTGCCGAAAACAACGCCTGCGCCGGGATGGGCGGTCTCGATGCCATAGAGAAAAAGCGCGAAAAGAGGCTGCGCCTTCCTTATTTTAACGCTCCTTACAGCAACCCTTCTTTTTCAGAGCGAATCTTTCCTTGTCTATGATCAATTTCCGTACCGCCTCCTCGCTGGCTTCGGCTGCCCTGCTGTCATCATTTCTTATAGCTTCGAGTCTTTCAGCGCAGAGCGCGGGCCAGGATGTCCACGCGGCCGGCACGGATACAAAGAACGCTACCGTCGACACGGGCCACGCAGTCAGTACAGGGACCAAGAAGACGTACCACAAAACAAAGCACGTCACCAAGTCCGCCGCAAAGGACACCAAGAGCGGCACCTCCAAGGCTGTCGACAAAACAAAGGAAGGCACCACGGTAGCCGCGGACAAAACGAAGGAAGTTTCCGTGAAAGGCTACGACAAGTCCAAGGAAGGCGTGGAAAAGGTTTTTACGCCGAAAAAGGAAAAAGCCACGGCCGCCCAGGACAAGGCAAAGGAAGCAAAGATGACCGGCAAGGACACCCTGATGCAGGATAAGCAAAAGGCCCAGGACGCCAAGCCGCAGTAGCTCGAAAGCCCGCCCCGCATAAAAATTGGGCAGTCATAGAAAAGCGCCGTGAAGGTCTTATCTTCGCGGCGCTTTTCTATGGATTGTGCTGATTCCCTGAAGTCCTGGAGACAAACCCATCGCATCGTCCGGGAAGCCTTGCCGGCGCGGAACCTCGGGAGCCACTACCCTTTCGCGAGCTCTCGCGCCCGCTCGGTCGCGCGCATCACGGCTTTGATCAGCGTGACGCGCAGGCCGCCCTCTTCCAGCTCCAGGATGCCGTCGATGGTGCAGCCCGCCGGGGTAGTCACGGCGTCCTTCAGCAGCGCCGGATGGTAGCCGGTGTCGAGCACCATTTTGGCCGCGCCGAAGGTCGTCTGCGCGGCCAGCAGCGTTGCCACATCGCGCGGCAGCCCGACCTTGACACCGGCCTCGGCCAGCGACTCCAGAATGATGTAGATAAACGCAGGCCCGCTCGCGGAAAGCCCTGTCACGGCGTCCATGTGCTTTTCATCCACCGTCACCGTGCGCCCGACCGTTGCGAAGATGCGTGAAGCAAGCTCCATCTGCCCGTCCGTGACAAAGCGCCCGCGGCAAAGCCCGGCAATCCCGGCACCGAGCGTGGACGGGGTGTTCGGCATGGCGCGGATCACGGCAAGCTCCCTTTCGGCCGCTTCCTCAATCGCCAGGGTGCGCACGGAGGCGGCAACCGAAATCACCAGGGTGTCCTGCCGCAGCGCGGGGCGGATGCGGTCCAGCATGTCGGCGATCTGAAAAGGCTTCACCGCGAGCAGAAGGATGTCAGCCCCCTCGGCGGCGCGGAGGTTGTCGGTCGTCACCTCCACCCCCATTGCGAGGAAAGCACAACCGCGCGCTCCTCGTGCGCGACCGTCGCCGTGATCTCCTCCGGGGCAAACAGCTGCTGCTTGAGAAACGCCTGGAGCAGAATGCCGCCCATCTTGCCCGCGCCCAGCACCGCGATGCGGGGGCGCGGACTCACAGGCTGCCTCCGACGGCCGGTCCGCCCGCCGCAATCCACTGCTTTACTCGCTGTTCCAACACATCCATCGGCAGCGCGCCCGAGCCCAGGATCACGTCATGGAAGCTCCGATTGTCGAACTTCGCCCCAAGCACCTGCTTTGCTTCCGTGCGAAGCTTCCACAGCTCCAGCTGGCCGATTTTGTAGCCGAGCGCCTGCGCCGGCCAGGCGATGTACCGGTCGGTTTCCGCCTGGATCGTTGCCTCATCCAGCCCCGTGTGCGCGTGGAAGTAGTCGATCATCTGCTCCCGCGTCCAATGCTGCGAGTGGACCCCGGTATCAACCACCAGGCGCACGGCCCGGAAAATATCGGTCTCCAACCGCCCGTAGTCGGAATATGGATCCTGATAAAAGCCCATCTCCTTGCCGAGCCGCTCGGAGTAGAGTCCCCAGCCTTCGGTATAGGCGGTATAGCCGCCGTGCTTGCGGAACTCCGGGATGCCGGTCAGCTCC
>CAXTSG010000301.1:0-3066 GCA_964246825.1 uncultured Acidobacteriaceae bacterium | reverse complement strand
CTTTCCGACCATGCCCGGCCAACCCCGAACTTCGCGCAAAGCGGTGGTTGTGCACAGCGGCGCGCGCGACAACTACCAGGTGGCGCGGGCGCTCGCCGAGCGCGGGCAGCTTCAAACATTGGTCACGGACCTGTACTGGCCCGCGGACCGCGTGAACGCTTCGCCTTTGTCGGCGCAGCTTGCCGCGAGGCTTCCGAAAAGTCTGCGCCGGCAGCTGCTTCAGCGCAGCGCCGTCGGGCTCCCCGCGGCAAGCACGACAACCCTGCCCCTGCGCGGCCTCCTGACGCTCGGGCTTGACAAGCTCCGGCGCGCGCCGTTCCGGTGGAAGCGCAGCCTGATGCGTTCAACCGATGCCGCGCTCGGACGCAAAGCGGGCCGGATTGCCGCGCGTTCGGGCGCGGTGCTGCTCAGCTACAGCTATTACGGCTACCATGCCCTCGGCCGCGCCGGGGCGCCGGGGCTCCTGTTCCAGCTGCACCCGCACCCGGCGAGCATGCGCCGGATTCTCCGGGCCGAGCTCGCCCGCTACCCGGAGTGCTCTGAATCGCTCGGCAAGGAGTGGGAGCTGGCCCTGCCGGAAGAGGATTTCCTCCGCTTAACAGAGGAGCCGCGCATGGCCGCGCACATTCTGGCGGCATCCTCCTTTACGCGGCAAACGCTTGTGGAGCACGGCGTCCGTCCCGAAGCCGTCACCGTGATTCCTTACGGGGTCGACTGCCGGCGCTTTTCGCCCGCCACTGCCCGGCACCGGCCCGACGGCACGCTCCGGCTCCTGTTTGTCGGCCGCATCAACCAGCGCAAAGGCATCCGCTACCTGCTTGAAGCGCTGCGTCTGCTGGACCGCCCGGACGTCCGCCTCACCGTCTGCGGCCGCGTCGTGGACGGGCTCACGCTGTTTCAGAGCTTCGAGAAGCAGGTGGAGGTGCGGCCTTCCGTCAGCGAGGGAGAACTCCTGGCGGCGTACCGCGCGGCCGACCTGTTTGTGTTTCCCTCGGTCGGCGAGGGCTTCGGGCAGGTGCTGCTGGAGTCGCTCGCCTGCGGGCTGCCGATCCTGAGCACCACGCACACAGCCGCGCCCGACCTCATCGACGAAGGGGTGCAGGGCTTTGTGATCGCGCCCGGCGACGCCCGGGCGCTGGCCGAGCGCATCGGCTGGGCCGCCGAGCACCCGGACGCGCTTTTCAGCATGCGCGCGGCCGCGCGGGCGCGCGCCGAGCAGTTTTCCTGGGCTCGCTTTCGCTCGGGCGTGGGCGATGCCTTCGATGCCTTCTGCGCGCGGCACGCGGTTCCGGCGGCGGATGAAGCCGCTCTGCCGCACCCGGAGGTGCTCCGTGTTTGAAGCGCTTCTCTGGATCTCGGGGGCCATCGCGCTCGGCGGCATGCTGCTGGCGCTGGACGGCAGCCGCGATGTGTTCCATCCGCTCGCCTTTATCGGCCCCATGATGGTGTTTCTGTATGCGTGGATGCCGTCGAAGCTGCTGGCCGTCGACGGCCTGAGCCGCTTTTTCGACCGCGACCAGCTCGTGTTTATCCAAAGCTTTTACGCCTGCGGCATTGCCGCGTTTGTGGTCGCGTGCTTAAGCGTCGGGCTCCGGGTGCGCCGGGGTGCCCCGGGCAAGCGCCCGCGGGTCCGGTGGAGCCGGGAAGCCTGCCGCCGCCTGCTCACGGGCGGCGCCCTCGCGGGCTCGCTCGGCCTCGGCTGCTGGCTTATCACCATCCGCAACGTCGGCGGCTTTGTGGCGGCCTTTTCCGCCTCCTACTCCGGCGGCTGGGACGACTCCGGCTATATCCGCGACGGCAGCCTCCAGCTGCTGGTCGGCGGGCCTACCTTCGCCATTGCCGTGATCGCGCTCATGGGCTGGTACATGGCGCGGCGCAAGCGTCCGCCGGCGGTGGCCATGGGCGCGCTCGGCCTCCTTTTGGGCTGGCTGGTGCTGTTTCTCGTCACCAACCGCGGCAACATCTATCTCGGCTCCGACCGCGCGCTCGATACCCATGTCAGCGACATCGTGGAAACCCCGGATACGGGCAACGAGTACATCTACGGCGGCGGCTCCATCCTGAGCGCCGAGCGCGCGAACCACTATTTCTGGATGCGGCGCTACCTGGCGCAAATCCTGGTGCGGCCCATCCCAAGCGCGATCTGGCCGACCAAATATGAAGATTTCGGCGTGCCGGAGCTTTTGAAAAACGCGGGTACGGGCGAGGGCTTCGGGGACGCGCTCGGCTGGGAAGGCGCGGTCGGCTCCGCGCCCGGCATCATCGCCGACCTGTGGGTGGAGCTGTGGTGGCTCGCGGTGCCGGCCATGGCGGTGCTGGGCTGGCTGTACGGCTTTGTTTGGAAGCGCGCGGTCACGCGCGGCGGCCCGTGGGCGTCGCAGTACATCATCCTGTCGGCGCTTTCCATTTACCTCGTCATGCAAACCATGGAGGCCGTGATCTTTCGCACGCTGCTGCTTTCTATTCCCTGCTGGCTGACCTGGCGCTGGGCCCTGCGCGCGCCCGCTGCCCGGCGCGTCCCGGCGCTTGGAGCGGGAGAGTTACGGGAGGCGCGGCATGCTTGAAACCGAACTGAAGATGATGCGGCTGCCGGCCCGGCCGCCGCGCGTGGACCGGTGCCGCGTCGCCGTCATCTGGATCGACTGGTATGCGTATCACGTCGCGCGCTTTCGCGGGCTGGCCGCGCACCCGGAGCTGGCCGGCGCGGTGGCCGGCATTGAACTGGTGGGCGGCGTCGGCGTGCATGCCGGGCAGCGCTTTCGGGAAGAGCTGCCGCCGGATCTGCCCGTAACCACGCTGTTTCCGGGTGAAAACTGGCCCGGGCGCGGGCAAATGCACATCGCCCGCGCCTTGTGGCGCAAGTTGTCCGAGCTGAATCCGGCGGCGGTGCTGGTGCCCGGCTACTACACCGCGCCCGCCCTGGCCGCGGCCGTGTGGGCGCGGGTTCATGGGCGCAAAAGCATCCTGATGACGGAAAGCACGCGCGGAGACCACGCCCGTTCGCGCCCCAGGGAGCTGCTGAAAAGCCTCCTGATCCGCGCCCTGTTCGGCTGGGCTGTCGCCGGA
>CAXTSG010000300.1:2126-3068 GCA_964246825.1 uncultured Acidobacteriaceae bacterium | reverse complement strand
GCAGGGGCTCAACTCGCCGAAGCCGGCCGGCATGAGCGATGCCGACTATACCAAGCTGAAGTCGCTAGCGACCCCGATCTTCTACAGCGCGATTGCTTCGGACGACACGGCGAAAAAGGATTCCGCAGGCGAAATCAGCGCTTACCAGTCGGAGCTGAAGGCGTATACCGAGCCGACGCAGACGCAAACCGGCCCCGGTCTCCAGGACACCTATCTGCTGGGGCAGGCATACACACAGCAAACCCCACCCGACCTAGTCAATGGCGTCTGGTTCCTGACCCGCGCCGCGCAGTTTGCCCCGGAGCCGAGCAAGAGCCAGATCGAGAAAGCGGCCGAATACTGGTACAACAAGTACCACGGCAGCATGGACGGTTTCGATCAGGTAAAAACACTGGCGCAGGCCAACCTGCTGCCGCCGCCCGACTACAAGCCGACCCCGGCCCCGCCGCCGCCTTCTCCCGCCGACCTGGCGCACCAGGTAGTGACGACCACGCCGGACCTGACCAAGCTGTCGATCTCGGACCGCGAGTTCGTGCTGGCTAACGGTTCGCCGGAAGACGCGGAAAAAGTCTGGGCCGTGATGAAAGGCCAGACTTTTGCGATCCCCGGCAAGGTAGTGTCGGCAACGGCGGACTCCGTGCAGCTCGCGGTTTCCGACGATGCCAAGCAGTCCAACAAAGCCGAGCTGACCATCAACATGAAGGAGCCGCTTAAGACCGTGCCGGCTACCGGAGCGGACGTGACCTACGTGGGCACCTTTGACTCCTACACGCAGAACCCGGTCATGATCACCCTGAAGGACGGCGGGCCGAAGCCCTCGGCGGCACCGGCGAAGAAGGCTCCCGCGCGTCGTCGGACCAGCTAGTGACCTCCGGCATGGAAGTGCCGTGCTAAAGCCGGGCCGGCGTGGGGGGGCCCCGCGGTTGCCGGGGTAAAGTAGGA
>CAXTSG010000300.1:0-2116 GCA_964246825.1 uncultured Acidobacteriaceae bacterium | reverse complement strand
CCCCGCCCGGGATGGCCGGTCTAACCCCCGCGCTGCCTTGGGGCTGCCCGGCTTTTCCCGGTATAAAGTAGAACTCGCATGAAACTTTCGCTTGCCGCCGCTCTATGCTTTCTTCCCGCTGCCGGCGGGCTGCTCCACGCGCAGGAAAATGTGCCCGCGCAGGGAGCGCAGCCGCGGCCCGAGCAAACCCTGCCGCCCAGCGCGACCCCGACCGAACCGGGCACGGCGAGCCCGCGGATCAGCCCGGCCAGCCAAGCCCCCGGCCCGGTGCAGCAGCCGGATGTGCGGCTCGACTCCAAGCCGCACACGGACATCGATACCTCGGTCGATTCCGCGCCGACCTCCACCATGCCGGAGCCTGTGGACCTGGGGCTGGGTGCGGATACCAACATCGACCTCGGCCATGATATTGTCGCGACTACCCCTCCCGGCATGCTTTCGCGCAGCGTCCCGGGGAACCCACGCATGGTGTATTTCTCGCTGCCCCTGCTCGCGCCCGAGCAGATCGCTCCGGCCGATGCCGCCGTCATTGCCGGCCGGCACGAGGAGCTCCTCAAAGCAGCCCGCGCCTACGGCTATCGTTTGGAAGAGCCGGGGTGGAGCTATCAACAGGCCGTGTGTCCGGCGACCGAGCCGGATGCGCGGGCGGCAGTCGGTGTGCGGGACCAGGATGCCGGGGGCGTGATCCTGCTGCGCTTCCATCGGCAGGAGGGCGAGCGCGCCTCGGCCGTCACGGTCGTGCTGCCGCGGGAAAACACTCTGCCCGTGCATGCGATCCCCGCGGGGCGCAATCAATCTCCCAAGAAGGGGAAGCCGCCTTCCGAGCTGCTCAGTAAGAAAATCCAAGGGAAAGCCGCGGCCGAAGCCCTGCCGCCCCCTACGCTGTACAGCAATCTCCAGCCGGAAGGAGGCTGGATCGCCGCTTCGGGCTGCATCGCGCAGCTCGGCGGTGCCTCGCCCGACATCCCGAATGAGACATTCCTGAGCGAGGACATCCTGACCGCGCCGACCCCGCTGCTGCGGCTCAAGGTCAACGGCCAGCGCGAAATCACTTTCACGGACCGCGTGGATGAAGCGCACTACGTTGTGTGGAATGAGCACGTCTCCCGCACCGGCAAGCTGCTCGGTACCGCGCACAAGGAGTCGACGATCGTTCCGCGGCCTGTCACCAACCCGCCTGTGCCCGCATCCCGTTTGATCGCGAACATCCCGCAGCCGCCTGTACGCAGGATGCCGCCGCCGCCGAGCCCCTTGTCCGGCAGTAAACAATAGGAGAATGTTCAATTCATAAAAATCCTAAGTGGACGTAAGTCTCACGGCAGCATCTTACTTCCAGATTTACTTTTCTCCGGGGTGCTGCGCATGAACGTTCAGACTTGGCTATGGATCGGTTGCATCGGTATGTTGATCGGCATGGGAGCCCTCTACCTGCCTATGTCAAGAAATAAGCAGGAAGGGGAAGAGGGCGAGGTAGCCTCGCACTTCTACGTCCCGCTGTTTGCCTTTACTTCCTACCTCGCCATGGCCCTGGGCATCGGCGTTCTTAGTACGCAGGGCGGCCGGGCCTTCTACTATGCCCGCTATGTGGACTGGAGCATTACAACGCCCCTTCTGCTGTGGAGCTTGGTACACTCCGGCATCAAAGGCGCAAGCTTGAAGCGGCCGGCGCTGATTGCCAGCCTGATCGGCGCGGATATCTACATGATCGTGACCGGCTACATCGCTGGCCGCACCGACGACATGACCATCAAATTTTCGTTTTACATAGCCAGCTGCATTTCCTTTTTGTTTATCTACGTGCTCCTTTTCGGCCCGTTTAAGAAGATCGCCGCGAACGGTCCCCACGCGGCGGACTACAACAAAAAAGCGACTGTTCTGTTCGGTCTTTGGGTGGCCTACCCCATCATTTTCATTCTCGGCCAGGAAGGCATTAAAACGCTGAGCGCGACCTTTGACGCCGCGGCTTACACCATCTTCGATCTTGTTACCAAGGTGGCTTATGGGCTTTGGGCGGTCAGCCTTGCGAAAAAGTCGCTCAGCACCTCGCCGGAATACCCGAACGCCCGTGCCGTTGCCCGCTAATGCTTCCCGGACTTCCCACAAAGGGCTTCGGCCC
>CAXTSG010000299.1:1742-3092 GCA_964246825.1 uncultured Acidobacteriaceae bacterium | reverse complement strand
GATCGGCCGGCATGGATGGTTGTGATCATGGCGCTTCTCCTCACTTGCCTTGTACATCGCCTGGTACATCGGCCCGGTCAGTCGCCTGATCGACCGCCTAATTGCTAAGGGCGGAAAGCAATCTTTTCGTTGAACAACGTAGTAATAGTTACCTAGATGCACTTTCGCTCACTACGTTGTCAAGTCTCGCGCAACTTCTGTCAGGAAGCAGGCATCCGTGCCCTTCACCAACATGGAAGGCGATTACAGAACTCTTACACCCGCGATTCCGGTGCGCTGCTAGGCTGTTTTCAGGGCATTTTTCGCCTGACTCATACCAAACATCCGCACCGGGAGCAGGAAACTTTCTTATGTCTGTCAAGTTAGAAGAACCCGAGGTTGTGACCGTTCAAACGGGCCGCCCTCGCGCCGCGCGATCTGTTGAACTGCCTACCCTGGGCCGGGCACACCAGTCCGGATCGATTTCGTGGGTCACCGCCGGCTTTATGGTGCTGTTCCATATTCTTGCGGTTGCCGCCCTGTTTGTTTTCAGTTGGCAGGGCTTGCTCGCGGCGGTGGTGCTGTATGTGGTTTCCATCAACATCGGCATCGGCATGTGCTATCACCGGCTCTTGACGCACCGCGGCTACAAGGTGCCTCGCTGGCTGGAGCATGCGCTGGCTGTATGCGGTACGCTTTCGCTGGAGGGCGGACCTATTTTCTGGGTTGCCACGCACCGGGTCCACCATCAATTGTCGGACCACGAGGGCGACCCGCACTCGCCGACCGAGGGTACTTTCTGGGCGCACATGGGCTGGATCATGAGCGGGGATTCGCTCCACGCGGAAACATCCGTCTTGACCCGCTATGCCCCGGACCTGGGCCGCGACAAGTTTTACGTTTGGCTTTCTAAGTATCACTGGATTCCGTTGACCACGGTCGGCTTCAGTCTGCTGGGGGCCGGCTATCTTGCGGGCGGCTGGCGCGAAGGGATCTCGCTGGTGCTTTGGGGCATCTTCCTGCGCGTAACGTTGGGCCTCCATGCCACCTGGCTGGTGAACTCGGCAACACATATGTGGGGTTCGCGGCGTTTTGAAACCCGCGACGAGTCGCGCAACAACTGGTGGGTCGCGCTCCTGACCGGCGGCGAGGGCTGGCACAACAACCACCATGCTCATCCGGTGTCCGCGCGGCACGGGCTGCGCTGGTACGAGTTCGATCCGAACTACTACGGCATCTGGCTGCTGAAGAAGCTGGGTTTGGCGCGCGATATCAAGATCGCCGCCTGGGACCCGGCTAACCCGCGTCCGGCCGGCACGGCTTAGCTCCCGGCCCGGAACAGCGCCCGCAGGCAGATATACTGCTTGCGGG
>CAXTSG010000299.1:0-1732 GCA_964246825.1 uncultured Acidobacteriaceae bacterium | reverse complement strand
CGCCAACCCCCCCCGCTGCATATTATCCGGCGGGGGCCCGCTTTTCTGTGTGCCCCAGCCTATGCGCATCACCCGCCGCCGTCCCGCGACTGTGCTGTTCATCCTCCTGGGTGTTTCCCTGGTGGCGCTTGCGGTCGCGCTCAATGTCAGCTGGATCGTGGTGAACTGGCGCGCCATTCTTCCGCTGGCCCTCGGCATCCCGGTGACCGTGCTCCTGATCGCGGGCGTCGTGCTGAACACGATCTTCCTCCTGCGCGAGGTGCGCCGGAACGAGCGGCAGGATTCTTTTCTGAACGCGGTAACGCACGAGCTCAAGACGCCCATCGCCTCTATCCGGCTCTACCTGGAGACGTTGCAGCGCAGGCAGGTTCCTGAAGAAAAGCGGCAGGAGTTTTACCGCATTATGCTGGCCGACAGCGACCGGCTGCTTCGCACGGTGGAGCAGGTGCTCAAAGCGGGCGAGGTGACGCAAAGCAGCCGGCGGCATGCCTTTGAACCGCTGGACCTTTGCGCCGTGGCGCGGGAAGCGGTGGCGCGCACGCTGGACCAGAACGACCTCCATGCTGATTCGTCCGCGCTGGCCCTGCACCTGCCGGAGCAGCCCCTGGTGGTGAGCGGCAACCTCGATGAGCTGCATACCGCTTTCGGCAACCTCCTGAGCAATGCCGTGAAGTACTCGCCGGCGGGCATCGCGGCGACGGTGAGCGTCTTTACGGATGAGGAGGGACTGGCCTGCTTCCAGGTTTCGGATCGCGGCATCGGCATTGATGCGGCCCATCTTAAGCGAATTTTCAAGCGGTTCTACCGAGTCCCCGTGCGCTCGGTACTGCGCAAATCCGGTACCGGGCTGGGTTTGTTCCTGGTGCGAACCATCGCCAAGCGCCACGGCGGCAGCGTGGCGGCGGCCAGCGCGGGCGAAGGCATGGGGGCGACTTTTACGCTGCGCCTGCCGCCGCTGCCGGAAAGCCTGCCGGCCGCGGTTTCTTCCGCCGTACCGCGAAAGCAGACATCGTGAGCGCTCCCCGCATCCTTGTGGTGGAGGACGAACAGCACCTGGCGCAGGGGCTGTTGTTCAACCTGCAGGCCGAGGGCTATGAGGTGGAGCTGGCGCACGACGGGGAAACCGCGCTGAATCTCCTGCGGTCCGGCCCGGGCTTTCAGGCTGTGCTGCTGGATGTGATGCTGCCCGGCAAGGACGGCTTTACCATTACCGCGGAGCTGCGAGAGGCCGGCAACTACGTTCCGGTGCTAATGCTGACGGCGCGCGGCCGGTCGGAAGACATCTTAAGCGGCCTGGAGGCCGGCGCCGACGATTACCTGCCGAAGCCGTTTGACCTAAGTATTCTGCTGGCGCGCCTCCATGTTCTGCTGCGGCGCATGCAGTGGCAGGGGGGCGGAAGCGTCGAGCTGCCCGCTTCCGAGTCTCCGGATACCTATCGCTTCGGAGACCGGACGATCGACTTTTCGCAGCTGGAGCTCCATGCCAAGGGCCAGCGCACCCGCCTGACCCTGATGGAAGCCGAGTTCCTGCGCTACCTGGCCGAGCACCCTTTCCGTATTATCCCGCGCAAGGAGCTCCTAGAGCAGGTGTGGCGCGTCCACGAGGACACGGACACCCGCGCCATCGACAACTTCGTCGTGAGGCTGCGCCGCTACATCGAGGACGAGCCCGGCGCCGCCCGGGTGCGGAAAAACCGGGGCGGCGGCGGGTGCCGCGTTGTGGCGGGGGGGG
>CAXTSG010000298.1:0-3116 GCA_964246825.1 uncultured Acidobacteriaceae bacterium | reverse complement strand
CATCAGCAAATCGCCTGATTTTCCCTGCTCCGGAATTACGATCGGTACAAGTGCCGTGACAACGTAGGAGTCGTAGTGAAACATCCAGGCGTGCTTCTGCCCTGTGTGCCCGGCCAGGCAGCGCAGTACGTGGAGAAAATCCTGTTCCGGGGGAGTTTTACCGGTGCCCAGATGATAGATGGTCTTGATCAGTCTGGTGAAGGACGGCATGTGGTAGAGCTCATCCAGTCCGGAGCCGGCTACCGCCTCAGGCCCGCTCAAGCCGACATATTGGTAATCGGCTTTGGCTACCTCCGAACGGACAAAGGTCTGCATGCGGGCCAGCATTGCCGGTTCGATGTAATCAGGGATCGTTGCATAGCCGGTTGTGTCAAGATCGGCTACCAGGTTGTTGATCGTGGAGTCGGAGATTTCAGGAACCGCAAGACTCGTCATGGCTTTCCTTACCGAGGGATGCGTCCATTTGTTTCTACATGCAAATTATTACCCGGAAAAAGTTTTTCTACAACGTAAAATATGCAATCCAGGATGCAATTTATTTCAAGTGGAACTGCCATGAAGAATGCAAAGCCGGGGAGTAACGCCTTTGAGCGAGGCGTTATCCCAGGTGCCGTGAAACTTAGGAAGGTTCTAGGTTTAGGAAGTCGCGCCCGCGTCAGGACGCGGGAACCGCCTGGAGGTCTGCGGCGGCTTCCTTCAAGGCAGCAGCCTTGTCGGTCGCTTCCCAACGGAACTCGCCGTCATGGCGGCCGAAGTGGCCGTAGGCCGCGGTTTTGCGGTAGATGGGACGACGGAGGTCCAGGCTCTCCATGATGCCTTTCGGCGTCAGCTGGAACTGCTCGCGCACCAGCTGCTGCAGCTCCCCGGCCGGCAGCTTGCCGGTGCCGAAGGTTTCAACCAGCACGGAAACCGGCTCGGCAACGCCGATGGCATAGGCAAGCTGGACTTCGCACCGGTCGGCAAGGTCGGCCGCCACGATGTTTTTGGCGATATAGCGGGCCATGTATGCGGCGGAGCGGTCCACCTTTGTCGGATCTTTGCCGGAGAACGCGCCGCCGCCGTGCCGGCCCATGCCGCCGTAGGTATCGACGATGATTTTGCGGCCGGTCAGCCCGGTGTCGCCCATGGGGCCGCCGATCACAAAGCGGCCGGTAGGATTGATGTGGTACTTGGTGTCAGCATCGAGCAGTGCCGGGGGAATCACGACTTGAATGACGTGCTTCAACACGTCGGCGCGCAGCTGTTCGGTGGAAACTTCTTCCGCGTGCTGAGTTGAAATGACGACGGCATCCACCCGTACCGGCTTGCCGCTTTTGTCGTACTCGACCGTAACCTGGCTTTTGCCGTCGGGCCGCAGGTAAGGGAGCTGCCCGTTTTTGCGAACCTCGGCAAGCCTGCGGGTGAGCCTGTGCGCGAGCGAGATCGGCATGGGCATCAGCTCCTCGGTCTCGTTGGCGGCAAAGCCGAACATCATGCCCTGGTCGCCGGCACCGCCCGTATCCACGCCCATGGCGATGTCGCCGGACTGCTTGTTGATGGAGGAGATGACCGCGCAGGTGTTTGAGTCAAAGCCGTAGATTGCGTTGTTGTAGCCGATATCGGAAACCACGCCGCGGACGAGCGTTTGAAAATCGACATAAGCCTTGGTGGTAATTTCCCCGGCGATGACGACCAGGCCGGTGGCGGTCAGCGTTTCGCAGGCGACGCGGGAGTACGGATCCTGCTCCAGACAGGCATCGAGGATGGCATCGGAAATCTGATCCGCTATTTTGTCGGGGTGGCCCTCGGTGACCGACTCCGAGGTAAAAAGAAACTTATCGCGTGTTCCCAATGGTTCTCCTCCAGATGGCATACGGCATGACTTGGGTCTCGGCAGCGGCGCGGCCGAGGTGCGAAGCTCAAGCGAACCGGCGGCATCGGTGCAGGAAGCCGGTTCGAGTTGCTGCCAATCTTTGATGCTACTTGAGGGAGACAGGCGCGGGCAAAGCACGAAGGCTCAAGCGGGAGCAGGCCGGGGATGAAACGCGCTTAAGCGCGCATGAGCGGCTTGCGCGGCTTCGGCTTGAGCTCCCAAACGAAAAGGGTCAGCAGCAGGCACTGGAGGCCGCCGAAGCCCAGGACGAACCGCGCGTAGTTTGTCAGCAAATCCGGCAGCGTACCGAAGCCGCCCATGGTCATGTCGAAGATGACGGCGACGCTCCAGGGAAAGGTGAGCAGCTCAAGGGTGGCGAAACCGGACTCGAACAAGGGGCTGCTGAGCAGGCCGACGATCCAGACGACGTGGAGCAGGGCCAGAAAGCCCGCGCTGGTGTAAAGGAGCGCGGGATAGCGAGAGTGCCGCGCGCGCAGCAGAAAAGCCGGCAGCAGCAGCAGAAGCACCGCGGCCGCGAGCAGCGAAGCAAGGATGCGGGGCGTAAGAGCGTTCAGCATAAGGGTTGTAAGACCGGCGTGCGCCGCATTTTGCTCAAGAGAGAAGCGCTCCGCTGCCCAAGGAAAAGGGCCGAACCGGCAAGGCGGGGAGCGAGGCCGCCGAGCGCGTCTCGACAAAGTGCATCACGTACCAGGCAAACAGGGCGAGCAGGAAGAACAGGAGCAGAACCCCGATCCAGCGCAGACGCTCCGGCTCGGGTTCTTCGCCTTTGCGGGCCTTGCCGACGTTTCGGGCAAACTCGATCCAGCTTTGGTCGTCATCTTTCAGCTGGCCGCTTTGCTCGTAAGCGGAAAGATAGCGGCGCACCCAGGTGTCTTCGTCCATGCCGCAGACGCGAGCGTAGCCGCGCACGATGCCCTTGTTCAGGACGCCGCCGGGAAGGGAGCCGAAATCCTCTTCTTCCAGCGCATGGAGGTGGCGGCCGCTGATCTTGGTGATGCCCGCGATGCTTTCCAGCGCAACGCCGCGCGTTTCCCGTTCACGGCGCAAATCCTGTCCAAAATGTCCCATGCTCTCAAGCTGTCCTGCTGCGTGGGTATTGTTGCTTTGAGGGTAGTGCTTCGGGGCACGGCGCGTCAAAGGATGCAGCGGCTTGGATCGCTGAACAGCGCACTTGCGTCGTATGGAGAAGATCCCGGCGGGCCGAAGGCCGCTTTGCTACACTCGGGCTGCGGCCGTGCAAACA
>CAXTSG010000297.1:0-3146 GCA_964246825.1 uncultured Acidobacteriaceae bacterium | reverse complement strand
GAGCAACTCCAGTGTGCCACCGATCCAGCCTCAAATGTTTATGAGACCGCTTCTAACGGTCGATTCACTTTCACGCTTAGCTCTGATGGTTCGATCCCGCAGCCGATTAATTTTGTAGGTTACACAATAGATAGTTCTCACTTCATCAGCATCTCTTTGGATAGTTATAACACTACTTTCCTCTTCAGTGGTTTTGGAGCACACTAGCCGATAGAAAAGTTCCCATCATCCCGAGAAGGGGGGGTGAGACTATCATTTGCATTGCTTTCGACTTCCATAAGGTGTACGCCGTCGTTGAGCCGCTTACGAACTTTGCGGCAAGCGCCGAGCGCCAGACCGTCCATGTAGCATTCCGGCATGGACATCGACGAAAAACCCAGAAACTGACCGAGCGGTACGAAGTATTGGCGCAAACTGTGGAGCTACTGGCTCATACAATAGAGGAAGGATCTCGGCGTAAGAACAAGATGTCGGAAAGGCAGGACAAGCTGACAGAAACAGTAGACAGGCTGACATCCATGGTAGAGAAAGCTGTCCTTATCCTAAATCATGAGGAGAGAGTTATACGGATTGAAGACCAAAGCTGATCGCTATAACGATCGACTTACTACGGAGCCGAGTAGTACCCGGTCCGCGTTCTAGCCTCCAGCCCCGGCTTGTCTAACTTGACCTGTAGCTGGTGATACTCATTCGGTTCGCCCGGCGCGGGCTGGAAAGTCAGCTCGTAGTAAGTTTCCGTGTCGCCGAGGCACCGCTTCAGCCCGCCCGCGACATCGTTGCTCTCGTCCAGCACCAGCCCGCCGCTCTGCACGGAAAGTACCTGGAGGCTCAGGTCGGCCAAATCCGCCTGCCCCGGCTTCGTCACGCCCTTCACATAGCTTTGGTAGTACGTGGCACGCTGCACCGACTCCCCCGCGCCCAGCGGGTTGACGTCATACAAGGTAATCTGCTCGACGCGTGTGGCATGGGACAGTGCCTGCACATTGTTGAAGATGTTCTCCCGCGCCTTGGCATCCAGATTGATGCGCGGACCGGAAAGCAGCGGCCAGCCCGGCGACACCCACACCAGGAGCTTGCGCCCGGGCTGCCCCGCAAGCTGCCCCATCATCTGGCGCATCGCCTTCAACGACAGGTCAAGACGCTCCTGCGCGCCGTAAAAACCCGCCGATTGCCGAATCGCCCGCAGCCCGATCTGATCGCTCTTCACCGCGGCGCTCAATGCATTGCCGTCCTTCGTGAAGTGAGGCAGCATCTTGGTCTCGGTATCGGTCACAACCGCGATGGTTGTCGGCACCGCGAGACGGCCGCCGTCCGCGCTCAGAAACTTCTCAATCTGGTCGCGCGCATAGGCCAGGCGCGTGTAGTTGATATTGATTGCATCAATCACCACCACCGCTTCCGCCGCCGCCGAGCCCGCGTTCAGCGCTCGAAACGATGTGGGCGTTTCCGCGCTCTTGTTGTCGAGCACCGTAAAGTCGCCCTGCGCGAGCCCGGGCATGGGCGCGCCGTTCTTCGCTGCCGCCACCACGTCCAGCGTGATGCTTCGGCTTGAAGCTGTCTGCGGCTGTAAAGCCTCCGGCTGCTGGGCCCGCGCGCCCATGCTCAGGGCAATCCCCACCACCGCCGTCACGCCCCAAAACCGGTTCATCGCACGCATCGGCAAACCCTCGCAGCATAGGATGCGATGCTGCAATACCCTGCTCAAGACATTTTCGCCCATCGAGAGCGATTCGATAAAGCCGCGCATCGCCCGACCCTTCTCTTCAACGGCATGTCGGCGGCTTTGGATCAAGCGCACATACGGGGAAGAAACCGCGTCCCTCACCTCCGGGAACGGCACCCGCCCGCCGCTCACTCCGCCGACAAGGTGCACCTCCGTCGCCCTGCCCATCGCATGCACGTAGCTGTAGCCGTGCCTGTGGTACAGCACATTTCCCCAGGCGCCGGCGGGTTGAAGAGGGTCTTCTGCTGCGCTCCCATATGCGCGAGCCCGGCTTCATCGATGACTTTCTTTAGGAAGTCACGAATTTCCTGTAAGCGGATTTTCAGCCTCCCTCCAGGAGCCGCCGTTCGCGCTACCCTCAAACCACCCATGCGCCTCCAGCTCGCCTCCATCGCGCCCCGCCCCGGTACCGGCCCGGCCCGGCAGCTGCTGGAGCAGTATCTCGCCCGCACCGAGCCGGTCGCCGTCCTGCTGGACGGACGCGGCAAGCCGACGAGCTCCGCGCAGCTGGCCGCGCTTCTCGACGGGCACAAACAATCGGCAGCCCAGCTGCTGGTCTTCGCCGGCGGCCCCGCCGACGGTTGGAGCGACAGGGCCCGCGCGCAGGCGCACACCCTCCTCTCGCTCGGCCCCATGACGCTTCCCCACGAGCTCGCCCGCATCCTGCTCGCCGAACAGCTTTACCGCGCCTGCACCATCCTCGCCGGTCACCCGTACCACTCCGGCCACTAGGCCGCCCTACAATAGCGTCATGGCACAGGAAACGCAAAACGGCGCAAGTACAACCGGCGCGGCGCAAGCCGCCGACAGCCTCACTCCGGAAGGCGGCCGCCGGGGTCTCGTGCTCATCTTCACCGGCGCGGGTAAGGGCAAAACCACCGCCGCGCTCGGCACCGGCTTTCGTGCCGCCGGCAGCGGCCTGCGCGTGCTCATGCTCCAGTTCATCAAAGGCTCCTGGCACTACGGCGAACTCGACGCCGCGCAGAAGATCGGCGACACCTTCCAGATCCGCCCCATGGGCCGCGGCTTTATCAAGGTCGGCGGCGCGGAAACCGACCCCGAAGACGTTCGGCTGATCGAGCAGTGCTGGGCCGAGGCCGAGCGCGCGATTCACTCCGGCGACTGGGACATGATCATCCTTGACGAAATCAACTACGCCATTGGCTACGGCCTCCTTTCCCCGGAAACGCTCGCCGCTGTCCTGAACGACCGCCCCCCTCTGCTCCACGTCATCCTTACCGGCCGCAACGCCCACCCCGCGCTTGTCGCCGTCGCCGATACAGGCACGGAAATGAATGAGCGCAAGCACGCCTACCAGAAAGGCATCCAGGCGCAGCTCGGCATCGAGTACTGAGCCGCCCGGTTTACACTAAGGCCGGGAAAGGCCCCGCCCCCCCCCCCCCCCCCCCCCCGCGGGGGGAAA
>CAXTSG010000296.1:0-3156 GCA_964246825.1 uncultured Acidobacteriaceae bacterium | reverse complement strand
CGGGCGTTCTAGGCTCACGGCCAGCATGAGCGGCGTCCCCCCTCTCTGCTGCGGCGCTTGGACATTTGCCCCCCGTGCAATCAGCAGGCGCATGGCTGCCGCGTCGTTGTTCACCGTCGCGATGCCAAGCGGCGTGAAGCCGGCAGCGTTGCGGACGTTGACGATTGCGCCTTTTTGCAGCAGCAGCATGACTAAAGCGTCGGTGCGGAGGCCCACCGCTTCAGCGAGTGCCGTGTTTCCGCGCGGGTCTGCGGCGTCAAGATGTGCGCCATGCTCCAGTAGCAGCGCCGCAACTGTACTGCTTTTGGCGGCAACAGCGTAGCAAAGCGCTGGGGTTCCAGTGGGGCCTTTTGCATTGGGATCTGCTCCTTGGGTGAGCAGCCCATCGACATGGACGGCGTTCCCGCGAAACGCCTCCGCGATCAGCGCCTGATTGAGCTGTACCTTTGTGAAAGCCGACCGGGCGACAGTCGGCTTCGAGGGAAGCTGACGCACAGGCCGGCTCCGCGCTGGCGAGAAACCTGGCGAGAAGAGCGGCGGGGGCAGCCGCTGCGCGGAAATGCCAAGAGGCAGGCTGAGGAGCAGACCAAGGCCAAGAACTGGGTATGAGCGGCGCAGGTTAATCCGCTGCTGTAAAGAGTTCATGCTTCATTTTATCATGAAAACGCGCTTTGTGAGACTGAGCTTCGCGATGTTTGCTAAGTTGACTGCACATAGGGATTGGCTTTACTGCACGTTGGGATGCCAGAGCTGGAAGTTTGCGACGATGGTGCCGGGAGGAGGCACGGTGGGCGTTCTCGCGGACCTTCTGGAAGACGGGGAACAAGATCGCGGCAATGATTGAGATGATGGCGACGAGCAGCTCAATCAGCGTGAAGGCACGGAATATCAACGCGCGTCGTTCTGTTGCAGAGAAACGAGAGCGCATCATCAATAGCTTCCTGTTTGTGTTCGTCTTTGCCCGGTTGATGAACTTACCGGTGCCGGGGTCGTAGTAGCGGTGGGTCAGGCACAAGAGACCCGTCTCCGTGTCCGTATAGTATCCATACTCCCCCCCGAACTGCGCCGGGTCCTGATGCGGGGCCGGCGTGTCCCCGTAGTCGTCGTACTCACCGTCCCGCTTGCCGTAAGCCTCGTAGCTTGCCGTGCTGTAGGGCGCGTTGCCGTGGTTCTGCCCGTACTGCTTCTGCACCACGTTGCCCTGCGGGTCGAACACAAAAACAGGTAGTACAGACCCCCGCTGGCGGGGGCGTACCAGGTTCATGTGGTAGCTGCTGCTACTAGTCAGGTAACGAATCGGTGAGGCGGTTCCATACCTGATCGGCGATATATCCGTAGGCCGGCAAATGCTTTAGCTTTTCAAAGGATTTCAGCGACCGCATCATCCGCTGGTCAAAGTGTCCGTTTACTGGCAAAGATTGATCGTACTGTTGCAGAGCAACTTGTGCCGCTTTCACGGCGGGGCCACGGCTGTTTTGATGGAGAACCATGACTAAGCATCTCCAAGTAGGTTTACCTACCGTGCCTGTAATCGGCAGACCTTGTTTTTCCTGGAAACGCCTTACCTGTCGTTCGGTTTCGGGTCCGAAACGACCATCCACAGACAGTTGCAATCCTCTTTCACGCAATAGATATTGTATCATGGTCACATTCGCATTGTTCAAGTCGGTGTCACCGAGTCCTACGGTGGGCCATGATGTCGTGCTTGCTTGGCTTGCAAAGCAGCAAATTGACAGAAACGTGATCAAGCTGCATCTTGTCAACACTTCAAGGATGTTCATCCTTTGAGTTTCTAGCAGCTTTGTTGCTACTGGAAACTTTTGCCTAATGAATGCGGTTGTGAATGAAGTAGTCACTACGCACTTCCTCTTTGTCGCTCTCGCTGAAATTGTAAAAGTGGTATCTGGAATGACTTGCAAAGCCATTCTTCGCGTAGGGTTCGTGGAAATAATCTTGAATTTGTCGGTGAACCTGCATACCACCTGTGCTTAAATCAAGATTTGATCCTGCGAACTCAGCATGAATGTGCCTATGCCAGCTTCTAGGGGTATGATCATGCCCTGGATTTCTGTACCATGCAGCAAAACCATTCTGAGCCATAGCATCAAGAACGTCCTTAATGCGATTGGCATTCTTCCAATTATGCAAATCTATGTCAACCGCAGCACCATACTTGCGTCCGTGGTATATAGCAATTGGGTTGTGCGTACTCGCACTCTTCCCGCCATGACTCTTGTCAAGGATTTTAACAACATTCTCATTGGTTAGACCAGTTTGATCCAGCGCTTGCATTAAAGGTTCGTAAGCATCTGGAACCAACTCTCTATGAATGCGACGCTTGCTTAAAAGCCCATCGGGATCATTCTCATTGACGGGGTTCCCCCCGCAGAAGCCGTACAGGTTCTCGCCTCCCGCATAGCCAATGGGGTCGCGGTTGATGAACTTGCCGGTGCCGGGGTCATAGTAGCGATGGGTTAGGCATAAAAGGCCCGTCTCCGTATCCGTGTAGTACCCAAACTGGCCCCCGAAGCCGAGGGGGTCGAAGTTGCCGATGCGCGGGTTGCCAGAGCTGTTGATGCTGGCGTTGGCTCGCTGCGCCCCGTACCCTTCGTACTGCGCCACGTCCAGACCGGTGGAGACTGTGTTGTAATTGTTGGCAGTCTGGCGCTGCACGACTGAACCCTGCGGATCGAATAGGAACGCGTATGCCTGGCCGGAGAACGCGGTCGGGTAGTACCTCGCCCGCAGGCCATCCGCGCACCAGCCGGACGCGGCGTAGATGTCTGTGCTGCTGCCGCTGCCTGTTTCTTCCAGCAGCAGCGTTCCGCCGTCGTAGAGGTAGTAGGTGGTGACGGGGGAGGAGCCGCCGACGGGAACAGCAGTTTTGCTGATCCGCATTCCATTTCCGTCATACGCCGCCGTCAGTGTACCACTCGTCAGCATTGCCGGAGAAGAAGTCAAGCGGTCTTCGGGGTCAAAGCCGAACGTGGCGCTCTTGTATGTCGTCGGGTTGCCGGAGCCGTCGTAGAGCCAGTTGGTGCTGAAGTCGTTGGTCACATACTGGTTGTCAAGGTTGAACGTCAGCGGCGAGTAGCTTTGATCCGCCCCGGCTGAGGGGTTGTAAAACCCGTAGGTGGTCGGGTTATAGGCTTTATC
>CAXTSG010000295.1:0-3173 GCA_964246825.1 uncultured Acidobacteriaceae bacterium | reverse complement strand
TTCCGGCAGAGCGGCTTTCTCGCGGTAAAAACACCGGCAATGCCGAAGCTGTAGCTGGTCCACTCCTCTTCGCTGAATCCAAGCTCGCGCATCTGCGTCAGCAGCATCGGGGGCGGCGTAAAAGCGCCGACCGAAGCCGGCAGGTAAGCATACGGCCCGCTCATCCCGGAAAGCCGCGAGCCGATCGCGGGAAGAATCCGTCGGAAATAGAAGCGATACAGCCGCCCCAAAAACCCTTCCGGTTCGGCAAAATCAAGAATCGCAAGCCGCCCGCCCGGCTTCAGCACCCGCAGAAACTCCCGAAGGGCAGCGCCGTAGTTGCGGAGGTTGCGAAAGCCGAAAGCCGTGGTCAACAGGTCCAGCGATCCGTCCGCGAGCGGCAGCCGCATGGCGTCGGCCTCGACGGCGACCGCGCCCCGGCCGCCGAACTTGCGCGCCCCGCGCCGAAGCATCTCGTGCGAAAAGTCAGCCGCCAGCACCGGCAGCGCTCCGGCGGGCCGGTACCGCAGCAGGGCCGTCGTCATGTCGCCGGTGCCGCAGCACAGGTCCAGCACCCGCGCCTCGGGGTCCCGCAGCACCGCGCGAAACCGCCGCGCTGTCCGCCGCCACCATAGCCGGTCGATGTTGAGCGAAAGCACATGGTTCAAAAGGTCGTAGCGCGGGGCGATCGCGTCAAACATCGCCTGCACCCTGGCCGCTGCTTCCGTTTCGCTCCCCGCACCTTCCGGCCGCGCCCCCGGGTTCACCTCTTTGCTAGGGCCGGGCATGGGCAGCCTCGCTCAGCACAAATCCAATCGCCGCAAGCAGCTCGGCCTCCGTCACATCCTCCACCACGGCCGCCGCGCCGATCGCGGTCGGCAGCACGAACCGCCGAGTGCCCGCCGAGTTCTTTTTATCCTTGCCGGTCGCCGCTAGGAGCGCCCCGGGCTCGGCTGTAAACGGGGGTAGCTGCCCCAGTCTGCGAATCAACCGCGCCATGCGCTCGCCCTCTTCCGCGCTCACCAGGCCCCGCCCGCGGGCAAGATGAATCGCCGCCAGCATGCCCCATCCCACGGCCTCGCCGTGCAGCAGGGCACGGTAGCCCGTCACCGCCTCAATCGCGTGGCCCACCGTGTGCCCCAGGTTCAACAGCATCCGCGGGCCGCTTTCCCGCTCATCCAGGCCCACGATCTCCGCCTTGATCCCGACCGCCCAGGCCACGATCTCCGACAGCAGCTCAGGCCGGGCTGCGGCTCCGGCAAGCGCCTTCGCGTTCTTCTCAAGGAAGCAAAACAGCTCGGCATCGCCGAGGATCCCGGCCTTGACTACCTCCATCCACCCGGCCCGCAGCTCGCGCTCGGGCAGCGTCCCGAGCAGGTCCGTATCGGCAAACACAGCCCGGGGATGGTGGAAAGCGCCGACGAGGTTTTTGCCCGCCGCGAGGTTCACGCCGGTCTTGCCGCCCACGGACGAGTCCACCTGCGCCAGCAGCGTCGTCGGCACCTGCACAAAAACGATGCCGCGCATGTAGATCGCCGCCAGCAAGCCCCCGACATCGCCCACAATGCCGCCGCCGAACGCAACAAGAAGCGAAGCCCGGTCCGCCCCGGCCGCCGCCATCTCTTCGCTCAGGCGCTCCACCTCGCGGAGGCGTTTAGCCTCCTCCCCGGGCGGCAGCAGCAGCACGAAAGGCTTTTGATCTCCGAAAGACGCAAGAAACCGCTCTCCCCACAACTCCCAAACCGGCGGCGAGGTCAGAACAAAAACCCGGCCCCGCCGCAGAGGTTCAAGCCGCTCCGCCAAAGTCGGCAGCAGCCCCATGCCTACATGCACCCGGTACAAAGCCGAGGCAGTCCTCACCTCCACCGTATGAAGGATGCTTCCATCCTCGTGCATACGCGGCGCAGCATTGCTCCGAGAGCCGGTTGGCGACGAGAGGCCGGTTGATGACGAGAGGCCGGTTGATGACGAGAGGCCGGTTGATGACGAGAAGTCGGTTGATGACGAAAGGATAGACACGCACCTTCCATCCTACCGTTCGCCTCTCGGCACACTCCAACCTGTCGCCCTTACCCTTCACCCTCCACCCTCTAACCCTTCCTTTCACCCCCACCCTTGCACCCTCACAGGGCCTTCCGGTGTCTAACAAGCTATGGTGCCGATCAGCCGCACAGTCGACTTTGTCGTGGTAGGCGCGGGCATTGCCGGTCTGCGCGCCGCCGTTACGCTTGCCGGGCACGGCTCCGTGCTCGTCGTCACCAAGGAGCAGCTCGGCGAGTCAAACACAAGCTACGCGCAGGGCGGCATCGCCGTCGCCATGGGCGGCGAGGACGATGTGTCCGAGCACTGGGCCGACACCCGTGCCGCCGGCGACGGGCTCGTCGACCGCGACGCGGCGCGCATCCTGGTGGCTGAAGGCCCGGCCCGCGTCGAGGAGCTTCTGCGCTGGGGCACCGCCTTCGATACCCACCCTGAAAGTGGTACGCTCCTGCTCACCCGCGAGGGCGCCCACAGCCGAAATCGTATCCTCCACGCCAACGGCGACGCCACCGGCGCCGAAATCGCCCGCTCCCTGCTTGCCTATGCGCGCACTCACCCGTCGATCGAGCTTCTGGAGTGGACCACCTGCATCGACCTGATCACGGACCCGAACGGGGCAGTTCGGGGTGTTCTGCTGCTGCGGGAAGATGCAACGCTCCTCCGGGTGGAAGCGCGGGCAACGCTGCTGGCCAGCGGCGGCGCGGGGCAGGTGTACAGCGATACCACAAACCCCGGTGTCGCCACCGGCGACGGCATCGCCGCTGCCTGGCGCGCCGGTGCCGCCATTGCCGACATGGAGTTTTACCAGTTCCACCCGACCGCGCTGTCGCTGCCCGGGGTGCCGCGCTTCCTTCTCTCCGAGGCGCTTCGCGGCGAAGGCGCATGGCTCCGCAATGACCGGGGAGAGCGCTTTATGGAGCGCTATCACCCGCTGCTGGAGCTCGCCCCGCGCGACGTGGTGGCGCGCGCCATCACGCGGGAAGGCATGCCGCTGCCGAGCGCGCCCGGCCGCCCCGCGCCCGGCCGGCCCGCGAGGGGCGACCGGCCGAGGTGGTCCTGTTCTACCGGCAGGAGGACTTCGGGCTGCGCAAGTTCTTCGCCTCGGGCGCCCCCGACGAGCGGACCCTGCGCAAGGTGATGACGCTGGTCGGGTT
>CAXTSG010000294.1:353-3217 GCA_964246825.1 uncultured Acidobacteriaceae bacterium | reverse complement strand
TACCGGCACCGCTTCGGTGGAGCACTTCACCGAGCCGCTTTCCAACATCAATATCTACGGCGTCAACCCGTACAAGCAGAACACGATTTCCACCAACCTCGGCTATTCGCAGGCTTTCCCGACCGGGACTACGCTTTCCTTCGAGCTTGAAAACAGCCGCGTCACCGGCAACAGCCCCGCGAACTTTCTCAACCCGGCGCTTAACGCTTACTACCGACTTGAGCTTACGCAGCCGCTGCTGGCCGGTTTCGGGTTGGGCATCAATCTTCGCTACCTCCACATCGCGCGCAACGATCGCACGATTTCGGAAATCGCTTTCAAGGACCAGGTAATCGTCACCATTACGCAAATCGCCAACATCTACTGGGACCTGGTAAGCGCCTACGGCGATGAGCAGGTCAAGGAGCGCTCGCTCGGCTTTGCGCAGGATGAGCTCGCGAGCGACCGCCGGCAGCTGGCGCTGGCCGCCATCCCCGCCATGGACGTAACGCGGGCCGAAGGCGAAGTGGCCGTCCGCGATGAAGAACTGTCGATCGCGAAGACCACGCTTCAGCTGCAGGAGTCGCTTTTGAAGAACGCCCTGACCAAAAACCTGGACAATGCCACGCTTGAAGAAATGCCGGTAATCCCGACCGAGAAGATTGCCGTGGCGGGAGCGCCCGCGACCGAGCCCTTGGAAGAGTTGATCGGACGCGCGCTGCGCGACCGGCCGGAACTCACCGAGTCGGACATCGACCTGACCAACCGCGACATCAGCCGGCACGCGGCGCGGAATGCCGTTCTGCCGAGCGTGGACCTGCTGGCGTTTTACGGCGGCACCGGGCTGGCCGGAATCGATAACCCTGCTTCAAACCTCACCTCAACGGCACCCACAAACTTTTCCGGCTCCATGCGGAGCGCGTTCAACAACAGCGCGCCCGATTACCTCCTTGGGCTTTCAGTTGATATTCCAATCCGCAACCGTGTCGCCAAGTCCGACCAGTACCGCTCGGAGCTGGAGTATCGGCAGTCCGAGCTGCGCATCCAGCAGCTGCGCAAGCAAATCCGCATCGAGGTGCGCAATGCGCAGTACGCGCTGGAGCAGAGCGGGGCGCGCGTAGGAGCGGCCCGGCAGGCGCGCGATCTTGACCGGAAGACCTTTGACATTAGCCGCGAGGAGCAGAAGCTGGGTGCCGGCTCCAACCTGCAAACCCTGGCCGCGCAGCACGATCTGGCGCTTGCCGACTCGGCCCTGACCGCGGCGGAAACCACCTTCGAAAAGTCGCGCGTGGAGCTGGCGCGCGCTACCGGAGAAACGCTCGATGCCTACGGCGTTTCCATCGGCGACGCCAAGACCGGGGTTGTGCGGGAGAAGCTGACTGACAATCCCCGGCCCGCGCACCCATAATCAAGAGCGAGACCATGGCGCACGCGCTCCCCCAACCCGGCCCGGCAAAAGCACGTTTGCTGCTCGCCGACGATCAGGCTCACATCCTTCAGGCGCTGGAGCTGCTGCTGCGCCCGGAGGGCTACCGGCTGCACACGGCGCGCTCGCCCGCCGAAGCGTTGACGGAAGCGGCCTGCGAGCAGTTTGACGCGGTGCTGATGGACATGAACTACTCGCGCGACACCACCTCCGGCGCGGAAGGGCTCCTGCTGCTGCGGCAGCTGCAGGCCGCCGACAGCCGACTGCCGGTGATCGTGATGACGGCCTGGGGCAACATTGATCTCGCGGTGGAGGCGATGCGGCTGGGCGCGCGGGACTTTGTGCAGAAGCCGTGGGAAAACGCACGGCTGCTCACCATCCTGCGGACGCAGGTGGAGCTGCGGCAGGCGCTGGAGCGCACCCGCGCGCTGGAGGCGGAGCTGCTGCTGCGCGGTGCGAATCGGCCCGAGTTTATCGCAACCGCGCCCGCCATGCGGCCGCTGCTGGACGCCATTGCCCGCGTCGGCCCTTCAGACGCGAACGTGATGATTACGGGCGAGCACGGCACCGGCAAGGAGGTGGTGGCGCAGACGCTCCATGCTGTTTCCGGGCGCGCGGCGCAAACGCTGGTGGCCGTAAACACGGGCGCGCTGCCCGAGGGCACGTTTGAAAGCGAGCTTTTCGGGCATGTGCGCGGCGCGTTTACCGACGCCCGCACCGACCGTATCGGGCGCTTTGAGCTGGCGGACCGCGGGACTTTGTTTCTAGACGAGATTGCCAATGTGCCGCTGCGCCAGCAGGCAAAGCTGCTGCGCGTGCTGGAAACCGGGACGGCCGAGCGCGTGGGCGCGTCGAAAAGCTACAAGGTCGATGTGCGGGTGCTTTCGGCCACGAACGCGAAGCTGGGGCGCGAAGTGGAGGAAGGGCGCTTTCGCGAGGATTTACTCTTCCGGCTGAACACGGTTGAACTGCGGCTGCCGCCTTTGCGCGAGCGCCGCGAGGATATCGCTCCGCTGGCGGCGCACTTTCTCGGCCGCTATGCGGCGCGCTATCGCCGGCCCGTGCACGGGCGTGCTCCGGCTGCCCTGCAAGCCATGCTAGGGCACCCCTGGCCCGGCAATGTGCGGGAGCTGGACCACACGATGGAACGCGCGGTGCTGATGGCCGCGGAGCCGGCCATCCAGGCCGCCGACCTGGGCCTTGCGCCCGCGCGGGGAAGGGAAGCCGCGGTGGAAGAGTTAAGCCTGGAAGCCGTGGAAAGCCTCCTGGTGCGTAAAGCGCTGGCGCGTGCCGCGGGCAACATCACGCAGGCGGCGGAGCTGCTGGGCTTAAGCCGCGGCGCGCTGTACCGCCGCCTGGAAAAGCATGGCATCGCGCTTTGAACCGGCGCTCTCCGCGCCCCGGCCGGAAAGGGTGAAAGCGCGCCCGCGGCGCCTGCTGCTGGGCCGCAGCCGCAGGC
>CAXTSG010000294.1:0-343 GCA_964246825.1 uncultured Acidobacteriaceae bacterium | reverse complement strand
CTGCGGCTTGTTCTTGTTCTGTTGAGTCTGCCCGCCTTTGCGCTGCTCGGCGTTCTGCTGCGGGACCTCCATGCTTCGCTCGGGGTTTGTGCCGCATCCTTTCTCGTTCTCGCGGTTGCGTGGACCGTCCTTCAGCTGTCGATCGCCGAGGAGCTGCTGCGTCCGCTGCAAACCCTGTCCAATGTGGTCGCGGCTTTGCGCGAGCAGGATTATTCCTTCCGCGCGCGGGGCGGCCGGCGGGGCGATGCGCTCGGCGACCTGGCGCTGGAGATCAATGCGCTGGCCGGCGACCTGCAAAGCGAACGTCTTGCTTCCCTGGAGTCGGGGGGGGGGGGGGGGGGGG
>CAXTSG010000293.1:357-3234 GCA_964246825.1 uncultured Acidobacteriaceae bacterium | reverse complement strand
AAGCGAAGAATCTGCTTTTTCTGCTTGTCCGGCGATGAAAAGCAGATCCTTCACTTCGCTCAGGATGACACCTTTCTCTTGTTCTTACTTCTCACACCCTCTTTACTTCTCACACCCTCTGAGGAGTGAAGCGACGAGGGATCTGCCTTTTATCGAAAATGCGAGCAAGGTCGGTCCCGGCGCATAGCGCTGTCTTCGCCGCGCTCAGGGTGACGCTTCGTCTTCTAAGCTGTTCTGTGTTTTTTCAGGGCGGTGCCGCCGGGAGTAAAGACGCTTCCTGAAGCGCGACCTTCAGCGAAGCATCCTAGCTTGTAGTCCGCTTTCAAAGTAGGAATCTTGCGCCGCCTTTTCTCCATTCTCGTGCTCGCGCTTCTGTCGCTGCCGCTTCTGTCGCCGCTGTTTGCGATGGGTGGGGACGCCGAAAGCGGGCTGCCCGCATGCTGCCGACGCACCGGGGTGCATCGGTGCGGGATGCGCGCGGCGGAGCGGGAGGATCGAGTGCAAGGGACGGCAGAGGTCCAGGCGCCGCATCGGCCCTGCCCGTTTTTCCCCGCGGCTTCCGCACCCGGAGCACCCCATGGGCAGACAGCCGACCCGAGCGGCGGCGTAAGCGCCGCGCTGCCGCCGGCCGCTTCCTCCACGGGCGTTTTTCAAACAGAAATCCGCCGGTGCATTGCCGCGGAACGATCCCGCCACAAGCGCGGCCCTCCCGTCCGGTTCAGCTAAACACCTGAAGAGGCAGTCGGTCCGGCTGCCTACCTGTTTGCTGTTTCGGCTTGCCACGCCCGTGGCGAGGAAGGTTCGTCCATGTTTCTCCGCAACCGAGGTCTGCTTCATCCTGCCTTGTCGGCAGCTTATCTTTTTTTCGTATTGCCGGCTCATGCCACTATTTTCGGAAGAGTGGGGGGCGTGGTCCATGACCCGCAGCACCGGCCGGTGGCGGGGGCTGTTGTCACGCTGCGGGCGGTGGCTTCCGACTTTAGGGTGTCCGTGCAAACCGATGCGGAAGGGAGCTTTCGCTTTCCGGCGACGCCGCTCGGCGAGTACCGTCTGACGGTAAGCAGCCCAGGCTTTGAGGACGCGGAGCAGACGGTCACGCTTGCCTCCGATACTTCGCCGGTGCTGCACCTGCAGCTGGCCGTGGCCGGCGCAAAGGAAAGCGTGGCGGTGGGGGGCGAGGCGAACGCGGACTCCGTGACGCCGACGACGCTGGTGGACCGAGGCGAGATCGCGGATACGCCCGGCGCGGACCGCACCAACTCGCTTGCGATGATCACGGACTTTGTGCCGGGGGCATATATGACGCACGACATGCTCCACATGCGCGGCGGGCACCAGGTGAGCTGGGAGCTGGACGGGGTCGAGATCCCGAACACCAATATCGCCAGCAACGTGGGCGCGCAGATTGACCCGAAGGACATTGACTATCTCCAGGTGGAGCGCGGCAGCTACGGAGCCGGGGTGGGCGACCGGACCTACGGGGTGTTCAACGTGGTGCCGCGCAGCGGGTTTGAGCGCAACGGGACGGCCGAGCTGGTAGCGACTCTGGGCTCGTTTTTCCAAACGGACGACCAGCTGAACTACGGCAGCCACTCGGAGAAGCTGGCCGTGTACGGGAGCCTGAACGGAAACAGAAGCGACTACGGGCTGGCACCGCCGACGGCCCGGGTGCTGCATGACGCGGCGAACGGGTACGGGGGGTTCGCTTCGGTGATCGACAACCGGACCGCGCGCGACCAGCTGCGGGCGGTCGCGCAGCTGCGGACGGACTTCTTTCAAATTCCGTATGACCCGGACCCGAACAGCCTGGAGAATCAGCAGTACGACTCCAGCGGGCTGCGCGATACACAGCGTGAAACGGACGGGGTGGCCGAGCTGACCTGGGCGCACAGCTTCTCCGGGAGTACCCTGCTACAGGTGTCGCCTTTTTACCACTACAATAGCGCCGACTACCGGCCGAACGCGGCGGACCAGCCGGTCGGCTCGACCTCGGACCGCGCTTCGAACTACGCGGGCTTGCAGGCTTCGGTAAGTGGGACCGTAGCGCGGAACACGCTGGAAGGCGGCTTTTACGGCTTCGGCCAGCATGACGGCTACCTGCTGGGCGCGTTTTTCACCGACGGCAGCTTCGCCGACTTCAAAATCCCGGACAGCGCGCCCGGCGGTGTGATCGAGGAGTGGGTTTCTGACAGTTGGCAAGCGACGCCGTGGCTGACGCTGACGGCGGGCCTGCGGCAATCGCTGTTTACGGGCTCGTTTACAGAGAATGAGACCGATCCGCGCTTAGGCGCGGCGGTGCGCGTGCCGAAGCGCGACTGGGTGTTTGGCGGATTTTAAGGGGGCGTTTAACAGCCCCCGCCGCTGGGTACGGCTTGCGGCCCGGTGCTGGGCTATGCCGGGCTGGGAGATACGGGGTTTGCGCCGCTGCACGGCGAGCGAGACGAGGAGCACCAGTTCGGGGTGCAGATTCCACTCGTCGGGCCGCTGCGCGGCTGGCTGCTGGATGCCGATAACTTCCAGACCCGGGCGAACAACTTTCTGGACCACTCGAACCTGGGGGAGTCGAGCATTTACTACCCGGTGACGGTGGACGGCGCGCTGATTCGCGGCTGGGAGCTGACACTGCGTTCGGGGAGGCTGCCGCACGGAGGGAATCTGCACCTGAGCTACTCGAACCAGATCGCGGAGCAGCGCGGCGCGATTACCGGCGGGCTGATCTGCGTGCCGGTGGGCTCGGCGGCCTGCGATGCGGGCTTTGAGTACACGCCGGTGGACCACGACCAGCGCAATACCCTGAGCGTGGGCTACCGGACGGCGCTGCCGGGGAGGAGCTGGGCGGACGCGAACATCTCCTACGGCTCGGGCTTTACGAACGGC
>CAXTSG010000293.1:0-347 GCA_964246825.1 uncultured Acidobacteriaceae bacterium | reverse complement strand
AACGGCTCGCCGAACCCGCAGTACCCGGGCGCGTACCTGCCGCAGCACGCGAGCGTGGACCTGGCGGTGGGCAGGAGCTTCGGCGAAAACACGAGCTTCGCGGTGGACGCCGTAAACCTGGAGAATGAGCGAAACCTGCTCGACAATAGCCTGACGTTTGGGGGCTTCCACTACAACGACCCGCGGGAGATTTACGGAGAACTGCGGGTGCGGTTCCATGCCGGCAGGTAAGCGCGCGGAACGCATCCTAGTAGGGAGAGGAACTTGCAGCCATGGCGACAAAGGTGGAAGAAGAGATCAAGATCGGCGCGCCGTATTGCGTCATCGAGGCCGGCGGCAACGGCGAG
>CAXTSG010000292.1:0-3263 GCA_964246825.1 uncultured Acidobacteriaceae bacterium | reverse complement strand
CACGCGCGCCGGGACGAGGCCGTTCCAGGTGCGCGCGGCCGGCGGCTCCGGGTTGCGGTAGTGCTTCCACGGCGTGCAGGTAAAGCTATTCAGGTAGGTCTTCGGCGTCCACCGGTGCGCGACCCGCACCAGTCCGTAGGTGCCATGCGCGTCGAGCATGCCCTCGATCTCGACCGTGTTGCCGGCCATCAGCGCCTGGCTGCGCGACTGGCCGCTGCCCGTAACCGCGCCGCCCAGGGCGCGCTCGCTTTCTGCCCCGAGCTGCTCGCTGTAGTTCTCGAGCGTCATGGCCCGGGCCCGCTGCGGCTCAAAGCCGGCCGGCATCTGCGCGGAGGCCGCTTGCACGGCGGAGGTCAGCCGCTCGGCTGCCGGATAAAACTGCGGAGGCTTTGAAACCCGCTCAAAGGTGCCCGACTCCATCGCGTGGTGGTCGTAGTGCGAGCCGGAAAAGCCGGGCGGCACCAGCTTTCCGCGCAGCCCGAACTGGACCAGGCCGCCTTCCTCGCGCCACTGGACCGCGATGCCCGGCTGGAAGCTGTCAAACACCTCCACGCCCTGCTCGCCGGGCCGCAGCCAGGCGCCGTGGTCGTCCGCGATGCGGCCGAGAAAGCTCCAGTCGGTTTCCCCATACTGCACGTAGTTCAGCGCCTTGCCGCCGGCGGCCTGCACGCTGACGGGAACCCCGCCGCGCCCAGCCACGGCCGCCGCGACCGAAGTCAGCGTCTGCTCGGCGTAGTACTGCTTGTGCGCGGCCACGTCCAGCTTGCGGCTGAAGCTGACCGCGATCACCGTCGCCGTAAAGCTGCCCGTGGCCTCATAGTCGAGCTGAACATCAAACACGAAACCTGAAAAGTGGAGGTGCTCGACCCCGTCTTCGTCCACGGTTTTAACCACGACAGACTGGCCCAGCATGGCTTCCACCGGCACTCTGTCGCTGCCCGTGTTCTTGTCCCCCGGGTCACGGCAAACCACCGTGCACCACCAGTGCCGGTTCAGCTCCTGCACCACCTCGACCGACAACAGCACCGCGTCGCCGAGCATACCGTCGCCAACCTGGATATGCGGAAGAGACATGCGAGCTCCCAACCCCCGTGAACACCACTCAATATAGCTGCTCTGCCACCGGCTGCCTAGTCATGGCGCAATACAATATCCGAGCCGGGACCTGCAAACAGTGTCAATTTAAGACAGATTGTGGGGCAACAGGAACGCGCTCCGGCTGAGATTTAGCGGACTACAGGCCCGCATTCTGCAACAACACACGAGGCGTGGAGCCGGACATTGCAATCACTTCTTATCGGCTTCAAGCGTGGCGAGCCGCCCATGATGGTCATAGGCGATTGAACGCAGCATATCGATTTGCGCCAGATTGTCGCGGCGCAGTTCATCTACCTCCGCACACAGTTCGAGTCTCAGGCTGTCGATTTTGCTGTCCGAGCGCACAATGGAAACAACAGCAAGCGTCGGAATGATGGTGGGCACAGCAGGATTCGAACCTACGACTTCCACCGTGTGAAGGTGGCACTCTACCGCTGAGTTATGCGCCCTGGTGCAGATCGCCCGTGGCCGGGCGACACTCCCTGAAATATATCACTCACATACGGGCGGTGCCGAGCCGCATGCGCCGCCCGGCACCCGCGGGCTATGCGTTTACCTTCTCATGCCACGAGCTCGCCGCCTCCAGCGCCTTATTCACATTGCTGATGTTTTCCACGCCCTGCGTGTTCAGCCAATCGGCAAACGCCTTCTCGCCGTCCTTGGCAAAAATAGCCACGCCGTCCGACCAGGTCGCGCGGCCGCACAGCACTCCGTTGAAGCTGGTGCCGCTTTCCGCCGCCAGCTTCAGCGTTTCAATAAAGATCGCATTTGTCACGCCGGCCGAAAGATAGATAAACGGCTTGTGGGTAGAGGAAGCAGCCATGCGGAAGTGCTCCAGGGCCTCCTCGCGCGTGTAGGCCTGCTCCCCCGCAAAGGCCTGCGTGCCGGCAACGAACTTCATCTGCACCGGCACCTCGACCTTCAACACATCGACGTTGTACTTCGCCTTACCAAACTCCTGCATGGACCCGGCAACAATGGCGGGCTTGCGCTTTGCATACCCGAGACCTTTTTCGTCCTCGCCGTGGACGTCATAACCCACAAACTCCAGGAAAAACGGAATGTCATGCGCGCGGCACTCATCCCCCACGCGCTCAATAAATACATGCTTGCGGTCGTTGATGTCGCTTTTTTCAAACGGGCTGTAATACAGCAGGATCTTGATGCAGTCCGCGCCGGCTTCCTTAAGGCGCTGCACCGACCAGTGATCCAGCAGGTCCGGCAAACGGCCCTCGTCGCTCGCGTCGTAGCCCGTCTTTTCATACGCCAGCAGCAGGCCCTTGCCGCGGCGCTTGTGCGTCGCGGGCAAGCCGAACTCCGGGTCCAGCAGGATGGCCGAAGCATGCTGCGTCAGCACATCCGTCACCATGGACTTGAAATCCTCCAGCATGGAGTCCGGCACCTCGGCCACGCCCTTCGCCTTGGCCAGCGACTTTTGCAGCGAGCCGCGCTGATCCATGGCGGCGGCGGCAATCACGCCGCGCTCGTTTGATACAGCCTTCAGCCCTGCCAGCTTGCCCGGCGTCAACTCAATCTTCATCTCTCGTCCTCTTTCGTCCTTCTGCCCTGCAATCGTTTCCTTCAGTAAGAGGCAGCTCGCCGGTTAACTGCCGCCCGGCACAGGCACGCCGCATGCCGCCAGCATCGCTTTCTGCGCCCCGAGCAGCTCCGCAAGCCCTTTATCGGCTATGTCGAGCATATCCTGCAACTTTTCGCGCGGAAACGCCTTCCGCTCCGCCGTGGCCTGTACCTCTACCAATCCCCCGTCGGAGGTAACCACCACGTTCGCATCCACCTCGGCCTGCGAATCCTCTTCATAGGCCAGGTCCAGCAGGGTCACCCCTTCCACAATGCCCACGCTCACCGCCGCCACCATTCTTTGCATCGGATGCTCCTTCAAAGCTCCGGCCGCATGGAGCCTGCCCATCGCAAGCGCCAGGGCGGCGCAGGCACCCGTAATCGCCGCGGTGCGCGTCCCGCCGTCCGCCTGCAGCACATCGCAGTCCAGGATGACCGTGCGCTCGCCCAGCTTCTCAAAATCCACCCCCGCGCGAAGCGACCGCCCAATCAGCCTTTGAATCTCGTGTGTGCGCCCGCCCACCTTGCCGCGCTCCGCTTCCCGCGCGCTCCGCGTCAGGGTCGCCCGCGGCAGCATGCCGTATTCG
>CAXTSG010000291.1:0-3294 GCA_964246825.1 uncultured Acidobacteriaceae bacterium | reverse complement strand
CCAGCGACCTTGCCTGGCAGGCGTATGAAGATCCCGATTTAGCCTGGTACGTCGGGTACCGGGGGCAGGTTGGGGCGGCGGGGCTGCCGTAGCGGGTCAGCGGCAAAGACCTGCTGCCGACGCCGAACTGGAGCGATGCGCATGCCGTGCGCGGAGTGCGCTACGGGTACTCGGTTTCCGCCGTGGATGCGAGCGGGAATGAGAGCGCGCGGTCTACGGAGGTAAGTGAGGCGCTTCCGCGGTAGTGCGCTTTAACCTAGGCGGTATGAATAAGCGAAATCACGGGAAACCGTGAGAGTAGAGCTATACTATTTGCACAAGAGGTAGGCCGGGCGAGCTTGCGACTCGCCCGGGCAGTGGGCACTCCCTGTTGAGCAGCACCCTGAGTAGAACTGCCAAAGCAACAACGAATCTCCAGTTGACGGAAATTCGTATCACCACCGAGAGCCGGCAAACCGGTCCTCTTGGCACTACGCATCACCTCCAGTGCCGAACAGCCCGGAGGCCGCTACTAACGGCCACCGGGTTTCCTGTTCGACCCCGATACCGCTACAACGCACTGAAAGCAAACCGCAGTACCAGTTTAGCAGCAGGCTTCCGGCAGGGGACTGCAAAAACCATTACGGGAACAGCAAGTAAAATGCCGCTCGGCCAGATGCCCGGCGTGCCCCGCTGCATCCGATAAGCTATATGTGCGTGAGGGATGTGCCTCGCTGCCGGGATATGAGGGAGATAAGCCGATGGCTCAGACATTGTTGGAACAGTTGCGCACCATGACGACCGTGGTTGCCGATACGGGAGACATCCAGGCGATCCAAAAGGTGAAGCCGCAGGATGCAACGACCAATCCTTCGTTGATTACCGCGGCCGCGGGCATGCCGGCTTACTCGCAGATTGTGGATGACGTGCTGCTGGAAGCCAAGCGCAAGCTGGGCGAGGATGCAGACGATAAAGAAGTCGCGAACGAAGCGTTCAAGCACCTGGCGGTCGCGTTCGGAAAGAAGATTCTGGAGATTGTTCCGGGCCGCGTTTCCACCGAGGTGGATGCGCGTTTGAGTTTCGATACAGAAAAGACACTGGAGCAGGCTTACCAAATCATCAAGATGTACGAGGATGACGGGATCAGCCGTGAACGCATTCTGATCAAGATTGCTTCAACCTGGCCGGGCATTAAGGCGGCGGAAAAGCTGGAACAGGAAGGCATCCACTGTAACCTGACACTGCTGTTCGGGATTCACCAGGCCGTGGCCTGCGCCGAGGCGAAGGTGACGCTGATCTCGCCGTTCGTCGGCCGCATCCTGGATTGGTACAAGACAGACACTGGCAAGGATTATCAGGGAGCGGACGACCCGGGTGTGCAATCGGTGACTACGGTCTACAACTACTACAAGAAGTTCGGCTATAAAACGCAGGTGATGGGCGCGAGCTTCCGCAATATCGGTGAGATTGAGGAGCTGGCCGGCTGCGACCTGCTGACGATCTCGCCGAAGCTGCTCGAAGAACTGGATGGGAAGCAAGGGGAACTGCCGCGCAAGCTGGACCCAGGGCACGCGAACGACCACCCTATCGAGAAAATCTCGATGGATGAGCAGACTTTTGAGCGGATGCATGCCGAGGATCGCATGGCGCATGACAAGCTGAAGGAAGGCATTGAGGGTTTTTCAGACGCGCTGGAGCATCTGGAACAGCTGCTGGCAAAGCGGCTGACGGAGCTTGGGGCGGGCGAGGAAAAGCCGGTAGGGGCACGGTAGCCCACTCTTTTACAGGAAGGGCAGTTTTGCGCTGCCCTTTTTACGCTAAGGCCGAAGCGGGCAAACTTGTTGCCGGTCGGCGGCTCGGCTACACTAGGAACTCGGTATGGACGAGGAGATATATTCGTCCGGCAGCTGCGCGACTCGCGCTTCCTATCGACTACTTTTTCCCGAGAATCTCTCGGCTGGAGATCAAGCAATGGCTCAGGTTTGTGCAATCTGCAATAAGGGACCCAAGTTCGGCAACAATATCTCGCATGCGCACAATGTCACGCGGCGTCGCTGGAACGTCAATCTGCGTCCGGTAAAGGCCAAGACCGGCCCTTCCAGCGCGCGTCGCATTCGCGTCTGCACCTCGTGCATCAAGAGCGGCAAGGTCGTCAAGGCTTAGTTCAAAGCAGGTTCAAAGCGCCCCGCCTTCTTCGCGGGGCGCTTCTGTATCTACTTCTTTGCGAAGTCCAAAGAAGCCGAGTTGATGCAGTAGCGCTGGCCGGTCGGCTTGGGACCGTCCGGGAAAACATGCCCCAGGTGGGCGTCGCAGCGGGCGCAGGTCACCTCGACGCGGCGCATGCCGTAGCTGCGGTCTTCGTGCTCTGTCACGGCCCGGGCGCTTACCGGCGTCCAGAACGACGGCCAGCCGCTGCCTGATTCAAACTTTTCTTCTGAACGGAATAGCGGAGCCTTGCAGCCGATGCAGTGGTAAATCCCATCGTCATGGCTGCGGTAGAGTGCTCCGCTGAAAGCCGGCTCCGTTCCTTTTTGCCGGGTGACATAGAACTGCTCCGGAGTCAGCAGCTCCTGCCACTCCTTCTCAGTGCGCTGTATCTTGTCCTGCGTGGTTTCTGTCGTTGCCATTCGCGCCTCCACAATTGATTAGATGGAGCAGACACCCGCAAGGACGCTTCAACGCCGGGCAATTGCCTCAATCTCGATTTTGGCATCGCGCGGCAGCCGGGCGACCTCCACGGTAGAGCGGGCCGGCGGCACCGTGCCTTCGGGGGAAAGGTAGCGCGCATAAACCTCGTTCATGGCGGCAAAGTCGTTCATATCCTTCAGGAAAACGGTTGTTTTCAGGACACCGCGCAGTGTGCAGCCTGCCGCCCCGAGAAGGGCCTCAAGGTTGCGCAGGACCTGCTCGGTCTGCTCCACGATGCCGCCCGGAACAAGCTGCCCGGTCCGGGGATTGAAGCCGACCTGTCCCGAGGTGTAAACCAGGTCGCCCACGATGACGGCGGGAGAGTACGGACCGATGGCGGCGGGCGCGCCGGGTGCCTGCACGGCTTGCTTGTGTGTTTCGCTCATGGCTTCATTGTGCCTTTTCGCGGGACGGAGTGCGAACCGCATCTCACTCGATCAATCTTTTAATTAGAAAGCGCGGCCATGATCCTGTTGTTTCTCGCCCTGCTCTCGCCTCCGTCCGCAAACGCCTTGATCGGCAACTGGGTGACTTCCGACAAATCCATCGTGGAAGTCTACTCCTGCGGCAGCAATCAGCTGTGCGCGCGCATCCAGGGCGCGGATGTGATCGAGGTGCCGCTGCGCG
>CAXTSG010000290.1:2702-3296 GCA_964246825.1 uncultured Acidobacteriaceae bacterium | reverse complement strand
GCCCCGTCGGCAAAAGCGCCTGCCGGGCCTTGTTCGGCGGCCGCGGCGGCCCGCGCAAGCGCGGCGTTCTCCTTGGCCGCTGCCTGTGCCGCCGGGCCGAAGCTGGCTTGGGCCGCGCCCGCAAGCGCTCGCAAAGCCATGGCATGGAGGGCTGTTTCCATATCTTTTTGCGCGGCGGGGCTCGCCCAGCTGTAGCGAAACGGATGCGGCTCGTCGATTTGCGTGTCCGACACAGCCACGGTCTGCCCGATGGTCGGCGGCGCGCCCCCTGCCGCTGCCGGTGCTTCCGCGAGACCCGGCGAGGAGAAGTCTTTCAGCTCTGTCGGCTCGACCCGGGCATTGTTGTTCCCGCTATCCCCGTAGCGCAGGTGCGGGCGGTCCGGGTCGGGCGCGGCCGTGCCTCCGTTTGTTGCCGTGTCCGCATGGCGATGGAGCGTCGGTCGATCCGGGTCCGGGGCGGAGCCGCCGCCGGAGCCGGCCGTGCCGCTGTCCGCGCGATGGAGCGTTGGCCGGTCCGGGTCCGGCGCGGAGCCGGAAGCCGCGTCCGTGTCCTTGCGGTGCCGCGTGGGCCGATCCGGGTGCGGGGCGGAGCTG
>CAXTSG010000290.1:394-2692 GCA_964246825.1 uncultured Acidobacteriaceae bacterium | reverse complement strand
TTGCCGTGTCCGCATGGCGATGGAGCGTCGGTCGATCCGGGTCCGGGGCGGAGCTTGCCGTATCGGAGCTGTCGCTGTCGCGGCGGTGCAGCGTGGGCCCATCGCTCGAACTCGAACTGTTGCCCGTGCCCGGGTCGCTGTCGGCCCTGCGGTGCAGCACCGGACCGTTGCTGTCGCTGTCGGGGCTTTCATCGGCCTTGCCGCGGCCGCTCCCGCCCGTCAGCTTCGGCGGGTTCTTGGAAGGAGCAAGTTTATGGGCGGGCAGCGCGGGCGCGTTCGGCGCGTACCGGCCCACGCCCACCCAGGCCCCGTTCAGCTGGCCCGCCCCTGAAAGATCAAACAGCCCGGCCGGCACGCCGCTCTGCTCCAGCACATACTGGGTGCCGGGCGCGACCGCGTGCGGCTCCGGCCTCGCCAGGTACAGGCCGCCGGGCTCGTAATGCTCGCCGTCCCATACCACCACCGGCACCAGGCGGCTCGCATTGGGCGCGGTCATTAAGCCCGTGTACTCGTACACGGCGGTAGCGCGCAGCGTTTTCTTCTCCGCCGCCACCGTGCCTACCTTGCCGACATACTGCGCGTGCCCCGCGCCGGCTATCAGCAGGAGCGGCAGCACAGGGAACGCCCCAAGGGAAAGTCGCATACTCATCTCGGCTTGTTGGACGCGGCATGGCTCCCGAGGGACGCTTTTGCCGCTTTCACGCGGCTGCTCTGCGCTGCATCCCGTCCCCGCGGGCTGGTTTTCGCATCGGATGGAAAGACCGTAATGGAAGGAGATGCTCATGGAACTCCACGCACCCGTTCCCGACTTCACTCTGCGGGACGACGAAGACCAAACCCGCTCGCTCCAGGAGTTTCGCGGCAAGCCGGTGGTTCTGTTCTTCTACCCGAAGGCGGATACCCCGGGCTGCACCGTCGAGGCTTGCGGCTTTCGCGATTCTTTCAGCAAGTTGCAGAAAGCGGGCGTGGTTGTGCTCGGCATCTCCCGGGATACCCCCAAGGCACAGGCAAAGTTCCGCGCCAAGTACGAGCTGCCGTACCCGCTGCTGGCCGACGTGGACGCCGAGGTGTGCAGGCTGTTCGGCGTGCTGAAGGAAAAGAATATGTACGGGAAAAAGGTAATCGGCATCGAGCGCAGCACCTTTGTAATTGCGCCGGACGGCACCCTGGCCAGGGTTTTTGAAAGGGTAAAGCCGGAAGGCCACGCCGAAGAGGTTCTGGCTGCGCTGCGGCAGCCGGCCTAGCTGCCGCTATTCCGGCCGCTCCAGGTGTGCGACGCGCACTTCCACCGCGGCCAGGCGCTCGCCCATCGAGGAAACCTTCTCCGTCAGCCTGTCTATCTTCCCGCCGAGCTCATCGCGTACTGCATCGACTTTGGCATCAAGTTTGTCGATGCGGGCTTCGAGTTTGTCAAAGCGGTCTTCAACTTTGTCAAAGCGGCCTTCAACTTTATCAATGCGGCCATCAAGTCGATGGAAGAGGTGAAACATAACAGTCAGCACGACCCCGGTATTAAAAATCGCAAACAGCGCCGGGATGCCGATAGCCAGGTAAAGCTGCTGGTTCGTCATGCCTTCAGCCTAGCCTTGGCCGCCCGAAAATGCCAGCACTGCCCTGAGGAGCCCGGATGCCCGCCGGAAACCGCCTCCGTCCTCGCCGAGCTTCAGTAGCGGTCTTCTCCCGAGCCTCCCCCGCTGCATGGATGCGGGAACGGTGACAATGCATGACCTACCAACCCTTACCCCGCTCTTTCTTTGAGCCGCCGCCCGACCGGGTGGCGCGCCTCCTGCTCGGCAAGCTGCTGCTGCGGCGCTGGGAAGGCGACCTCCTGATAGGGCGCATCGTCGAAACCGAGGCCTACTTCGGCACGGACGACCCGGCCGCCCATGCCGCGGCCGGCGTTACGACGCGCAACCGGGTGCTGTGGGGCGAGCCCGGCCGCGCCTATGTTTACTTCATCTACGGCATGCATGCCTGCCTCAATGTATCCTGCGAGCCCGCCGGGCAGGCCGGGTGCGTGCTGCTGCGCGCGCTAGAGCCGGTGGCCGGCCTCCCTGCCATGGCCGCGCTGCGGGGCCTTGCGGAGCACGCCGCACCCCGGCTGCTTACCGGCGGCCCCGGCCGCCTGTGCCAAGCCCTCGGCATCACGCGCGAGCGGCTCAACGAGGCGGATTTCACAGACCCGCGGGGAGAACTGCTGCTGGCCGAGGAAGACCCTCCGCGCGCGCCCGGCGCAATCCTCATCACACCCCGCATCGGCATCCGCAAGGCAGCCGATCGACCGCTGCGCTTTCTGCT
>CAXTSG010000290.1:0-384 GCA_964246825.1 uncultured Acidobacteriaceae bacterium | reverse complement strand
CCCCCAAGACCATGAACCAGTTCATTGATCGTTCCGGCAGCCCGTGCGGTTCCGGTCCGCGGAAGCTCCGCGGCAACGCTCAATCGTTGCGGGACGCCCCATAAAGCAGAATGTTGTCGATCAGCCGCGTTTCCCCGACCCAGCCGGCCACCGCCAACAGCGCGGGGCTGTCTGTTTGGAGAGACTTCACAGGCAGCAGCGTATCGGGGTCCACCAGCGCCAGGTAGTCCATCTGTATCTCCGGCGCGGCCGCCAGAACAGCCGCTGCCTGGGGAAGAAGGGCATCGGCGGAGTCTGCCCCCTCCCGCGCCGCCTGCTCGGCCGCGAACAGCGCCTGCGACAACGCAAGGGCCTCCTGCCGCTTTTCGGGCGAAAGATAGCGAT
>CAXTSG010000289.1:0-3305 GCA_964246825.1 uncultured Acidobacteriaceae bacterium | reverse complement strand
CAGCGTCGATCGCACGCGCATGCTCGGAGAAATCCAGGTGCAGGAAACGCGCCTGAGCAAGCTTAAGGAGCCTGCCGCCGGCGATGCCGTGACGCTTCAAACACAGATCAAAACCTTCCTCCTCAAGGCGCGGGAAGCCGTGGAGGAAAACGACCTGGACGGGGCGGCAACGTTGAGTACAAAAGCGCGCGTGCTTCTGGACGAACTGCAGCATGAGTAGCCGGTGCCTCCGGGAAGCGCGGCCGGCAGCTTGATGGACGCTGACGTACTTGTGGTGGGAGGCGGCCCCGCCGGTTTGGCCGCTGCTGTTGCCGCCGCGCAGGCGGGCTTGCGCGTCACGCTTGTTGAGGGCTGCCCCGGCACCCCGGATAAGTGCTGCGGGAAGGGCTGCTGCCGACTGCCGTCGCGGCCCTCCTAAAACTCGGCATCTCCCGAGAGAGTCTGGCATGCCGTGGACTTCGGCTGCGCGGGATTGCCTTCCGGGGCGATAGGAACGCGCCCGCGGCCGACTTCCAGGCCTCGGGGGCTGCCTTCGGCCTCAGGCGCACAGCCCTGCAAACCCCGCTCTCCGCAAGGGCCCGCGAACTCGGTGTCAGTTTCCTGTCCGAGCATGCGAGGCTTCAACAAACCTCCTCCGGCACCGCCGTCAAGGTAGCAGGCGCAACGCTGACGCCGCGCTGGATAGTAGGCGCGGACGGGGCGCAGTCCACGACTCGCGCCTTTGCCTCGCTCGACGCCGGATCGACGCTTTCACGCCGCTACGCGCTGCGGCAGCACTTTCTGCTCAAGGATGAGCAGGCAACGCCGGACCGCGTAACGGTCCATTGGGCCGCAAATGCTCAGGCTTACGTGACGCCGATTGCGCCGGGGTTCGTCGGGATCGCCGTTCTGGCACCGCAAAAGCTCGGGAGCATGGAGCAGGCGCTCCGGCGCTTCCCTTCTCTTGCGCCTTTGCTCCACGGCGCTGCCCCGTCTACCGCGCAACGCGGTGCCGTTTCCTTGCATCGCACGCTCCGGCGCGTGCAGCGTGGAATCGTCGCCCTGGTCGGCGATGCATCCGGGAGCGTGGATGCCATTACCGGCGATGGCCTGGCCATTGCCTTTGAGCAGGCGCTCGCGCTGGCTGAAGCCCTGCGCGCCCGCGATTTGGAGCGGTACCAGGCCGCCCACGACCGCATTCTGCTGCGGCCCCGGATGGTTTCACGCGCGCTGCTTGCTCTTTCCGACTCTCCCTTGCTCCTGCGCGGCTCGCTCTTAGCCTTGGAGCGTGTCCCGGCGCTCTTTCCGGCCTTGCTGCGCTTCCACACCGGCGTGCCCGGCAAGAAAAAGCGGGAAGACCTGAGTCTTCCCGCCGGCTTTCTTGAAGGAGAAGCCTACCAGCCGATGCCGAAAGCCATGTGCTCCGGCTCGCCGGTGGTGATGGTGGAACTCTGCCCGGAAACATCGTCATAAGCAAAGCCGTAAGCTAGGCCGTTGACGCTGTGCCGATGCCAGAATGCCGCGTAATAGTTTGCAGGGTCGGCGCCGTAAAAGCTGGACGGCGTTCCCCAGCTGCCGGGGTTTTCTACAACGTGGCGGTTAAAGGCCGCGCAGAGCTGCGCCTCGATGGCAAGCTCTACCTGATTGCGGTCCGCGTTGCTCGCGTCTCCCGAAGCAAAAACTCCGTTGCAGCCCAGGATTTGCTGCGTGTTCGGGTACCCGATGACATAGCCCGTGCCGCCGAGATACGCACCGTTTCCGGTGTTCACCTCATTGAACACAAGGCTGCTGCCGCTGCTGTTGCCGGTAAAGCTGCGCGCGCCCAGCGTTACATTGAGCGGGTTCGTCGCGTAATAGCTCCACGCCTGGCTCACATAGCCGTCAAAGTAAGTGCCGTTTGCCTGCCCCGCGCCGAAAGTCGTCTTCGCGGGAGAGAAAATCCGCAGATTGTTGACCCCGGTCGAAGTGAAAGCAGCAGGCAGTTCCGCGGCATATTCCTGGTCAATCTGCGCCACGGTTTCGGTGATGCCTGTCTGCTGGTGAAAGGTACGATTGTTCCCGTACACATCCAGCAACAGAGGCAGTCCGAACTCATCAACCTGCGTTGTATTGATAAAAACGCCGGAAGTGTTGTAGGTGAACTCATACCAGTCAAAGTGCACGTTCAGGTTCGGATCGCTGGTATTCTGCGGATTCGGCCCGGCATAGCCTGTTCCCGTGCCCGAACCCACTACCGAGATATAGACAGGCTCCCCGAGCGAAATAAAGATACGGCCGGAGTACATCTGCGGCAGCAGCAGCAGGTGATTTGCCTGCGCCAAAGTGAAGGAATAGTTCGGGTAATTGACGCCGTTCTTGGTTAAGTGGTTCGGAGCATTCGCATCCGCCGTGGACATTTCGGAAATCGTGCCGTTCGGCTGTACCCAGCTGAAGACATTCGTATTAGGATCAATTGCCAGCACTTCCACATACACCTGGCTGTCCGCATACGCGCCGTTTGTATTGTTATTTAGATCCACTCCGATAAAACCCGGGTAGATGGTGTAGTTAAACCCGCTGCCGCCGGAGCTGCTGCTGCTGCCCGTACCGGCATTGCTCGTGGCAAAAAGAACATTGCGGGAATCGTTAGAAACAAACCCGATCGACAAACCGGTGCCGAAGGCCGCCGCCGTTGTGGGGCCGCCGATGATGATGTTGCCGAAGCCGGTAGCCGGGGGAAAGTTTGTTCCGCTTGCCGAAGCGGTCACAAACAGCTCATGGCTCGCGTCGTTTGCCTGAAAGCTGACATACAGTGCGCCGTTTGCCGAGGCCAGCGAGGGCGCGGTACCCATCTGGATATTCGGATAGCCTATCGCCGCGCCGAAGCTGCCGTTGGTCGAAGAAGCTACATACAACTCATTCTGAGTGTCATTGGAAATAAATCCGAGATACAAGGCATTGTTAAACGCGGTCAGCGACGGCGGCCCTTTTGTTGTATCGCTGGCATCTACCACTGTTGAAAAGTTGACGCCGTCGGTGGACCGTCCGATCCAGATTTGATTGCTGGGATCGTTCGCCTGGAAAGCGACATACAGCGTGCCGTTCAGCGCCGCGAGCGAAGGAGCGCCGCCAATATTAATATTTCCGTAGCCCGTCGCCGCTGGAAAGTTCACTCCGTCGCTGGAAGAAGTAAGGTAAAGCGCATGGCTCGCATCATTTGCCTGAAATGCCACATACAGTTTGTTATTGAACACAGCAAGCGACGGGGCCGATCCCATGGCAATATTCCCGTAGCCCGTACCCGCGGAAAAGGTCACGCCGTCCGTCGATTTGGAAATAAACAGAAT
>CAXTSG010000288.1:0-3339 GCA_964246825.1 uncultured Acidobacteriaceae bacterium | reverse complement strand
CCCCCTGCACCATGTTGATAACAGACGGATCGCTGATCTTCCACACGCGGTGCAGCACACCGAACTCATCCAGCACTTCAATCTCCGGCATCGGAGGCGTTCTGCCGGGCGGAGAAAAAAGAAGCGACTCGACCGAGCGCGCCGGGTCGGAGTAGAGCATGAAAATCTGCCCGAAATGCGCGCGGGTAGCCCGCAGCAGATTCATACGGTCCGTGCGGGCGCGGGTGTGGGTCTGCTCGTGGCGAAACACCACGCCCTCGCTGTAGGGCGAAACCTCGCCCAAAGCGATCAAGCCGCGCCGCTCCACGGCTTCCGTGCCGCCGGGCGGCGTAAACCGCTGCGCATAGGCAAACAGGCACGGCTCCGGTTCCTGCGCCAGGACTCCTTCCTCGCGCCAGGAGCGAAAATCCCGGGCGGCGCGGGTGTAAACGTCATCGGCTTCAGGCCGGTCAAAAAGCTCCGGCAGGCCCAGGATAATGCGAACCAGGTTGTAAGGGCTCCGGGCATAGTAGCCGGCCTGCATGGAGGGAGTGATCTTATCGTAAGGCTGCGTCACGCAGTCCTCGATCCGCACAAGGGAAGGATTGTAGCGGAGCGCGCGAAATGGAAAGATGCGGGCCATGGGGAAAGAAAGCTTCCTACCGCAACTATGGCGAAGGGAAGCGGGTTCGCTCGATTGTAGCCGACCGTGAAGCTCAAAGCGGAGCCGCCCTATTTTCGCCTGAAAACGATCGTCACCCTGAAGAGGCTCTGAAGGTAGCGCGCCCTGCGTTGCTCAAGGTAGAAAAGAAAAGGAGGCGACCCCCTGAAGCCTTATCTGCTCATTGCCCGTGCCGTTTGGAAGGGTTTGCTCCTGCTTGCGCTTTTTGCAGTGCCAGGCGCGGTCTTGCCGGCGCTCGCGCAAAACGGCGACCCGCTGAACCAGATCCACGTCCAGCCGCCGCCGTTGGGGCCTGCCCCCGACAAAGCCGCTGAAGCCGGGGCTGAAAAAGCTCCATCGAGCAACATCCGTGTTGATGTCAACCTGACGCTGATTCCGCTTACGGTCACCGACCCCATGAACCGGCTTGTGACCGGGCTGGAGCGCAATAATTTCTTTATCTATGAAAAGGGAACCGGGCCGGAGCAGCTGCAAACCATCAAGACCTTTTCAACGGAAGACGCCCCGGTTTCGCTCGGCATCATTCTTGACCTGAGCGGCTCCATGGCCAATAAGTTTAACCGGTCGCGGCAGTCGGTGAAGGCATTTCTGAAAACAGCCAACCCGCAGGATGAGTTTTTTGTCGTCGGCTTCAATGACAAGCCGGAGCTCATCGAGGATTTCACCTCCTCGATTGACGATGTGGACGCGCGGCTGGCGCTGGTAAAGCCGGGCAAGCGCACGGCGCTGCTCGATGCCATCTATCTCGGCGTCAATAAGATGAAAGACGCGAAATATCCTCGAAAAGCCTTGCTGGTCGTCTCCGACGGCGGCGACAACCGCTCCCGCTACACGGAAAATGAGCTGCGCGCGATGGTGCGGGAGTCGGACGTGCAGATTTACTCCATCGGCATCTTCGACGAGTACGCGCCGACCACCGAGGAGCGGCTGGGCCCGCTCTTGCTGAACGATCTATGCGAGGACACCGGGGGTCGATTGTTTCGCGTCAATGACCTAAGCGATATGTCGGATGTGGCGGCCAAAATCTCCGACGAGCTGCGCGACGAGTACGTGCTCGGCTACCGCTCCAGCGACAACAAGCGCGACGGCAAGTGGCGTAAAGTGAAGGTACGGCTTGAGCCGCCGCCGGGGCTCCCGCAGCTTACGGTACACGCTCGTTCCGGCTACTATGCTCCAGTTCAATAGCAAATTCGCGCTGCTCCTGCTTGCTCTCCTGCTGCCGCCGGTTCACGCGCACGCGCAAACCGCGCCCGCGGCGGAAACGCAGCAGCCGTTGGATGTGGAGCGCGACCCGGTCCGCTCGCCCGATGCCGAGGACAATGCGGCGGTCAAGCCCGGCATCTTGACCGATGCCACTGCCGGCAAGCAGAGCGCGGATGTGGATAAGGCCGACGGCCGCTACACCCTGCGCCGCGACGTACAGGAGGTCGTGCTGAACGCGACGGTGCTCGACGACCAGGGGCACCTGGTGAACGACCTAGCCAGGGATGACTTCCACATCTTTGAGGACGGCGTGCCGCAGACGATTGCCTCCTTTCAGCACTCGGACACGCCGGTGTCGATCGGCATCCTTGTGGATAGTTCCGGCTCCATGCGGAGCAAGCGCGGCGCGGTCAATGCGGCGGCGCTGGATCTAATCCGCTCCTCAAACCCGCAGGACGAAGCGTTTATCGTCAACTTCTCGGACGAAGCCTTTATCGATCAGGACTTTACCAGCGACGTGAACAAGCTGCGCGACGGTCTGGCCCACTCGGACGCTAAGGGCGGGACCGCTCTCTACGATGCGACTGTAGCTTCGGCGGATGAGTTGAGCAAGGGCGCCAAGCGTCCCAAGCAGGTCATTCTCATCATCACGGACGGCGAAGACAATGCTTCCGGGCTGACGCTGGAGCAGACCATCCGCCGGGTGCAGGATCTCCAGGGCCCAATCGTGTACTGCATCGGCCTCCTGTTCGGGGATGATGGCGGTGGCCACGAAGCGCGCACCGCGAAGCGGGCGCTCCAGTTGCTGTCACAGGAGACCGGCGGCATCGCTTATTTCCCGCGCTCGCTCAATGATGTGGATGCCGTGGCCGACGAGGTCGCCAAGGACATTCGTTCGCAGTACACCATCGGCTACCATGCATCGCGTGCGGCCTCGCTCGGCGGCTACCGGCAGGTCAAGGTGCTGGCGCACGCAAACGGCGGCAAAAAGAACCTGAACGTGCGGACCCGCAGCGGTTACTACCCGAAAACCGCGGGAGCCGCGGCGGAACCGCAGGTCAGCAAAGGATCGGAGTAACAATGGCACAGTGTGAAGAGCAGAACTTTGGCGGGATTGCCCCGGAGCACTTCGCGGCTTTTTTGGCCAAAGGTGAGGAAATGGGGCTGCCGAAGCCGGCGAGTGACGGGCCAGTCGGCGAAGCCACGCACAGCGGCGTTACTATTCGCTGGAACTACGATGCCGCCGCCCGAACGCTGGCCGTGCAGTGCACGAAGTCGCCCGCCATGCTGCCGTGCTCCTTTATCAACAGCCGAATCAAGGAAGCAGTTGCTTCCATCCTGGGCGGCCCCGCGGAGCAGGTCTGAGTGTGCCGGCAGCAGGGCTGCGTACCGCGGGCAGCATCCTTGACCTGATCGGCGCGACACCAGTGCTGGAAATGCGCAGGCTTGGAGCTTCCGACGGCGCGCCGGTCGAC
>CAXTSG010000287.1:0-3352 GCA_964246825.1 uncultured Acidobacteriaceae bacterium | reverse complement strand
CCACGCCTCCGGACGCTGGAGCCTCCTGGCCTGCGCGTCCGAAGAGCCCTGGCACCCGGAAGCACGCGAACTCAGCACGGAAAAACAATCCGGCGCAACCGCCGAGCTCCGCGAAGCCCAGCTTGCCTCCGCCTCCGCCACGCTGCTGCGCCGTTACGGCATCCTGTTCCGCGACCTGCTGGAACGCGAAGCGAACGTCCCGAAATGGCGCGAACTGCTGCCCACCCTGCGCCGCATGGAAGCGCGCGGCGAGGCGCGCGGCGGCCGCTTCGTTACCGGCTTCGTGGGCGAGCAGTTCGCCCTGCCGGAAGCCTGGCAAAGCCTGCGCGAGGCCCGGCGTGAAGGCTTGCGCCTTGACCTTTCGGTCGAGATCGCCGCGGGAGACCCGCTCAACCTGCGCGGCATCGTGGTGCCGGGCGAGCGCGTCGCCGCCGTCGCCGGCAAAACCGTGCTCTGGAACCACGCCGCGCTGAGCTGCACGGTGCTCCAAACGCTCGCGCCGGAGCCGGTCCAGCCCGGCATCTTCCTGCCGGCGGGCAGCGCCTTGGAAGCCCAGGCATGAGCGAGGAACCGCAGCCCGAAGAACCGCCGCTCATCGAGGGCGAAGACTACTACATGGACGGCGAATACCTGGTCTTCACCGCCGCCTACCATCGCAAGCGAGGCTACTGCTGCGGCTCGCGCTGTAGGCACTGCCCGTATGAAAGTGACGAGCCGAGAAATGCACCTAAACCTTCCATGCAGCTCTAGAAAAGGTTGAACTTGCTTCAGTCCAGAAGAGTAGGATGGGCTTACTGAGGCGGCCTATGTCTATCATCCCACCTGTGCGCGCGTCGTTGGCTGAACGGTACCTCTTTAACTTTCGCCTGCCGCTGCAGGTATGTGCCAGCTATCTGCCAACCTCCTGGCTCATTCCTGAAGAAATTCGCGGGTTCGGTGTCGTCTCGTTCTGCATCCTGGACCTGCGCGGTATCACCGTAGCGCCTCTTCCAACAGCCGTCGGACTTACAAGCATTAGTTGCGCCTCGCGTTTTGCCGTGTGGGATACCTCAGGCGAACAAGCAAATCATGCTGTTTTCGTCCCTGAGCGGCAAACCAACTCAGCATTCGGCTCATGGTTCACCAGGCAAGGATTTTCCGCGCCCCATCCTCATGTAGAAGCCGCGATGGAACATGAGGAGGATCAGGTATCGGTTCGCGTCAGCAGCCGCGAAAAAGGTTTGCTCTTCAGCGCCGTTGTCCGCCCTTCCGCGGCGTCCCGCTCAGAGTTATTCTCCTCGTCGCGCGAGTTTGCAGGCTTCATCGCGCAAGGCATCAGCAGCTACGGCACATCCCGTCATGGTTCGCGGCTGACAAAAGTGGATTTGTACAAAGACGATGCTGACTACACACCGATGGCGGCATCCGAGCTGCGCGGCGTGCTTCCGAATGAATGGCAGAGCCATGGCGGCGTATTCGATAGCGCGTTTCACACCCTCGGTGGGCGCTATGAGTGGGTCTACCACGGCATGACGGAAAGCTGACGTGCGTAGGTCACTGAATGAGTGACAAACCAATCTCTGTACTCATACCTGGAGCTATTTCATGTTGGTGTGAGGGCGAGGGTAGGGTGTAGCTCCCCCTGCCGGCTGCTTTACGTATGTACGAGAACGGCTCTATTGCAAATTGTTCGTGACAGCAGGCGCGCTGCGTGTAGGTGCGGCTGACGCCTGAGCCACAGCTCCGCCCCGCACCGTCACCGGCGTCCTTGGAAACGAGAACGTCCCGCCCGCGTCATCAATTACATTCACCTGGCACGTATAGTTCCCGTCCGGCAGCGAGGTCAACGGCACCGTAAACGCAAATGCAATCGCATTGCGCCCGGGCAGGTTCACCGCGCGCGCCTCCACCAGCGGCGACTCAAACACCTTCGCCGTCCCCCGCAGCAGTTCAATGCTCGTCAGCACATGCAAGCTGCCCGCCTGCTTCGCCGCAGCCGTTGTGTCTCCGGCCGCGACGCGCGCGTACTTGGCCGGGTCATACATTTCGTAGAAGAAATACACCGGCTGGTCGCGGTTGAACACATGCGGCAGGTTCGGCACGTACTGCTGTCCGTCATACACCAGCGGGTTATCGTTGCGGTCCTGGTTGCCCGCGGGCGGTACCCGCTGCGAGGCCAGCACCACCGAGCTCATCTTGAGCAGCGCTTTCGCCAGGTCCGGCACCACCACGTCGGTTTCAAACGAGCCCAGCTTGCCGGTCTCGTTCTCGCGCACCACAAACTTCAGGTGATACTTGCCCGCGGGCAGCGTAAAGCCCGTCGCGTACTGGATGTTCTTGCGCGTCACCTGCTGCGTCTGGTCAATCGCCAGCTTTACCGTATCGCGCACCTGCTGCAGCACCTTGCCGTCAGGGCCTTTTATATTGCCGATCACATCCAGCGTCGCCTTGTCCCGGCTGCCGCCCTTGCTGAACGGAATCTGCGAGCCCGGCACCAGCAGCGCCACGGGCATGTTGTAGCGGCCGGTTGCGTCGCGAAAGAAAAACGGCTGGAGGTACACGGAAAGGTCCGTCGCCGGCAAGTCGCTGTTCAGCTCCGCTTCCAAGTCGCGTTCACGCTGCTCGCCGTTCGAGTGCCGGTAGTCGGCGGGCGCGTAGTAGCCGGGCCGGTAGCTCAGCTTCAGGTCGGGCCGGTTCACGCGAATCTCCAGCTTGCGGAACGCCCCGTCCCGCGCCGGGTTGGTCGAGTGGAAGCCCAGCACGTAGTAGCTGGCCGTATCGTTCTGCACCTGGAGGAACGCGGGCGCGAAGTCGTTGTTGTCGAAGAATGCCTTCCCGCCCGTATCGCTCGACAGGGTCGCAAGCACTTCCTGCGTGTTGAAGTTGGAATCCAAATTATTTTGAAGAGCCCCGCCCGTGTACGCCACATTGCCGCGTAGGGAGCCGGTCGTCGCATCGCCGAGCGGCGAAATCGCCTGCAAGCCCCGCGCATCCACGCTGTAGATCGAAAGATTGTTCCGCACCGCGGCATTGATGGTCGAGCGCAGCGAAGCCTGATTCTCGATGCCGTCGCGCTGCACGCCGCCCGAGAAGTACAGCAGCGATTTTTTCTGGTTGATCGGCCCCAGCGCGCGCGCAATCGCGGCGATCGCAAACAGCTCGCGGTCGGTATTGATGTCGTTGTACTCGGTCGAGTCCGGCGAGTACGCCGTTGCATCCTCGGTCTGGTTCGTCGTGCTCGTCGCGCCCCCGCTGTAGCCCTGGTTGCTGCCGCCCGAGTAGCTGTTCACCGCGCGGAGCAGCAGCTGCTTATCCGCCGTGAAGTCCTGGTCGAGCGACAAGGTATTGCCGAGCGACACCACGGCGACAAGAT
>CAXTSG010000286.1:0-3405 GCA_964246825.1 uncultured Acidobacteriaceae bacterium | reverse complement strand
GGGCGGGATTGCGGCCGCGCTCTCCCACGGCGGCGACGTAAAGCTGCCCGGACGGGCCGAGCGCCAGGGCGGTAATCTCGCGCTTCGCGGCCTCAAATAGAACGGTGCCCCTGCCGTCGGGCGCGATGCGGTACAGGAGGCCGGTGCCGTCGGAGCCGGCAAGAAGGTCGCCGTCGGGCGCGAACAGGAGCGAGCGGATGTGCGGTTCGTCGCTCGCGAAGAACAGTTCCGGCTTGCCGGGAGCCTTCGGGGCGACGCGGTAGATACCGCCCGGCGCGCCTGCCCCAAGATACAAGCGGCCCTGCCGGTCAAACTGCATCGCCCAGATATAGCCCGGTTTCCGGTCGGTATCGGCGGGGTTGAAAACAACCGGCGCGGCCGCCTCCTCAAGGGGCTTTGCCGCTCGCGGGTCCACGCGAAACACCTTCGCGGAGGGCAGCGTCGCCGCATACAGGGCACCGTCCGGTCCAAACGCCAGCGCCTGCACGCTCAGGTCTTTTGAGGTGAACAGAATTGTTTGTTTTCCGTCCGGCGTGATGCGCACCACCTGCGCCGGGGAGCCGGTCGCGACGTAGGCATTGCCTTCCGCGTCGCTTGCCGCGGCCCATACGTCGGCCGCGTTCAGCTGCGCCGCGGGAGCGATGCCGAGGCCGGGAGACAAGGTGCCGTCAGAGCCGATGGCGACAGCCACCGGCGTGCCTTTTTCCCAATCGTTGAAGCTGCTTTCGTTCCAAAGGTGGGTGCCCTGCGCGAAAAGCGGCACGGCATGAGAAAGAAGCGCCCCGGAAAGGAGCAGAGCGGGGGCAAGGCGGAAGTGCATCGTCACCTCAGGAGTTTACCAGCCTCCTCCGCTCGCGAGGCTCCGGGCTGTGACCCGCCGCAAGGCTGTTTTCAATTCGTCAGCACCGCGCGATAGCGAACGGCGCTTTTGCGCGCCCGCTCCACGGCCCCGTTTGCTTCGCGCATGGGGAAGGATTCGATAACGGCCTCAATCTTGTGGCGGGCCGCGATGTCCAGCATCTCCGCGATCTGCGCCGGGCTGCCGACGTTGCAGCCGGAAACACTTCTAATTCCGGAGATGAGCGGAAACACCGGGAAGGAGGCAGGCTTGGGCGGGACACCGACAAACACGAGCGAGCCGTGCGGGCGCAGCGCCTGGACGTATTCTTTCCAGTCCTGATCAATATTGACGGTGGAAAGCAGGAGGTCAAAGCGCCCGGCCACGGCCTTGAGCGATTTACTTTCCCGGGTGTTGATGAAGCGGTGCGCGCCCAGACGAAGCGCTTCCGCTTCCTTGTCGGCTGAGGAGGAAAATGCCGTGACTTCCGCGCCGAAGGCGCGCGCAAACTGAAGCGCTATGTGCCCCAGGCCGCCGATGCCGAGGATGCCGACCCGGGAAGCCGGGCTGATGCCGGCCAGACGCATCGGCGAGTACACCGTAATGCCGCCGCATAAAAGGGGCGCGGAGCGGGCGCTGTCCAGCCCGTCCGGCAGCGGCACGGCGAAGCGCGCGTCCACGCGGAGCTTTTCCGCATAACCGCCGTGCCGCCCGATGCAGGTGGCGACCGACTGGGCGCACAGGTTTTCCTCGCCTCGCCGGCACCACTCGCAGTGGCCGCAGCTGCCGGCCTGCCAACCCACGCCCACACGGGTGCCGACCTGGAGGTGGCTTACCGCCGAGCCGAGCGCCGCCACGGTACCCACCACTTCGTGACCCGGGATGAACGGGTACTTGCTCAGTGCCCAATCGTTGTCAATCAGGTTCACATCGCTGTGGCAGACAGCGCAGTGCGTGACGGCGACCTCGATGTCGCCCGGCCGCAGCTCGCCCGGATCGTACTTGAAAGGGTGGAGCTCGGCACCGGCGGCGTGTACGGCAAAGCCTTGGATCATGGGATTTACTCTCGTGGAAGTGCTGGGGTGAGGGCGAGGGCTATTCTATCCGGAGCGTCAGCACCTGTTCGCCGGTAACAAGCCGGTCGACCGGCGTGCTGCCGAGCGGGGCTGCGGATTCTCCGTGGAGCGAAGGCCGATCGCGCTCGTGTCCGGCAAGAAGCGCGTTTACCACGGAAAGCGGCACGGCACCCAGCGTATGCCCGTCCACGCTGAGCTCCGCATCCGGTGCCAGCAGGGCGACGTAGAGCCGGTCGTCGGCATGGATCGCGTTTAGCTGCTCGACGGTGCCGGCCAGCGGTGTCGCTATTGCGGAACGCCCGGCGGCCAGCAGTCGATCGAGCGCGGCCCCGTCACACACCAGGAGGCGCACATCGCCCAGGGGCAGGGAAGCGGGGAGCGTTACCGGAAGGCGCAGAGACTCAGGTGCTCCGCGATAAGGCGCGAGGGTTGCCTCCACCGTGATGCGGCTGCCGGCGTGGGCGGAGGGCTGCTCCAGGGCGGCACGGCTCAGGGTTGCGGTTTGCCGGCCGGGCAGTGCTTCCACGTCGATGGTGACCCCTCCGACAGCAGTTTGCCGGTCGCTGCTGCTGTATAGCGCGCTGAAGCGCAGCGCGGTGGTAAGCGCGGCGGAAATGGAAGCATTGCCGAGGCCGCCGGGAGCGGCGAGCGTTTCCCAGCAAGCCGCGGGCAAGCCGGGCAGAGCGACCGTGGTGTGGAGGCGGTAGCTGTCTTCTTCCGCATAGCCCGGCGTTTCCTGGAGGGCCTGGAAGAGCGAAACCAGCATGGCGGTCGGCGTCATCTGCGCCTGGTCGAGCACCCGGAGGCGGATAGTGCGCGCGGGCTGAGCGTCGCCGCGCGCCGGGTGGATGGTGATGGTGACCGGGATCATGCGGGCCTGCTCGCCGAGAAGGCCGCCGATCGCGGTTTGACGGTCCTGGGTGAAAGCGCCGACGGTTTTACCGGTGTTCACGATTTTGAAGGAGCCGGCCGGGGAGGGAAGCGTGGCGACCACATCGGCCTCGGTCATGGGGAGGCTTACCGCGCCGAACTGCGTCAAAGGGTGCCCGCAGGCGAGCAGGTGCCCCCGGTCCAGGTAGGTCACGGTGCAGGTCGCGGCAATTTCCATGTCGCCCGCGACCAGCAGCGCGCTGACCGCCGAGCCCGGTTCCAGGGGAGTGGGCGAGGCCGGGGCTGAGGAGTCGCCGCTGCCGCCGAGCCCGGCTTCCGGCTCCAGGTGGACGCCCATCTGCGGTGCGTGCTCCTTCCAAAGTGCCAGCGCGGCGGGAGAAAAGCCGGTAAAGACCAAGGGCGTGTCGATGGGAACGACTTTGTCGGAGCTCGCTTGCGTTTCACGGGGGGTGCCGGCATCGGCAGCGCCGGAGGGGTCCCGCACGGGCAGCATCTGCGCGATGGGGGTGATGCCGGCAATCGGCTCCTTGGAAAACTCACCGATGCGAAAGGCCAGCGCGCCGCCGAGGGCGGTGTTCAGCAGCAATCCCCGCATGCGGC
>CAXTSG010000285.1:2998-3441 GCA_964246825.1 uncultured Acidobacteriaceae bacterium | reverse complement strand
CCGGCAATCCAGCGGGCCAGATCCATCCCGTCAGGCGCGATGACCGCCTCGGCATCAAGCACGGCCAGCAGCGGCTTCGCTTCTACCGGCGGCGGCTCGTCATGAAGGCGCGTGACGATGCCGGCCATCTTCTCGTTGCGAAAAGGCACCAGCACCCGCGCGCCGATCAATGGCGCGGGAAGCTGCTCCGGGCAGCCATAAGTCCACACGCGGTCCAGCGGCACGGGAAGCGCGACGTCACAGAAGAGAGACACTAGGATGAGGCTATCAGCGTTGGGGATGGGGGTGCTTAGACCCAGTTTCTCAGGAAGGCCGCGTAAACAGGAGCCGTCGGCAATTCTATGCTGAGTTCCGTTCTGCACTCCGAAGCCGGTGCCCCTACGGCTGCTTCAGTGCGGCTTTCGCTCATGCGACTTCTTGTTGCCGGTAAGGATGTGCTGAAT
>CAXTSG010000285.1:261-2988 GCA_964246825.1 uncultured Acidobacteriaceae bacterium | reverse complement strand
AGTTTGAGATCTGGTAGTTTTCGGTATGGAAAACCTGCGATTGGTAGATCGGGATGTGCCTAGAGCCGGGTGATCACGAAGTCCTCGTGCGGGTTTGCGCCGTATCGCTGAACGCCAGAGACAAGCTCCTAGTCGAAGGCCTCTACAATCCTCATCTGAGTTTTCCAATGATTCAAGGGAGCGATGCTGTGAGTATCTTGGTCGAAACGGGCAAGAAAGTCACTCGGGTCAAGTCCGGCGATAGGGTTCTTACGAATTTTGCTACGCAATGGCTTGAAGGACCTCCGCAAATCGATGTATAGCTTCGATCCGGTTTTCACAAGATTTGAAACCTTGTTCACTCCAGTCGGTGAGCAACCACAAGAATCGGGGCCTCATGACAGAAGGCTACGCAAGGGAATTTATGCCTTCCGATCCCATCCTTGTTCTCGGCACCGGTGAGCTGGGCATGGCAGTATTGCGCCACTTGGCTTTGAAAGCGGCCCGCGTGGGCGGGATCTCCCTCAGTGTTCTACTTCGTATGAATAGTAGTCGTACAGCAGGTGCTCGCAAGAGCGAAGAGCAGGCTGAATTGCGTGCTTTGGGAGTTAACTTTGTTTTCGGTGATCTCGCTCGTACGTCTGCCATTGAGCTTTCCAAGCTGTTTAAGCGGTACCAAACTGTAATCGGCTGTACCGGCTTTGTGGGAGGTCCTGGCATCCAGCTGAAACTTGCTCAGGCAGTAATTGCCGGGAGCGTGAAACGCTATGTTCCCTGGCAGTTTGGCGTCGATTGTGATGCGATCGGCAAGGGCAGTGCACAGGACCTCTTTGACGAGCAGCTCGAGGTGCGCATTCTGCTCCGGTCGCAGCAAGCGACCGAGTGGATTATCATCTCGACGGGCATGTTTATCAGCTTTCTCTTCAAACCATCGTTCGGCGTTATAGATCTTTCGGCGAACGCGGTACATGCGCTGGGAAGCTGGGAAAACGCCGTAACAGTAACAACCGCCGAAGATATCGGCAAGCTGACCGCGGAGATTCTCTTCGCAGAGCCGCGGATCGCCAATCAAGTCGTGTAGACAGCCGGAGACACGATTACCTACAGAAACTCGCGGACCTGCTCGATTCCACTTTGCATCGACCGATGCACCGCGTTACCTGGTCAGTACCCATGCTGAAGGAACTACTGGCCCATGAGCCGGACAGCGCGCTCCGGAAATACCGTGTCGTATTTGCAGAAGGAAAGGGCGTCGCATGGGCAATGGACAAAACCTTCAACGCCCAGAGAGCAATTTCAGTGGCTGGAGTAGAGCGCTGGATGCAAGAACACCTCAAGTCTTCATAAAGCCGTTAGCGGAAGTGGGGCTGCCCTCAGGCCCGGCACACTCGTACTTGTTGGCATAGGCGCGGCGTTGAAAGCTACACTTGCAAGCCTGCCCTTCCCTGCATTTCAGGTAAAAGTGCAGGGGCAGCGAAGCCAGGGCGGTCCTGAAGAACCGCCCTGGGCAGGGTGCGTTTCGGGCTGCTTCACAGTCGACCTAGCCGCTACTTGACCCCGGCGGTCGCGGTGAAGATGTTTCCCATATCGAGCGTGCCCCAGCCTGTCACCGGGTCCCATCCGGCGGCCATGGTCAGGGAAGAGTCGGCGGCGAAGGTATACAGTTCGACATTGCCGGCACCGTCGGTTTGGATGGCGGTTTGAAACGGGGTGTTCGTCGTTACCTGAGACAGGCTGTCGGCGGTGTAGGTATGCGTGCCGCTTGAGTCCGTGATGCTGCCGGTCACCAGGGCCGCTTCGGGCGGCGCGACCAGGTCATCTAGGGCCTGCGTGCCCGCGGCCTGCGCAAGGTAGGGTCCGGCCTGGCCCAGGTCGAAGCCGAAGCGCTGCGTCAGCAGAGCCCACTCCGCCGAGAAGATCGGCGTTGCCAGGCTGGTGCCGCCCACAAGGTCGAAGTAGGTTTTGCCATTCTGGGTAATCAGGATTTCAACGCCGGTCATCGGGTCGGCCAGCGCGGAAATATCGGGTATCTGCCGGCCGCTGCCGCCGATACTTTTCTGGTAGCTGGGCAGTGGGAAGTATTGGCTGGTGCCCCCGCCGGAACCGCCCTGGAAGCCCTGAAACAGCGGCGGATCAAACACGCTGTTGTTCATGGCGAGTTGGGCGGCCTGGTCGCCCCAGCCGCTCTGCACCACCGTGGTGCCGTCAAACGGCGACAGCGCCAGGCTGGTGCCGCCGACCGCGGTCGCATAGGGCGAGTCCGCCGGGATGCTGACGTCCTTTTGCGCCTCGATGTCGGTGTAGTCGCCGTCGTCGCCGCTGGCAAAGTTCACGGCGATACCCTCCGCGGCCGCCATTTCGCAAATCTGGTTCCACACCTGCGCCGACTGCGCGTCTTCTTGCAGTTCTCCGGCCCCGTAGCTGTTGGAAATGATGGATGCCAGCTTATTTTCGATGATGTACATCAGCCCGGCCTGGAGGTCGTCATCGTTCAGGGTCGGCGTTGTTACGAGCAGGATGTTCGCATCCGGGGCGATGGCATGCGTCCACTCCACATCGAGCGTGGTTTCAAGCGCGGCATCGGCATCCGTCGCGGTAAACGGCGTCGTCTGCACCACCTTGAAGCTTCCCGTCACAGGCTGCTGGTAGAGCTGGGCGAAGCTCGCGAGATCGGCTTGAATTGTCGGCGAACCGTACCCATCCACGATCGCCACCGTGATGCCCTTGCCCGTGTATCCCTGCGAGTAG
>CAXTSG010000285.1:0-251 GCA_964246825.1 uncultured Acidobacteriaceae bacterium | reverse complement strand
AGGCCGTATTCAACCGGTAGAGCTTGGCGACATCCTGCGGCTAATAGCCGCATGGGCTCAGGGTGCCGTAGGTGGTGTTGCCTGCGGGCGCTCCGTAGATCAGCCCAGTGAAAGTTGCCGTAGCTCCGCCTCTGTTTGCGCTGCCCGCGGTGACTGTTTGCGGCTGGTAGAAGCACTGCGATGAAAATGCCGCGCCATCCGGCTTAAGGACGCTGCCGACCGGGATCATGGGCGTTTGCCGGCCGGTTGCC
>CAXTSG010000284.1:548-3441 GCA_964246825.1 uncultured Acidobacteriaceae bacterium | reverse complement strand
GCCAACCGGGTTGAGTTCCCGCTGGACAGCGAGCTGCCCGCTGACCCTCCCCTGCCTGTCACGCTGCTGCTGGCCGTGTTCAAGTTCGACCGCATGGAGTGGGCCGTGGAAAAAGCGACCGAGCTCGGCGTGGAGCGCATCTGCCCGCTCCTGGCGCGCCGAACGGAAAAGCGTCTGGCCGAGGCTGCCCCGGCACGCGTCGAGCGCTGGCGAAAAATCGCGCGGGAAGCGGCAAAACAGTCGCGCCGCGCCGATGTGCCGGCGATTGACGATCCTCTTCCGATGCGCACCGCCGTAGCAGCCGCAACCCGGCCGGGCGCAAAAATCCTGCTCGCCGAGAGCGAGCGTGTCGTTGCATTGAGTGATGTTTTGCGGGTGGAGCATGAAGAAGCAGGGCTTTCGCTCGCGGTAGGACCTGAAGGCGGATGGACCCCGGAAGAAGTCGAGCTCTTCAACCAAAATCAATGGCAGCCGGCGAGTTTGGGACCCAGAATCCTGCGAGCCGAGACAGCGGCCATTGCGGCGCTTGCGGTAGCTGCTGCTCTCCTAGCGTGAACGCTGCTGCGCTTCCAGCAGCACAACACGCTCGGTTAGGTTGGCGATCACGCGCATGCTGGTGAGCTCGGCCTGCGCGCGAGACTCCCGTATGGCGGACATCAAGGCTTCATGGCGGGCTTGATTTGCCGCCTCTGCAGCCTTGAAATGCTCATCTACCGCCTGAAAACGTTCATCCTGCCGCTTGTCCGCGGCTTTGAAGCGCTCGTCTACAGCCTTGAAGCGCTCATCCTGCTGCTTTTCCGCGGCTCTAAAGCGCTCATCCTGCTGCTTCTCTAAAATCTTAGCGCTTTCAACCTGCTGCTTCTGAGCGGAAACAATCTCTTTTTCTAAAGCTTCTATCCGCACCTTGATCTCGCGGACATCGGGCGCAATCACATCTTGAAAGAACTGCTGCGCGGTTTGGAGAACATTCTCAGCCATAACACTTGAGATGATAGCAGCCCTTTGGAGGGCTGCACGCACCAAAGTACCATCGACGAACCGCGGAAAACAGCGCCTACGACAGCATCTCCTTCAATTTGGAAAACAGCGACCGCGAGGTCGGCGCATTTTCCACTACGACGCTTTCCCCCAGCTGCCGCAGCAGCTCCTTCTGCTCGCGGGTCAGCTTTTTCGGCGTTTGCACCGCGCCCACCAGCAGGTCGCCGCGGCCGTGCTCGTTCAGGTACGGCACGCCCTTGCCGCGCAGGCGAAACTCCTTGCCGCTCTGCGTCCCTTCCGGCACCTTCAGCCGCATCTCGCTTTCCAGCGTCGGAATCGTAATCTCGTCGCCCAGCGCGGCCTGCGTAAAGGAGATCGGCACCACGCAGTGTACGTCGTTGCCGTCGCGCTCAAAGAACGGGTGCGGCTTCACCGTGAGCACAATGTACAGGTCGCCCGCGGGCCCGCCGAAACGGCCGGCATCGCCGCCGCCGCCGTAGCGGATGCGCGTGCCCTCTTCCACGCCCGCCGGGATTGAAACGCGCACGGTGTGCGTCTGCTCGGCGCGGCCGTCGCCGTGGCAGTTGGGGCACGGATCGGTAATGACCTGCCCCGTGCCGCCGCAGTTGGCGCAGGTGCGCGCAACCGAAAAGAACCCCTGCTGGAAGCGAACCTGGCCGCGCCCGCCGCACTGCCGGCATACCGCCGGGCCCTTGTTCGATTTGGTGCCGGTGCCCGTGCAAACCTCGCACAGCTCCATGCGGCGCACGGAAATCTCCACTTCCTTGCCGAATACGGCTTCCGCGAAGTCAATCGTCTGGTCATAGCGCAGGTCGCGCCCGCGCTGCGCGCGCGAGCCGCGGCCTCCGGCGCTGCCGCCGAACATTTCCCCAAAAATATCCCCGAAGATGTCGCCTATATCCTGCGCGTTCGCAAACGGGTTCACTGCCGGGCCGCCCGCGCCCACCCCGGCATGGCCGTAGCGGTCATAAGCGGCGCGCTTGTCCGGGTCGCTCAGGATCTGGTAAGCCTCCGAGCACTCCTTGAACTTTTCCTCGGCGGCGCTGTTGCCCGGGTTGCGATCGGGATGGTACTGCATGGCGAGCTTGCGGTACGCCGTCTTGAGCTCGCCGTCCGAGGCCGTCCGGGAAACGCTGAGAACTTCGTAATAATCGGTTTTGGTCACGGGAGAAATGGTTTACGCTTCCATCTGCTGCGGATTGGATACGACGCGCACAAGAGCCGGCCGCAGCAGCCGCTCCCGAATGCGATAACCGCGGCGCACTTCCTCGAATACCTGCCCGTCCGGTAAATCAGCGGTTTCCACGCTGCCGAGCGCTTCATGGAAGCGCGGGTCAAACGCCGTGCCGACTGTTTCCACCGGCACCACGTTGAGCGAGCGAAAGGCTTCTTCCATCTGCTTGGCGATCAGTTCCACGCCGCCGCGCAGCTGCTCCAGCGTGCCGTTGGCCTTGAGCGCGAGCTGAAAATTGTCCAGCACCGGCAGAAACTGTTCCGCCGCCGCGCCGGTCGCGTACTCGCGGAACTCAGAGCGCTCGCGGTCGGCGCGGCGCCGGGCGTTCTCGAACTCGGCCTGGAGGCGCGCCAGACGCTCCAGCAGCGCATCCCGCTCCCCGCGCAGCTTTTCCGCTTCCGCCTCGGCGGCCTCGTGCGGGGCAAGCGGCCCGGCGGTGCGCTCCGTGCCTTCCACCCCGGTCGTCAGGTCGTCGGCCGGATCGCTGGTCGGGTCGGTATTTTGGATAGCCTCCAGCAGTTCTTCGGAGGTTTCTGGGCGGGTCTGGCTCATGGATGATTCCTCGGGTCGTTCGGTGTCCGCTGCGCCCGTTCCTCCGCGGAAACGGTCCATCTGTTCGCGAAGGCGGTCCTGAAAGGTTGGGCGCATGCTTTATTTTCC
>CAXTSG010000284.1:0-538 GCA_964246825.1 uncultured Acidobacteriaceae bacterium | reverse complement strand
CTGCGCCACAAACGCCACGGCGTCCATGGTTTTACCGTACTCGATGCGGGTCGGCGCAATTACGGCCAGCGTCCCGGAGTGCTCGCTGCCCAACCGCGTCGGCGCGCCGATCAGCACGAAGTTGCTCATCTCCGGCAGCTCCGGCAGGTCGCCCTCCAGGCCCACCACCACCCGCACTGTCTGCTGGCAGGCATCCACATACGCGCTTAACAAGGCCACCAGCCGCTGCTTTTCTTCAAGCGCCAGCAGCATTCGGCGCAGGCGCGAGCGGTCCAGCTCGCTGCCCAGCAGGTTGCCGACCCCGCCGATAAATACCGTGCTCTGCGAGCCTGCCTGGTCGAGCGCGCCGCCGCTCCACAACTCCTCGACCGAGCGGAGCAGCCGACGGTACTCGCTTTGCTCTTCAAGCATGCGCCTGTCCAGCTCGGCGCGGATGCGGTCCACCGACCAGCCGCGAAAGTTCTCGTTCAGGTAGCGGCCGCCCGCGTCCAGCTCGGGCGCCGCCATCTCCCGCCCCAGCTGTAGAACGCGGTCCCGC
>CAXTSG010000283.1:315-3451 GCA_964246825.1 uncultured Acidobacteriaceae bacterium | reverse complement strand
GGGCAATAATCTGGACTACTCCTACTACAACGCGGACGCCGCTCCACCCGCCCCGGGCGACCTGCTGAGCCGCAGACCGTACTATCAGGAGTTCGGCTTCACCGGACAGATTTTCGTCAACAACACCAACGATCACTCCAACTTCAACAGCGCGCAGATTGAGGCGTCCAAGCGCTTCTCCGGCAGCTACAGCGTCGACTCGGTCTTCACCTGGGCCAAGGCCCTGGACGATCAGATCGGCAATCGCGGCCCGCAGGGCAACAACCCTTACGACCTCGCGGGCAGCTACGGCGTCTCGTACCTCAACCGCGCTGTGATCTGGACAACCACCCACACCTTGCAGCTTCCATACGGACGGGGGCGCGCCTTCGGCTCTCACGGCAACAGCCTGGTGGACGCTGTTCTTGGAGGCTGGTCCTTCGATGGGGTCACGACGATTGAGTCGGGACTGGCCCTGTCTCCCACCGACAGCGACAGCACAACCCTCAACGCGGACTTCGCGCAGCGGCCCAATCGCGTCACCGGCGTTTCTTTCTACACAAAAGCGAAAAATCGCTACGGCTTTCTAAACTCCGCCGCCTTTGAAACCCCGCCGGTCTGCTGCGTCTGGGGCAACGCGCATCCGGGTACCATGCGGGGCCCCGCTCTGTACAACGCCGACCTGTCCCTCGGCAAAGCATTCCGGCTCAAAACGCCCCTCCAGTCGGAGCCGACCACCTTGGAGTTCCGCTGGGAAAACTTCAACGCTCTCAACCACACCAATCTCGGCAGCCCGGTCAACGACATCAACAACCCGCAGTACGGCGAGGTTCTCAGCACGCAGACAGACCTACGTAGGATGCAGTTCGATCTGCATCTACGCTTCTAAATCGAAGCGCGGCGAGGCCGCCCTCGCCGCTTTTCTTTTAACAGCGTCTCAACCATCGAGCTCACCTTGCGGAACAGGAAACATCTCGGCTGCGCGCTTTGCCTTCTCGCCGCGGCGTTGCCGTCCGGGGCGCAGGTTAGCAAGCGCTCCGCCATCGCCCTGCACTACAAACAGGCCGAGCAGGCACTCGCCCGGGGGCAGGCGCAGGTCGCCGAAGCGGAGTTCACCGCCATCCTCGGCCTCGACCCGGGCAACGCTCAGGCTTACGCCAATCTCGGCGTCATCGCCTTCAAGGCCAACGATTACGGGAAGGCGCAGCCGCTGTTTGAGAAAGCGCTTGCGCGCGATCCCGCGCTGTGGGATGCCGACGCGCTTCTCGGCCTTTCCGAGATTCGGCAGGGGCATGCCGCGTCCGGTGTGCCCCTGCTGGAAAACGCTTTCCCGCACATAAAAAACACGGAGGTCAAGCTCGATGCGGGCGTCGCGATCATCACCGCCCACCAAACAGCCGGCACGCTGCGCGAGGCGCTTCCCGTTGTGCGCGACCTCGAAACCCTCCTGCCCGACAGCCCGGACGTGCTTTACGTCGCCTACCGCGTTTATGAGGAACTGGCGTCGGAGCAGGTGAGCAGGCTGGTCAAAGTCGCTCCCGACTCGGCAAGGACCTACCAGCTTTACGGGGAAGCGTCCATGACCCAGGGCGACTTCAGCAAGGCAGCTTCCCAGTTCCGCAGGGCAGTCGAGCTCAATCCGAACCTGCCCGGCATCCACTACCAACTCGGCATGGCACTGCTGACATCGCAGGAAAAGCCCGGGACCGGCGAGGCGCGGGCCGCTTTTGAGGCAGAGCTTCAGAACAATCCTTCCGACGCCCGATCCGAGTACCAGCTGGGCGAAATCTTCCAGGCCGGCAATCTGCCCGACCAGGCGGAGCTCCACTACAGGCGGGCCTTGGCCCTCCAACCCTCGCTCGCGGACGCCCAGGTAGGCGTCGGCACGGTGCTGGCGCAGCAGGGAAAAGCCGAAGAAAGCCGGCAGTATTTCCTTGCCGCCATTCAGCTCGACCCCGACAACGAACTCGCGCACTACCGCCTTTCCAGGGCTTACCGCACCGCCGGACGCACGGACGAAGCAAACCGCGAACTGGCGATCTTCCGGCAGCTGCACGAGCGGAACGAAGCTCGTCCACCCTCCACCGTCTCTCCTGCCCGCAATCCCTCGCCCGCCCCGGACAGGTAACGCCCGGGGTCATCCTTGCCCAGAATCAAACCACGCCCCGGAGGTCAATCATGCTCGCATCATCCATGACCCGCCGTACCATGCTCGGTCTTTTAGCCGCGGCCGCCGCTGCGCCGCGCCACCTCTTCTCGCAGTCAGGCAGCTCCTCCAGGCCGCGCTTTCACCTCACCCCGTCCACCGAGTGGATCAACGATCCGCAGCGCCCGCTCTGGTGGAACAACACCTGGAATCTATGGGTTCTCTGGAACGGCAGCTACCCGAACCCAACCTACGGAACCGAATGGCGGCACTACACCTCGCGGGATCTTGTGACATGGTCCGATCAGGGCGTCTCAATTCCCAAGTACACCACCGCCTGCGGTGACGTGTGGACGGGTTCCGCGGTTGTGGACGGCGGCAACTCCGCCGGCCATGGCGAGAATGCCCTCATCGCCCTCATGACCATGCCGAATGATGGACCCGACGGCCAGGATCAGTCCACGGCTTTGTGGTATTCCACGGACGGCGGCCAGAGCTTCCAGTTCGATTCCATCGTGCAGCAGAACCCGCATACCAACGGTCAGGTAAACAGCAACTTCCGGGATCCTAGCGTTTTCTGGTATAGCCCGACGGGGACCTGGGTCATGTGCCTGGCGGAAGGCAACAAGATCGGTTTCTACACGTCGACGGACCTGCACGCATGGACCTACCAAAGCGGCTTCTTCGCGGGCTTCGACAATATGGAGTGTCCGAACATGGTGCAGCTCCACCTTTACAACGCGGATGGAAGTTCCTCACAGGACAAGTGGGTATTAGTTGTCGGAGCAGACGGCACCTCCGGCGGCTTCACGCGCGGAACCCACTACTGGGTCGGCGGCTTCGACGGGGCGGCCTTCACGCCGGATGAACCGGACGGACAATGGCTGGACGGCGGTTCGGATTTCTACGCAACTGTGGCCTTTGTCGACGCAAATGCCTCCGACCCCCTGGCCTATGCCCTTTCTATCTCGTGGCAGGATAACTGGGACTACGCGGGCAGCCTTGCATATC
>CAXTSG010000283.1:0-305 GCA_964246825.1 uncultured Acidobacteriaceae bacterium | reverse complement strand
GGATACTGGGGACAGCTCACGGTTGCAAGGCAGCTGACCTTGCAATCCGTAAACGGAACGGCAATCCTTTTCAATCGGCCGCTCCCTTGGTTCGACAACATCTTCACCTCGGAAGTATCGGGCTCGGACCAGAATATCGGCGATCCGGTTGCCTACCAATGGCCGAGCTGGCCCTCAAGCCCGGCGTGCAGAGTCGACTTCACCGCATCGCCCGTGAACGGTTCCTGGCCGGACGCATTTTACTTTTCCGTGCGCGGCGGACCGAACTGCTTCACGCAGGTAGGTTTTGAACCGGCCGGCAGCAA
>CAXTSG010000282.1:3257-3470 GCA_964246825.1 uncultured Acidobacteriaceae bacterium | reverse complement strand
GCCCCTTACCGTTAAATCCGCTTCCGGCAGCGAAACCGTGGAAGTGCGCGTCCCGGCCCGCGGCACGCTGGCTCGCCGCATCCTTCTCCTGGGCCGCCCGTCCGAGGTCGACCTGAACGATGGGAGCGTGCCGGAAGTAGCGGCCTCGATCCATCGCCGCGTGATCGAATAGATTACGGCTGCGGCGTAAGTACCGGGGCGGCCGGCGTCCCG
>CAXTSG010000282.1:0-3247 GCA_964246825.1 uncultured Acidobacteriaceae bacterium | reverse complement strand
CCGCGGTGATGCCGAGCCGCAGGCTCCTGTCCCAGCCGACTATGCCCAGCACGCCGCTGGGCGCGCCGGCAGCGGTTTCAAGCAGCGACCCGTGCTCCAGCGTAAATCCGTGCGGGCCTACCATGCCGGAGCAGTGAAAGCTGCTGAAGCGCGGGATGGCCGGCGCAAGCGCACCCCCAAACCACGAAAGCCGAAAGCTCCCGCTCGCGGCCGCCTGGAGCTCCTCAATCGTCCGCCCGGAAAGCTGGAGTTCCGCATCACCCTCCATCGTGCCGGGCCCCCAGCTCTCGTGCCACAGCGCCGCGGCCTCGGCGGCGCTCGCCCCGGTCCATGCGGCTTTCAAGGTGTAAGCCGGCCTGCCGCCCGGAAACGAAAGCAGTCCGTCAAGATGCAGATTTCCTCCCAAAGCTTCCCCATCCACTGTTTGGAACCGCACGGCTGGTCCATCCGGGGAGGAAACAGTTGCCGCCCGGATCGCGGCATGGCGCACCGGCAGCCTTCCCAGCGTCAACAGATCCGCGTGCAGCGATCCTTCCAGCGCGGGAAAGCTGCCCGAAGAGCCGTGGAACCGGTCCAAAAGGGAAGCAAGCAGCGGCCGGTCGCCGCCGTTCAGCATCGCCTGCACCGCTCCGGCATCCAGCGCCGAGGTATGGAGGTTGAAGTGCGCGGCGCACGGCGGCTCCTCGCACAGCAGCGGCAGCTCGGCGTCGCCCGCAAGCTCCATGCTCCGGCCGCCGGTCCCGAGCATGGCGCTCGGGGTGCTCCAGCGCAGCAGGCCGGGCGACAGGGCGGCATTCAAAACGGAAAATTGGACCGGAACCGGGAGCCAGGGCGCTTTCCACTGCACATGGCGGAGCTGAACAGTCCCGCTCGTGTGCGCTTCGGGCGGCTCCGGCAGTTCGCGGAGGCCCCAGCGGCCGGTGCTTGTTAATGCCGTTTGGACAGTGGCTCGGTCCTCCATGCCCGGCAGAAAAGCTGCGGGGAAGGAAACACGGAGCGCCCCGACCGCGGCCTGGAGCGGCAGGAGGCCGACGGCACCGCCGGCATGGAGGCTATAGCCGCTCCTCGTAAACTCGCCCGAAAGCAGCATCGGCTTTCCTTCGATGCCCAGCGCGAGGGGATCGGTCGAGAACAGCATGCTCTTCCCGCTCGCCACAAGCTGAAGCCCTGTCACCCGCAGCGGGAGGTCGTCGGGAGCGGCATGGGCAAGCGTCACGGCATCGCTTGTAAAGGAGCCTGTCCACTCCTCTGTCGCCGGTTGGTACGTGACAGATCCGTTGATCTCGCCGGTAAAAGCTTCGGGTGCCGGAACCCGGGGGCTCAGCGTGCCGAGCAGGGAAGCGGCGGCGCTTGCCGGCACCCGCTCCGCAGCCAGCGTCCAGCCCGCATCCTGCCGCAGCAGCATACGCCCGCCGCCCAGGGGAAGCGTACAGTTGAAGTCCTGAAACGATCCCGGAGCTCGCAGGTACGCGCCCTTGCAGCGGATATCCAGAGTGGGCGGCTCCCCCGGCGTAAACTCCTGCCGGTGCAGGTTCGCAATGTGGAGCCGCGTCGACAGCTGGAGATGGTCCACTTCGCCGCTGAAGTCGGCCGTTGCGTCCACGTCGCCCCGCCATCCGGCATCCGAGCCGAACAGCAATTCACTCACCTGACCCAAGGGCGCGTGCGTCCACTCTCCGTGCAGGGAAAGCGGCATGCCGCCGAGCGCGGAAGTACGGTGCAGCTCGCCCCCGAGCTGCACCATGCCCGTGTCGCCGGCGGAAAGCTGGAGATCGGTCCGGTCCGGCTGCCCTCCGAGCCGCAGCTGCCACACCTCCGGGCGCACGAGCACCATGGAAAAATCCGCGTTCAGCAGGGAATACGGCAGCTTCTCGTTCCCGCGCTTGAAGTTGATCCGCGTGCCGGTAGCCTGGATGAAGGGAAAGCGCAGCTCGGGACCGGGGCGGCTTTGCGCGGTGGGCGCGCTTTGGACATGCGAGGCTTGCAGCAGCACGGAGGATACATTCCAGCGGCCGCTCGCGGCGCGCACCAGGTTTACGCTGGCATCCGTCAGCTCGACGCGGCTCAACTCAAACCGCCCGCGCCACAGCGAAGACAGGCGCAGCTCGGCGAGGACCTCGGGCGCGAACAGGGTAGGCTCGGCCCCGAACTCCGGCTGCTCGCTCACGACGAGGTTGCTGATCTTCAACGCCGGAAAAGGCAGCAGCCGCATGGAAACCGAGTCCATGGCTACAGGCCGCCCCAGGGACCGGCTGACGGCACCCGCGAGACGCCTCTGGTAGCAGCCGAGATTGACAAGCGGCGGAACCGCGGCGAGCAGCAGCAGCAGGATGGAGGCGGCCAGCAGGATGCGTTCGCGTCCCCGAGCCTTGGCCGGTGCCGCCGTGAGCGTCACACCCACCTACCGCACCCGGTGGAAGGTGCGGCTCCAGCGCGTTTGATCAAAAAAGTGCAGCACGATATGGCCGAGCCACGCTACCTGGTCGCGGCCGCGTGTTTTTTTTATATTGTGCTAGCGGGTGATTAAAGAACAGTAAACAAACAGCCGCCGGGCCACGAAATTTTCCCGCGGCACAAAGCCCCAAAATCGGCTGTCGAGCGAGCCCGGCCGATTATCGCCCATGCAGAAGTAGTCGCCCGCCGGCACCGTGAGGTCTTCGCCCTGGATGTGCGTCGGCAGCTCGGCTGCCCAGGTGGCCGTAACGCCGAAATCCTCGGACGGGCGCACCGCCGGGAAGTCGTCCCGGTAGGGCGAGTAGATCAGGTCATTCGTTTTTTCCGTTTGCGGCTCGTTCTGGGCCTTGCCGTTCAGGAACACGACGCCGTTGCGGAGGTGCAGGCGGTCGCCCGGGATGCCGACGACCCGCTTGACCAGGAACATATCCGGCTCGCCCGGCTTGAAAAACACCACGATGTCGCCGCGGCGCACGTTGCGGTAGTGGACAAACGGCGCCCAGGCCGTTTCCGGCGCAAGCGTGATGCGGTCCACCAGCACATGGTCGCCGATCAGCAGCGTTTTCAGCATGGAGCCGGACGGGATCACGAAGTTCTGAAACACAAAGGTCAGGATGAACAACCCGAAAACCAGCACGCCGCAGATGGAAGCGACAAACTCCAGGGGAGTCTCCTCCGCCGGAGCCTGCACCGCTGCTGTTTCTTGTTCTTCGTCGACCGTGGCGGCCATGGGTGGCGATCCTTTGGGTAGTGGCCGGGCTTGGGAGCCGGGTGTCAGCGTACGATGCGGAAG
>CAXTSG010000281.1:458-3483 GCA_964246825.1 uncultured Acidobacteriaceae bacterium | reverse complement strand
GCGTGGACGAGCTGTACTACACCCCGCGCGACGGCGACGGCCGCCGGGTGCCGGTGGCGATCGTCTGGGACGACTCCGGCCCCGACCGGGTAGCCCGCGTGTACTACAACAAGACCTTCATCGGCGGCCCGGGCGCCGAGCGGGTGCGGCCGCCGATGATCCGGCCCGACCCGGACCTGCAGCTGCACCCGACGCTCGCGGCCTACCGCACCGCGCTCGCCGCAGCCGACGCGCCGGGCGGCGCTGTAGCGACCGCCGCAACCGCCGCCGCAGGCGACGGAGCGGACGCGGCGCAGTCGCAAAGAATCCAGGCGCTGGAAACCAAGCTCCAGCTGATCCAGCAGGAACTGGACAATATGAAGCAGGCGGGCGCGCTACAGCAACAGGTGAATGCGCTGCAACCGGCGGAAGGCATGACGACGGCCAAGGCTTCGGCCGCGCAGGCGCCCGCGATGGAAGGGCTTGCGCCGGCAAACACGACGGGGCCGCACTCGGACCCGTTTGCGTTTGCCGATTTTACTTGGCTGACCGGCAACCCGCGTACGGTGGATACGCCGTATGCGACGGCGTTTTTCTCGCCCGAGATACGGGCGGATGCGAACTACACCTATGATTTTCGGCATCCGGCGGACGACACGATCAGCGGGTCGAGCGAGGTGTTTCGCGCGAGCGAGGTGCAGGTGACGCAGTTGGGCGTGGGTGGGGATTTCCACTACAACAATGTGCGGGCGCGCGTGATGACGCAGTTCGGGTTGTACTCGGAAACGACGCCGCGCAACGATGCGAGCCCGGCGCGCGGGCAGTGGAACCTGGCGGATGCTTACCGGTACCTGTCCGAGGCATACGGCGGGTATCACTATAACGTCCAGCACGGCATTAACATCGATGCCGGAATTTTTATGTCGTATATCGGGCTGTTTTCTTATTATCAGTTTGATAACTGGGCTTACCAGCCTTCGTATGTGTCGTCGAACACGCCGTGGTTTTTCAACGGGGTTCGGGTGCAGTGGTTCCCGACGGAGAAGTTGAAGATCGAACCCTGGTTTATCAACGGCTGGCAGAGCTACGGGCGGTTCAACGGGCGGCCCGGCTTCGGCGGGGAGATTCTTTACCGGCCGAACGGCAAGTGGTCGATCGTGGGGAACCAGTATGCGTTCGGCCGGGACGCGCTGGGGATTACAAACCGCACGCGGTACCACACCGACGACAGCGTGCAGTACAAGTATTACGACCAGCCGCACAACATGATCAGCAAGGCCGCGGCGACGGTGACGGGCGACCTGGGCTGCGAGACCGGAGGCGGGGTGAGCTGCTTCGGGAACCGGGCGGCGGGGCCGAAGCAAGATTTTTTAGGATTTATGGCGTACAACCGCGTGTGGTTTGACCGGGACCGGTATGCCCTTACGCTGGGCGGCGGGCGCATCAACAACCCGGGGCGGTACCTGGTGCTGCTGCCGCCGATCAACGGCGCGACGGCGGCTTCCGGGACGCCGTACTTCACGGAAAACCCGGGCGACCCTTACAAAGCCTGGGATACTTCGGTGACGACGGACTATATGCCGAGCCAGTACTTTACATATCGGCTTGAGTACAACCATCGCGCGGCGAACGTGCCGTACTTTACCGGGCCGGGCGGGGTGACGCCGGCGGGCGGCAACACGGGACCCGCGGGCTCGCTGGTACCGGGCTTTACGCCGGACCTGCGCAAGAGCGAGAACCGGGTGACCGGGGCGTTTCTGGTGAAGTTCTAAGAAAAGTTAGAAGTTGAAGTATGTGTCATCCTGAAGAAAGGTGAAGGACCTGCTTTCCGCGCTTATGCGTCGAAAAAGCAGGTCCCGGCGCATAGCGCTACCTTCGCTTCGCTCAGGATGACACTTTTTTATATGGGACAAACTTTCCATATATCCGCTCAGGAGGACGCTTCTGCTTTGGGCCGCGACGGCGTTTAGGACGGGCACCCGCATCATGGAGGCGGGGCCGCCATGATGCTTCGCAATGCCGAGATGCCGGGCCCCGCCGCGACCGGGGGAAGCTCGCGGGCGGTGGAGCTGCGCCGGGCCGCGCTGGGGCTCCTGCTTGCGGCGGCAACGGCGGGCGGGGCTTTTCTGCTGCGCTTCAATCTTGCGACGGCAGGCACGCTGGAGCTGCTGCTGGTGGTGCTGGTGAGCCTGCGCTGGGGGTTTGTGCAGGCGACGGCGGTGTCGCTGGTCTCGATGGGGCTGCTGAACTTTCTGTTTACGCAGCCCTTGTTTCGGCTTTCCGTGGCGGACGCGGAGAACTGGATTTCGCTGATTACCTTTGAGGCGACGGCGCTGGCGGTAAGCCGGTTGTCGTCGCGGGCGCGGAGCCATGCGGAGGGGAGCGAGCGGCAGCGGGCGCGGACGGAGAAGCTGTATGAGCTGAGCCGGGCGATTCTGCTGATCGACACCAGGCGAGGGGTGGAAGGGCAGTTGTCGGCGCTGATTCGGGAGCTGATGGGGGTAGAGGAGGCGGCATTCTCCATCGACCGCGACCCGGCAGACGCGCCGGCGCGGGATGAGCCGCTGCCGCGGGAAACTGAAGCGCACCAGGTGTACCTGGCGGGGCAGGACACGGACGATGCGTCGGGGCGCAGGTCGTGCCGGGTGCTGCGGCTGGGAACCAAGCCCCTGGGCGCGATGGTGCTGGACGGATGGGAGGTGGACCCGCTGCTGGCCGACGCCGTGGCGAGCCTGGCGGCGGTGGCGTTGGAGCGGGCGCACTCGGCCGAGAAGGAAATGCGGGCCGAGGCCGGGCGCAACGCGGAGCAGCTGCGCACGGCGGTGCTGGACGGGCTGGCGCACAGCTTCAAGACGCCCTTGACGGCGATTCAAACGGCGAGCGGCGGGCTGCTGGAGATAGGGGAGCTGACGGAAACACAGCGGGAGCTGGCCGGGATTATCGACGAGCAGGCGGCGCTGCTGAACCGGCTGACGACGCGGCTGCTGCAAACGGCCGCGCTGGAAGCGAAGGAGGTGGGCAATTCGTTCCCGCGACCCCTCAATGG
>CAXTSG010000281.1:0-448 GCA_964246825.1 uncultured Acidobacteriaceae bacterium | reverse complement strand
GTGCTGGCGGAGCAGGAGCCGGCGCTGCGGGAGCGGGTGCGGGTTGAAGCCGCGCCGGGGCTGCGGCCGGCGGCGGTAGACCGGGAGATGGTGGAGCTGGCGCTGCTGCAATTGCTGGACAACGCGGGCAAGTACGCGGCGGTGGGGACGGCGATCGCGGTGCGGGTGAGGCAGGACGCGGAGGAAACCGTTGTGGAGGTGGAAAGCGAAGGGCCGCCGATTCGGCGGGAAGACCGGGAGCGTATTTTTGAGCGGTTTCGGCGGGGCGGGAGCGCGGGATACGGACCGGCGGGTACGGGTTTGGGCTTGTCGATCGTGAAGAAAACGGCGGAAGCGCACGGCGGCCGGGCTTGGGTGGAAACGGAAGGGACGCGGAACCGGTTTTTCTTTACGGTGGCGGGGCGCGGAAGGGGCATGGAGTGACCGAGGGGCAGGGGACGGTGCTGGT
>CAXTSG010000280.1:1600-3486 GCA_964246825.1 uncultured Acidobacteriaceae bacterium | reverse complement strand
GGCTTTCCACGGCTCCGGTGTCAGGGCGGTATAGAAGGAATATGCGGTTTTGCCGGGAAGGGTCCATGGCGCGGTTTCCTCGCGGGTGCGTTTAAGACTGAAGAAATACAGTGGCGACGGCCTGCGCCTCAACATAGGAGCTGAGGGCACCGACATTCAAGGCAAATTGCACCGCATAGCCGTCGGCGATGTTGCTGACGGCAGCGGTGGGCGACCCCGTGTTAAGCCAGGTCGTCTGCAAACCCTGCCCCGGTGCCTGCGTGATGTAGCGAAAGATGGAGGCGGTGGCGTTGATGATCGGGTCGTCCGTGCCGAGTGAAGTGGTTACGAGTTGGTTGAGCACGATCTGCGCCGAAAAGGTCGAACCCGCGGGAAGGTACACAAGCGCGTAGACCGCGGGCTGCGGCTGGTTGGTGTTCGGCGGCGCGTCGGCCGCGTTGGACAAGGTGATTTGGTCGATACTCTCAATCATGGGCATCCCTCGCGGCCCGCTTCCTGATGACGCTGCGTGCCTGCCGCGGCGAAAAAGAGGAACTCGTGGCGAAGCCACTTTACACCGATCCCCGTCCGCCGCGCTGCCTTTATTTTCCGGTCGCAGGAAAGGGCAGGGATGGGAGGAGAGGTCGTATTCAACCGGCGGAAGCTCTTGACACCCCGCGGCGACTCGACCATGCTAGAAACTTAGGCTCAACGTCTAAAAGTATGTAGGTATCGCTGCCCAGCCCTTGCGCCGGCCCCTGCCGCCGAAACTCCGGAGAGAAGGAACAATTTTGGTTCTGGTGCCTGCTTTCGCTGTGTTCGCCCTGCCCCAGGGTCTGGGTTCCATCCTCCCTTTGGTGTTGATCCCGGTTATCTTCTACTTCCTGCTGATGCGGCCGAACCAGCAGAAGCAGAAGCAGTGGCAGGAGATGCTGGCAGGTTTGAAGCCGGGCGACCGGATCACAACGACGGGCGGGATTCGCGGCACGGTGCTGGCGCTGCGCGACGATACACTTCACATCCGGGTCGCCCCTGACAACATCAAGCTGGAGGTTCTGCGCAGCGCGATCGCTTCCGTGACGACTGACGAGGAGAAGCGGTAACCCAAAGCCATTCCCATGCGAAAGACACCCCGTACCCGCCTGCTGGTCATCCTGGCAGTGCTGCTCATCTTTATCTTCGGCATCCTCGGCATCCCGCACGGGGCGACGCCGGCCGCGCTCAAGGCATCGCTTTTGAACCGCATCCATCTCGGGCTGGACCTGCGCGGCGGCACGCACCTGATTTTGCAGGTGATGGTGGATGAAGCGGTGAGCGCGACCACCGATTCGGATCTGGTCCGCATGCAGACCGACCTTGCTTCCGCGGGGATGGATGCCGCGGGCTCGAAGCCGAATACCGCCGTGCCGACGCTGCTCCAGTTCGCGGGCGTGCCCGCCGCGAAGCTCGGCGACGCGCGCACGGTGCTGGCTAACCGCTACGGCGCGCAGTATGAGATTGCCGAAGCCGCCGGGCTGCTCACCGCGTCGATGAAGCCCTCGGCCGTCGCCGAGCTCAGGACGAACACCCTCCAGCAGGCGGTGGATGTGATTCGGCAGCGCGTGGACACGCTGGGCGTTTCAGAGCCCATCATCCAGGAGTACAACGTCGGCTCCAACCAGATTCTGGTCGAGCTGCCCGGCATCGACGATCCGGCAAGGGTGAAAGACGTGATTCAGTCGACCGCGCGGCTGGAGATTCACCTGGTGGACGGCGGCCCGTTCACTTCGGAAGCCGAGGTGCGCGCTTCCGTGAACGGCGCGGTCCCGTTCGACCAGGAGATGGTGCATGCGCTTCCCGGTGCCGCCGCGCCCGGCGGAGGCGACCAGGTGTACCTGTTGAAGCGCACGGCCGAGGTTGCCGGTACC
>CAXTSG010000280.1:0-1590 GCA_964246825.1 uncultured Acidobacteriaceae bacterium | reverse complement strand
TCTCGATCACGTGATGGGAATGCCCATCAGCATCGACATCCGCGATGCGCAGGCCTGTACAAACCAGAATACAAATGAGCCGCAGGTGACCTTCTACCTGACCACCGCGGCCGGCAACCACTTTGCCGACTTTACCTCGCAGAACAAGGGCAAGGGCCTGGCGGTGGTGCTCGATAACCGGATTCGGGAGGTCGCCAACATCCGCGACCAGATCCGCGATACCGGCACGATTTCGGGCGGGTCCATGAGTGCGCAGGGCGCGCAGGATTTATCCATGCTGCTGCGGACCGGGGCCCTGCCGGCTTCCATCCGCTACCTCCAGGAAAGCTCGGTCGGCCCTTCGCTCGGCGCGGACTCCATCCGCCAGGGTGTGCTCGCGTCGGTGGTCGGCATGCTGGCCGTGATGGTCTTTATGCTGGTGTACTATCGGGGGGCCGGCATCAATGCCGACCTGGCGCTGCTGCTCAACCTGGTCATCCTGCTTGGGTTTATGGGCTTTACGCATGCGGTGTTGACGCTTCCGGGAATCGCCGGCGTTATTTTGACCATCGGAATGGGTGTGGACTCCAATGTGTTGATCTTTGAGCGGATTCGGGAGGAGATGCGCGCCGGAAAAAGCGCCGCGGCTTCCGTCGATCAAGGTTTCGCTCATGCTTGGACCACAATTGTCGATACACATGTTACGACCATTGTGTCGGCAGCAATTTTGTTCCTCTTCGGTTCGGGGCCTGTGAAGGGCTTCGCCATCACGTTGACCTTTGGCCTGTTCGCGAACATCTTCACCGCTGTGTTCGTTTCGCGAACGATCTTTGACGCCAACGTAAACCGCCGCGCGCGGGGGAAGGCTATTTCTATATGAGCGACAACAGGATTCTTGGGGTACCGCCGGTGATCGGACGCGGCGTGTTTGTCTTTGCCGCCGGCATGGCGCTGGCCGCTGTATCGTTTGTGGTGGAGCAGGCCGTCATCAAGGCAGCCCGCGGCTAGGCTAGGCATCCGTGGAACTGTTCGGCAAAACCAATATCGACTGGCTCGGGAAGAAGTGGTACTTCCTGAGCTTCTCCCTCCTTTTCAGCATCAGCGGGCTGCTGTCGCTGCTGTTCTGGCACCATCTGCCGCTGGATGTCGATTTTAAGGGCGGCACGGTGGTGCGCATCCGCTTCGCGGGGCAGCCGGACCTCGGCAGGCTGCGGCAGGCGGCTGATGCGGCCGGCCTCCATGATGCCCGCATCCAGAGCTACGGGGCTGCCGGGAGCGATGAAGTCCTGATTACCCTGGCGCAGGGCTCCGCGCGCGAGTCCTCGCTCGACCAGGGCCGCGCCGCGATCGTGGCCACCCTGGAACGGCACTATGCCGCTCCAACCGAGGCAGGCAAGCTCGATCTTGACAATGCCGGCCGCGGCACGCTGGCTACCTTTTTGGAACAGGCAAATCCGGAGCACCTCCCGGCGGGCGATGACGCCAACGTGAAATACCTTGGGCAGGCGGAAGCCGTTCTGGCGTTCAAGGATCAAGTTCATGGCGGCCTGCTTCCTTCCCTCGCAAGCCTTGCCGGCGTGGCCGATGCGCCCGTGGCCGCGCTGCTGGAGC
>CAXTSG010000279.1:885-3500 GCA_964246825.1 uncultured Acidobacteriaceae bacterium | reverse complement strand
TCCTGCATCAGCACCCGCGCCGGCATAAACGCAATCTCGCGCGAGGGCTCCGCCCCGGGCTCCCACGCCGCCAGGAATTGAATATCGGCCGCTGTCACGGCAACCCCGTCCTCCCGGCGCAGCAGGTTTTCAAGCAGGATGCGCAGCGACCACGGCAGGCGCGACAACGTAATGCCGCGCTCGGCCAAAGCCTGAAGGCGAAAGATTCGGTACTCCCTGCTGCCGGAGCGAAGCAAAGCGCGTGCGTGGAAGCTGTCAAGGCTCATCGCCGGGGTGTCCTCAAGGCCTGCCTGCAAAAGCGGCCGGTGTTTTGCTGCGCCGGGTGTCGGAAGGAGGAGCGCGCTCTAAAAACGGGACCGGCCGCGGTCGCGGCGGCCGCGCCGAAAGCGCCGGAGCAGGAGCACAGGGGAGACACGCGGCATAACACATCTATCTTATAGCCTGCGGCGCATCAGAAATCAGAGAACTCCGGCTCCGGCAAACTGCTTCCTGGGAGAGGACCGCCATGCAGACCCGCACCTTGGGCACCAGCCTCCGCGTTTCCGCCCTCGGCTTCGGTACCATGGGCATGAGCTTCAGCTACGGGGAGCCGGGCGACCCGGACGAGATGACCGCGCTGCTGCGCGCCGCCGTCGATCGCGGCGTCACCTTCTTTGATACCGCCGAGGTCTACGGCCCCTACGCGAATGAAGATCTGGTCGGCCGGGCCCTGGCACCGGTACGCGCGCAGGTAGCGATTGCCACCAAGTTCGGCTTCGCCTTTGACCCGGAAACGAAAAAGCAGACGGGCCTCAACAGCCGGCCGGAACACATCCGGCAGGCGGTGGAAGGGCAGCTCCGGCGCTTGCAAGTCGAGGCCATCGACCTGCTCTACCAGCATCGCGTTGACCCGCATGTGCCGATCGAGGAGGTCGCGGGCGCGGTCAAAGGGCTCATCGAGCAGGGCAAGGTCAAGCACTTCGGGCTTTCGGAAGCCGGGTCCAAACCGTCCGGCGCGCCCACGCGGTGCAGCCGGTCGCCGCGCTCCAAAGCGAGTACTCCGTGTGGTGGCGGGAGCCGGAGCTTGAAATCCTGCCCGTTCTGGAGGAGCTCGGCATCGGCTTTGTCCCGTTCAGCCCGCTCGGCAAGGGCTTTCTAACCGGAAAGCTGCCGTCGCGGTTCGCGGCCAATGACTTCCGCGGCTCGCTCCCGCGGTTCACTCCCGAGGCGAGAGAAACCAACCAGGCAATTCTGGATGTGCTGCAAGGCATCGCGGCGGAAAAAAGCGCAACCCCGGCCCAGGTGGCGCTCAGTTGGCTGCTGGCCCAAAAGCCCTGGATCGTGCCCATCCCCGGCACCACCAGGCTGCACCGCCTCGAAGAAAATGTCGGCGCGGCCTCCGTACAGCTTTCGGCCCGGGATTTTCAACAGATCAGCGGCGCGGCCTCGGAAATACACTTCAGCGGCGACCGCTATCCGGCGGCCTACCGGCAGATGGTGGATCGCTAACAGTCGGCCGCTTTGCATCCGCGGGGGAACCGCGCCCGTCTCACAAGGATGCGCCGTGCCCTGCTTCCTTTGCTCCTGCTGCTGCTCCCTGCTCTTTCCACAGCGCAAACGCCGGCCCTGGTCGGCTATCTGCCGCAGTGGGGCCTTTACGACACACCGCCCTGGTCCGCGCGGCAGTTAATCACAAGCGGCACGGCGGCCCTGCTGACGCAGATCAACTATTCGCAGGCGTTTATCGTCAACGGCCGCTGCTCGGTCGCGGACCCGAACGCCGACCTCCAGCACCTCTATACCGCGGAAACCAGCGTCGACGGCATCCCGGACAAACCGGACGCACCCGACGCGCCGGTGCTGCGCGGCGAGTTCCACCAGCTGCAGCAGCTGCACCGCCGCTATCCCAGGCTCCGCATGCTGATCTCGCTTGAGGGCAAGGCGGCGGCCTTTGCGGACGCGGCCCAGCCGGAAAAACGCGCGGCCTTTGTTGCCTCCTGCATCGACATGTTTCTGCGCGGCAACCTGGCCCCGGGCCTCCGCGCGCCGGGCCTGTTTACCGGCATCGACATGGATTGGGAATACCCGAACGGCCCCGGCGACGGCGCGAACTTTACCGCGCTGGTCGCCGAGTTTCGGCACCAGCTGGACGCTTATGCCGCGGCCGCGCACGGTGAGCGGCTCTTGTTGACGATTGCCGCCGCGCCCGGCCTGGGGCGCTACCCCGGCGTGGACTGGCCCGCCGTGGCCGCGGCCGTGGACCAGGTAGGCCTGATGAACTACGACTACAACGGCCCCTGGCAGAAAACCACCGGCATTGTGGCCCCGCTCTACGGCATGCCGGAGCTGCGCCCGGATACCGGCAGCGTGGACTCCACCGTGGCCGAATACGAAAACGCCGGCGTCCCGGCAGGGAAGCTGCTGCTGGGTATCCCGTTTTACGGCTATCACTGGTCCGGGGTCGCCGACGCGGGCGCGCGGCACGGCCTCGGCATGGGCGGGCAGCAGGAGCGCGGCGACACGCCCTACCATGAGATAGCGGCCCTGCCCGGCGCGGCCGCCGCGGTTCCGGCGGGCCCCAGCGGCGCGCCCGGGCGCGGCCCCCGCACTAGCGAGCCGGCCTACCACCCCCCCCC
>CAXTSG010000279.1:0-875 GCA_964246825.1 uncultured Acidobacteriaceae bacterium | reverse complement strand
GCCGCCGCGCCCTGGCTCTACGACGGCAATACCTTCTGGACCTACGACGACCCGACCTCGGCCCTAGCCAAGGCAGGCTACGCGCGGGGTCATGGGTTGGGCGGCATGATGATTTGGGAGCTGAGCGGCGACACCCCGGACGGGGCCATGGTGCGGGCCATGCGCGACGGCCTGCGGGAAGCTCCGACGCCCGCCGCGGTGCGCGGAGCACCGTAGCTCGCCTACCAAACCGCGAGCACGATGGCCCCGGCCGCGATCAGCGCGCCGCCCAGCAGCTTGGGCCCGGTGATCGGTTCGCCGAGCACCGGCCGCGCCAGCAGGATCACCAGCACCACGCTGAGCTTATCGACCGGCGCAACCCGGGACGCCGGTCCCGCCTGAAGCGCGCGAAAGTAGCACAGCCACGAAAGCCCGGTCGCCAGCCCGGACGCCCCCAGAAACAGCCAGGTGCGCGGCGCGATGGAAGACGCGCCCCGGTGCGAGCCGAACAGAAGCGCGATGCCCCAGGCAAACACCACCACCACGCTGGTACGGATGGCCGTGGCAAAATTGCTGTCTACCCCGGCCACGCCGAGCTTCGCCAAAATCGCGGTCGCCGCGGCGAACACCGCCGAAAGCAGCGACCATACGAGCCAGGCTGGAATCGGGCCCGGGCTCATCCGCGGGACCGTTCCCGCGCGGCACGGGCCTTGCACGGCAACAGTTTGGACGCAGCGGGCATGCTTCAGCCTACCGCACGGGCACGGCGCGGCTGCATCGTGAACCGAACCCCGGGCATCTTCTAAACAAACACCTGGAACAGTGAAGGATGGATGGATGCCGCAGAATCTTCTTTTTGAGCCCTACACGCTCGGCTCGCTGCCGTTGAAGAACCG
>CAXTSG010000278.1:0-3545 GCA_964246825.1 uncultured Acidobacteriaceae bacterium | reverse complement strand
CCCGCCGGGGCGGCCGGGGCTGCGGAAGAAGCCGCGCCGCCGTTTGCGATGGCGATGTTGTCCTGAATCGAACGGACGCCGCTCACGCCGGCAACCACCTGCTCGGCTTCCAGGCGCGCGTCCTCCGTCGCTACACTGCCGTCTAAAGTCACCACGCCCTGCGATGCGGTTGCCGTAATCGCGGCAGAGCCGAGCTTGCCGTCATTATGGAGAGCCGTGCTGATGTCGGACTGGAGCTTGGTGTCGCTTACGGCATACTGCGCCTGCGCCGTAAGGGTCGCGGCCAAAAGGCCGACGCCGACCGCGGCGGAAAGCGACTGACTTGCTTTGCGGAGAAGCCGTTCCGTTGTCATTGCTGTTTCGCTCCTGCTTTTTTGAAATCTGCTCCGCTCGCGCGGAGAACCCTTACTTGTCTGCTGCACTGTAAGAGACCCGTCCTGGAGCGGAAAGTTGCTGCGGAGTCGAATGGTTCCCGGGTCACGAGGGAAAGCGGCCCGTTTCAGGCCACTTTCCCTGCCTTGTCGTCAAGGAACCGGTCTAGCGCCCCTGCCGGTAGTGCGCGATCAGCGCGGCGGTTGAGCTGTCGTGCTGATTATGCTTTGACCCGTCCAGGTCGCCGATGATCTCAACCGCCAGCTTTTTACCGAGCTCCACCCCCCATTGGTCGAATGAGTCGATCTGCCAGATGACCCCCTGCGTAAACACCATATGCTCGTACAAGGCCACCAGCTTTCCGAGCGAGCGCGGCGTGAGCTTGTCGATCAGAATGGTGTTGGTGGGCCGGTTGCCCTCGAACACCCGGTGCGGCACCACCTCGGGCTTAGTGCCCTCGGCCTTGACCTCGTCCGCTGTTTTGCCGAAGGCCAGCGCCTCGCCCTGGGCAAAAACATTCGCCATCAGGAGGTCGTGGTGGTTGCCGAGCGGGTTCAGCGTCTCCCGGAAACCGATCAGGTCGCAGGGAATGAGCTTCGTGCCCTGGTGAATTAATTGGTAAAAAGAATGCTGGCCGTTGGTGCCGGGCTGCAGGTAGGCCGGGAATCGCTTGAGATACTGGTCATACGGCAGCACGGCGACCGTTTGCGCGCCGAAAAAGTTGTTGTACCAAACCCCGAGCAGGCCCATCAGCACCGGCAGGTTCTTCTCAAGGGGTGCGGTGCGGAAATGCTCGTCCATGGCGTGAAAGCCGGCCAGCATCTCGCGGAAGCCGTTCGGGCCGACCGCGATCATGGTTGAGAGCCCGATAGCCGAGTCCATCGAGTAGCGCCCGCCGACCCAGTCCCGAAAGCCGAACATATTTGCAGTGTCAATGCCGAACTTTGCGACCTCGCCCGCGTTCGTGGAAACCGCGACGAAGTGCTTGGCCACCGAGCTTTGGTCGCCGCCCAGCTGCCCGAGGCTCCATCCCCGCGCGGTGTGGGCGTTGGTCATGGTTTCCAGCGTGGTAAAGGTCTTGGACGAGATGATAAACAGCGTTTCGTCCGCGCTGAGCCCCCTAGTGGCCTCCGCGAAGTCAGTGCCGTCGATGTTGGAAACGAACTTGAACTCAAGATCGCGCTGCGAGTAAGCACGCAGCGCCTCATACGCCATCACCGGGCCCAGGTCCGAGCCGCCGATGCCGATGTTGATCACCGTCTTGATGCGCTTACCGGTGTGCCCGACCCACGCGCCCGAGCGCACCTTGTCGGCAAATGCGCCCATTTTTTCCAGCTGCTCGTGGACATAGGGCACCTGGTTCTCGCCGTCTACCTCGATCACCGCATCCTTGGGCGCGCGCAGGGCGATGTGCAGCACGGCGCGGCCCTCGGTAGTGTTGATCTTCTCCCCCGCGAACATCGCATCGCGGTGCGCGGCAAGGCCGCTCTGCTCGGCAAGCTCCAGCAGCAGCTTCAGAGTTTCCTCCGTGATGCGGTGCTTAGAGTAGTCGAGATAAATATCTTCAAAAGCGGCGGTAAGGCGAGTGCCGCGGTCCGGGTCTCTTTGAAAGATTTCGCGCAGATGCTGCGGCGCAATCACGCCGTAGTGATTTTCCAGCGCCTTCCAGGCGGGCAGCTCGGTGAGCGGAGTTTTCTGGGCAGTAGGGGCGGAGGTGCTCATATGAATCGTAGCCTTTCTGTGTCTTTTTCATGTCAGCCAATGCTTGCTCCCGCTCCTGATACGAGACCTGGATAAGAAGAGCATCAGCAAGATCAAGCTGTACTCTGTCGCCTTGCATCGCTTTGTAAACTTCTTCAGCGGTTAGTTTGAAGTATGCGTCCCTTAGAACGATCGGTCGGTGCTGCTCTTCATCTTTCAACAATTGCATATTTGATAAGTTCGCCGGTAATAAACCTTTACCGTCTCTCAACTGAAGTTCAAGAAAGTAGATAAGGTCAGTTCTTCGACTGATGGCCTCGCCTGTAAACAATTCAAATGCAAGAGGTTTTTCATCTAGTAGTGAGTAGATGCTCAAGCCATGTAGGATTTTCGTGAATGTTGGAGAGAGTTCCAAAAGTCGGAGAATCGGATGACTCAACTGTAGCCATCCGCTTACAAAATCCACCCAATAGTCGGACATTACAGGCAGAATCACGTAAAGCACGCTGATGCCGACTGCCTCAGACTTACGGGTATAATCCCAAGCCGCAAGATCAACCTGATCAAAAAGCTTGAAAATCTGCGTGGCAGAATGGAAGTGAATTAGACTTACGGCGAGGATAATGAGAGCACATAGAAGCAGCAGAAGGTTCGCCGCTAAACTGAGGGCGACAAGCTCGCTGAGCTCAGTTGCAGGCCCTGTGAGTTCAAACGACCTTGCGCTGATTTTACGACGACCTTTCTTCGCGCACAGGCCGGGAACACCGAGGAGAAAAATCAATGCGACTGTTGAGAAATCTATCTTCAACAAGGCGCTTTCTCCTCAAAAATCCTGGCCGACTCGCTACTTATTCTGCGAAGAGGTCTGGCCTGTAGAAGATTGACCAGCCGGAGTAAGAAGCGTATCAGTGCCGACCGAAGACGCCCCGTTCAGAAAAGGGTTTTTGGCATTGGGGAGTGTAGACACCGTGTTGAACGTTCTAACGAATGTGTCCATGGTGCCCGACAAGGGTCTTGGTTGAGGCTTGCGATCTGCCATGTGCTTCTCCTTGCTTCCATCATACTGTGCATGAGCCTGCTGGAGCAGCAAGCGTTGGGGCTATTGCTTTTGCAACGTGTGTGGCTTTGCGGAAGGCACCAGCGCTTAATCCAGACTCCCCATTGCAAACTGCTTCCCAGCCTCCAGCAGCTTTTCCACCGAGCCCTTCGAGCAAGATTCCGAGTAAATCCTCAGCAGCGGTTCCGTCCCGGAAGCGCGCAGCAGTAGCCAGCTCTCGGCCGCGTTCGGCTTTCCGGCGGCTTCCGGGTTTTTCAGGAAGAACTTGATGCCGTCCAGCGTCGACACACGCTCCACCGCCATCCCGGCGAACTCGTTCACCCCGGCCTTCGCCTTGGCGATGGTCGCGTTCTTCAGGTCATCCGCGATGTGGAGGTCGATGCGGCCGTACTGGTGCTCGCCGTACTCATTTTGG
>CAXTSG010000277.1:0-3585 GCA_964246825.1 uncultured Acidobacteriaceae bacterium | reverse complement strand
ATGCGGAAGAAACGCTCCCAGCGCGCGAAATCCGCCGCGCTGTTTTCGTTCCCGAGTTTATCATCCGGCAGCGTGGGCGCGTCGGTCGCGGAGCGCTCGCGCAGCGAGAAGTACACTACAAACGGCCGTCCCAGGATGGCGGTGCGCGGCACAAAACCCCAGTAGCGGCTGTCGCGGCTGTGATTGCGGTTGTCGCCCATCACAAAGTAGCTGCCGGGAGGCACCATGAGGTCGCCGCCCCTGATCTGCCCGTGCAGCGAGCTCCACCAGCGGGTGTCCACGCTCGGGTCCGTATAGCTGCCTGCCGGAAAGTTGTCGCGAAATGCGTCGCCGTAGGCCGGCTCCCGGACCGTATACGGCTCGCGGAGCGGCTGCCCGTTGCGGAACACCGTGCCGTCCTGCATGCGGATGCGGTCGCCCGGCGTGCCGATCACCCGCTTCACCACATAATCTTCCGGGTCGAGCGGGAACCGGAACACCGCTACATCGCCGTGCCGCGGCTCGCGGTACGGCAGCAGCCTGCTGAAAATGCCCCCCGGCGCGTACACCTGCTTATTGACCAGCAGAAAGTCCCCCACCAGCAGCGTGCGCTCCATCGACTCCGACGGGATGCGGAAAGGCTGGACCACAAAGGTGAGTAGGAACAAGGCAACCACTACCATGCCGAGCAGGGAGCGCACCGTATCGGCAAAGGTCGGCAAGAGAACCTCCGACCGCGCCTGCCTCGCGCGTCCGGCATCGGCTTGCGCCAGGGGCGTCATGGCGCTTCCCCGGCGTTAGAGGGTTTGCCGTTCAGCTTCTGAAAAGCCCGCCGCGCGGCTTCCTGCTCGGCCCGCTTCTTGGTGCTGCCGCTGCCGCGCGCCAGCGCTTCCTCGCCGCCCGCGCGCACTTCCACCAGAAAGTGCTTGCGATGGTCCGGGCCGGACTCGCCTTCTACCGTGTACTCCGGCTGAACCTGCCCGCGGGCCTGCAAAAACTCCTGCAACGCCGATTTATAGTCCCCGATCGCCTCGTTGGCCTGCACCTGGGCATACAGCCTGTCCGCCGAGGGCGCGATGATGAAGCGCTCGGCAAACAGCCTGGCCGTTTCAAGCTCGCCGGTGTCCAGGTACAGCGCCGCCGCCACTGCTTCCACGCAGTTGGCCAGCAGCACGGCCTTGCCCCGGCCGCCGTTGCGCTCTTCGCCGTGGCCCATGCGCAGCCACTGGCCCAGGCGAAGGCCCTTGCCCACCTCGCCCAGGTGCGCACGGCTTACTAGCGCGGCCCGCAGGCGGGTCAGCTCGCCTTCGCGTAAGTCCGGAAATCGCCGATACAGCGACTCCGCCGTCAGCATGCCCACAATGGCATCGCCCAGGAACTCCAGGCGCTCGTTGTCCCCCGGATCAGCTTCCCATGCCTGCGTAGAAGCCCCGGTCAGCTGTTCATGCCGCAGGGAGCTGTGCAGCAGCGCTTCGCGCAGCAGCGCGGGCTTCCGAAAGCGGTGGCCGAGCGCTTCTTCCAGCTCCCGCAGCTCGCTCCCGGGCTCCCCGGCGGTTTGTTTCTGTCGCGCGTTTTGTGCCACGGCCCGGCTCCCATCGTGTTCGCCGGCCCGGCTGCGCCCGGCTTTGGCAGCTTCCTTGCATGGTGGATGCCGTCAAGCGCGCTCGCGGCGGCTCCCTTCAGGGATGGGCATTGCCGTCGCCGCCCGCGTGGGGCAGGGTAAACGGCTGCTCCATTCCTTTTTGCGCGGCTTGGAGCGTGTCCTGCTGGCCGTCGCGGACCGTCATGGCCGTTTTGTACTCGGCAAGCGCGTTTGGCCGCTCTTCCTGCACATCGGCGATGCGGCCGAGGTAGATATGCGACCAGGCAAGCAGGCGCGGGTCTCCGGTCAGCCGGATGGTCTCGCGGAAGTCGTTCGCCGCCGAATCCATATCGCCCTTCATCAGCCAGGTAAGCGCCAGGAGGTAGTCGGCGCGCGCCGGGTCGGCGGTGTGGTCCTTGATGGCCTGGAGCGCCAGCCTGCTCGCGCCCTCGGCATCGCCCGCCTTCAGGCGGCCTTCCGCCTGGTCCAGCCCGCGTCCGCTCCCCGGGTTGCGGATTACGTCCCCGGGCGCCTGCTCCACAAAAGCGATTTGCTTGGCCTGGTGCACCTGCGCATCCACATCCATGCCGTACACCATGGGGCCAATGGCTTCCTTCAGGCTTTCCGGGTTGCGCTCAAAAGTGCCCAGCTGCCCGTAAAAGTAGCGCGTCAGCACAAAGCCCTCGGTCATGGCGGTTTGCACCGCCTTCTGCCGCACGGCCTCCCCCTTCTGTACGGAAAGGTTGCGCTCATGCTCCAAACGGGGCAGGTCGATGCGCTGCGCGTTCGCGGGGATTGTGAAGGCGGCAACGCCGGTGTCCATGGTGCGGGCTTCCACCGCGCGGATCATGCACTCGATCGTGAGCGAAACGATGTCGGCGCGGTACTGGTATTCAAGCGGCGCTTCCCGCACCGTTTTGAGCAGCGGCAGCAGCCGGTCAAGCGAGCTCGCCCGCGCATACAGGAGCGGTTCAATTTCGTAATGCAGATAGGTATGGCGCACATCATGCAGCGGGTCGCCGCCTTCCCGCCGAAGCGCGCCGTTGACCGGCGAGGCGATCACCACATAGTCCGACCCGTGTTCCGAGCCGTACACCCGCGCGTTTGTCTGCCCGGGATCAAGCATCGGCTCCAGCACCACCAGGAAGCGCGACCCGCTGTAGGTGCCGGTAGGCAGCTTCAGGTACGTGTTCACGCCCAGCGTCATGGCCGTCAGCGGGTCGTGGAGCCGGGTCACCTCGGCTTCATACGCGGGATGGAAGCGCACCCAAACCAGATGGAGCTGCACGGCTTCGGCAAACCTGCGCAGCATGGGCAGCATGCCCACCACCTGCGTGGCGTCCGGCGGCAGGTCCTGCTCGTCGACCGAAGGCGCAAGCTCCGGAGGCGGCGTCAGGTAAAGCGCCATGGAAACATACTGGGCCAGGTCGCGCGAACCCTCGGACAGCCGGTGCTGGCTGATGAATTGGCAAAGCCCGTCGCGCGCCTCGCGCGCTTCGGCGGAGCCTTGCGCGGCCAGGTTCACCTGCTCCCGCACCTCTTGTCGTATCGGGTCCGACTGCGCGAGCCCGGCGTCGTACCCGCACGCATTGAGCGCCACGGCAACGTCAAACAAAGCCTCGCTCGACTGGAGCGAAACCGCGGGACCGGCCGGGTCGATCAGCGCGGGCGGCTTCGGTGCGCGGGGCGCTTCCGCTGCCTTCGGTACCTGGGCCGGCAGCGCCGCGGGGAGCAGAACAGCGAAGCAGAACAATGTAAGAAGAAATTGCATGATTTTAGTAGCCGCGGCTGCCCTTCAGTCTATGCAGCCCCGCGGGGAGGGGTCAAACAGGGCAGCTCCGTCTTTTCCCTGATCGGCCCAAAGCGGAAAGGATGGTTAGTATGGTCCCTGAAAGGAACCCATCGCCTTGATCTCCATAAAGATTTTCGCAAAAGCCTCCCTGCTCTTCTTTCTCGGCTGTGCCCTGTCGGCCCCGGCCCAGACCGCCGCGAAACCAACCGCGGCAACCGCGCACCGCGCCCGC
>CAXTSG010000276.1:0-3596 GCA_964246825.1 uncultured Acidobacteriaceae bacterium | reverse complement strand
TAGATAAACCCGCAGCACGGCATGCCCTTCTTCGTCGGCTGTTTTGTAGTTCGCGATATAGCCCTCTTCCTTCAGGATGCGGGCGATCTCGGCTTTCAGCTTGGAGGCCGGCACATCCAGCTTCTGATGGCGGGCGCGGATGGAATTGCGGATGCGGGTCAGAAAGTCGGCGACGGGATCGGTCAGGTTCATCAGTTCTCCTCATCTCCCGTTCGCTCTCCGAATAGGAGAGAACCAGCAGAGATGGTTCTATGAAGCGTGGGGCTGCTTACCAGCTGGACTTGACGACGCCCGGGATATGGCCTTCATGCGCCAGCTGCCGGAAGCACAAACGGCATATGCCGAACTTGCGGAGGAACGCCCGGGGGCGGCCGCACAGCTTGCAGCGGTTGTGCTGGCGGCTTTTGAACTTCGGCTTACGCTCATCTTTGACGCGTTTTGCTGTGGTGCTCATACTCTATCTACTCCCGGCCTTTCGGCCTTTTCCCCTAATTAAGCCGCGGCCCGGAATGGGATGCCGAAAGCCTTCAACAACTCGCGCGCCTGGTTGTCGTCGGGCGCGGTCGTCACGATTGTGATGTTCATGCCCTTGAGCTTTTCTACCTTGGAATAATCGATTTCCGGGAAGATGAGCTGGTCGCGCATGCCGAGCGTATAGTTGCCCCGGCCGTCAAAGCTCTTGGTCGAAACGCCGCGGAAGTCGCGTACCCGGGGCAGTCCGATCTGCACCAGGCGATCCAGAAACTCGTACATCACCTCGCCGCGCAGCGTCACCATCGCGCCGATCGGCATGCCCTCGCGTACCTTGAAAGCCGCGATGGATTTTTTCGCGCGCGTAGTTACCGGCTTTTGCCCGGCGATCAAGGCCAGGTCGGCAACCAAGGGGTCGAGCAGCTTCGAGTTCTGCGTCGCCTCGCCCAAGCCCATGTTGAGCACGATTTTCTCAAGCCGCGGTACAGCCATCGCGTTCTTAAGCCCCAGCTCTTTTTGCAGAGCAGGCTTGATCTCTTTCAGGTATTTCTCTTTAAGACGTGCTGCCATATGGATTCGCTCTTCCTGTGTATCCGGTCTCGGAGTAGCCCCAAAGGAAGCCGTGTACCGTTGCGGATGGGTTGTCGATGCTACTTCTTCGCGGGCAGCGCCTTATCGCACTTGCGGCATACCCGCACCTTGGCGCGTGCATCACCTTCGCCCTCAAAGCGGAAGCCGACGCGCGTCGCGCCGCAGTCCGGGCAGACCAGCATCACGTTAGAAATCTGAAGCTTGGCTTCCTGCTCGGCGACTCCGCCCTTGATGTTCTTCTGCGGGTTAGGCTTGACGTTCTTTTTGACGACCCGGATGCCCTGCACCAGGATTTTGTTCTCCTCCGGAAAAACGCGCAGCACCCGGCCCTGCCGGCCGCGGTCTTTTTCCGAACCCGTAATCACCTCTACGGTGTCATTGTGCTGAATCTTCAATGCCGCCATGTTTCTGCTCCCTTGCCGCGCTGCCTAGATCACTTCCGGGGCCAGCGACACAATTTTCAAAAACTTCTTATCGCGCAGCTCGCGCGCTACCGGACCGAAAACGCGCGTCCCCACAGGCTCGCCCGCTTCATTGATCAGCACACCCGCGTTTGAATCAAAACGGATGTAGGTGCCGTCTTTCCGGCGCACTTCCTTGCGGGTCCGCACAATCACCGCCTTGACGACCTTGCCCTTCTTGACCTGGCCGTCGGGCGAGCTTTCTTTAACGGCCGCCGTCACCACGTCGCCGAGCGAGGCAATCTTTCCGGTGCCGCCGCCCAGGGGCAAAATCACCTGGAGCTTGCGCGCGCCCGAGTTATCGGCCACCTCAAGCATCGTTCTCATCTGTACTGCCATGGTTCGCGCCTCCGACTGCTTTTACCGCTTGGATTGACCCCTATACCCTGCTCGCTGCCTAGCCTTCTGAACGATTAGGCGGAAACGGGCGCGGCTTCCTCGGCCTGCGACAGCGCGGAGCGCCGCACAATCTCCTCCAGCTGCCAGCGCTTCAGCTTGGACAGCGGTCGGGTTTCGCGGATGCGCACGATGTCGCCGGTGCGCGCCGAGTTCTGCTCGTCGTGCGCGTAGAACTTCTTGCTGGTCCGCATCACGCGCTTGTACTTGGGGTGCGCCTTGGCCATTTCGACCTTGACGACGATCGTTTTCGCCATCTTGGTCGAAACCACCGCGCCCACTTTTTCGTTGCGATGCGATTCACGGGTGGATGCCTGTACTGCCGCTGCTTCCTCTGCCATTAGCTTACTTTCCCGGCGCCGGCTTTCGCTTTGCGCCCTTTCGGTATTCCTGCTGCCGCGATCGCCCGCTCGCGCTCTATTGTCTTGATCCGCGCCACGCTCTTCTTGAGCTCGCGAAGCTTTTTGACGCCTTCATTTTGACCGAGCTTGAGCTGAAAGCGGATGCGAAACAGCTGTTCCGCCGACTTACGCGCTTCTTCGCGCAGCTCGGCATCGCCAAGCTCCCGCACCTTGCCTGCTTCCATGGAATCCATCTCTTCCCGGGACGCCGATCCCTTGAACCTGCTGCCAGGCGAGGACCGGGTCTCCCGTTATCACTGCTTGCCCGTGTAGCTGAAGGGCAGATTGCTAAGATCCGGACACGCTGCCGCGCCGGACTAATTCTCAAAGCATACACGGTATTCCGTACTGGCACCAGCACCGCGTACCGCATTGTCGGCCGCCTACTTCACGGCCACCGTGGCCTTGACATCGTGCCGCTGCACAAAGCGCACCCGCAGCGGAAGCTTGTTTGCCGCCAGGCGCATGGCCTCGGCCGCGATCTCCGGGCTGACGCCTTCCATCTCAAACAGCATCTTCCCCGGGCGGATCACAGCCGACCAGTGATCCGGCGCGCCTTTGCCCTTGCCCATACGGGTTTCGGCCGGCTTCTTGGTGATCGGCTTGTCCGGAAACAGACGTAGCCAGATTTTGCCGCCGCGCTTGATAAAGCGCGTCATCGCGATACGGCTGGCTTCAATCTGGCGGTCCGTGATGTAGCCGCACTCCATGGCCTTGAGCCCGTACTCGCCGAAGGCGAGCTCCGCGCCGCGCCAGGCTTTGCCCTTCATGCGTCCGCGCTGCTGCTTGCGGAACTTTACCCTTTTCGGCATTAACATTGATGCAATCCTTTTCCCGGTGCTGCTCGATGCGGCGCCCGGTGTTTGCTATTTCCAGGCTGAGAGCCCGGCCCTTGTCTTGCGTCAAAACGCTTCGCTTACCGAGCTTGCCTTAGAATACAGGCGCGCTGACCCCGGCTGCCTGCGGTGCGGCTCGGCGCTGCTGGTAGATGTCGCCGCGGTAGACCCAGGTCTTGACCCCGATAATGCCGTAGGTGGTATGCGCCTCGGCAAAGCCGTAGTCGATGTCGGCCCGCAGCGTGTGGAGCGGCAGGCGCCCCTGGAGATACCACTCTGAGCGCGCAATCTCGTTGCCGTTCAAGCGGCCCGACACTCGGACCTTGATACCCTTGCAGCCGAAGCGCAGCGCCGAGTCGACCGCCGTGCGCATGGCACGGCGGAAGCCGCCACGTTTCTCAAGCTGAAGCGCGATATTTTACGCAACCCCCTGCGCATCA
>CAXTSG010000275.1:940-3641 GCA_964246825.1 uncultured Acidobacteriaceae bacterium | reverse complement strand
CGCCCCCGCAGCAGCGCCGCCGCTCCAAACCCGAGCCCGGTAAACAACACATACGACCGCGCCACCACCGCGTCCTGGTACGCCAGAAAGAACGTAAACGGAATCAGGATTTTCAGCAGCCGAGGAAACGGTGCCCACCGCAGCAGTACCGCCGCCCCCGCCGCCGCGAACAAGGCCGCCGCATAGTGCATGCCGACATACGAAAGCCGGCACCGCGCCATCACCCACAGCACGCTGTGCCACAGCCCCGGCGTGCCCTCGTAGCGCACCCCGTGGAGCATCATCTGCCGCCAGCCGGAGTCGCGCGCGATCATCCATGCCTGCGCCTCGTCCGTCCAGCCCTCGTGCCAGCGCAGCCCCGCAAGCACCGTCGCCACGTAGCCCGCCAGCGCCGTCGTCTCCCACCAGCCCCACCGGGCCTTCTCCCCGATCGGGCTTTCCAGCAGGCCGCCCAGCGCCCTCATGAAAAAGCGTGCGATCCATCCGAGCTTATTGAAGAAAGCATCCTGAGAAGGTGTGTGCAAGCCTTCCAACACCCTCGAAGAAGTGTCATCCTGAGGAGCAAAGCAATGAAGGACCTGCTTTTCCCATCGAACAGGCAACAAAAACAGGTTCAGCGCAATGCTTCTTTGCGGTTGCTGAGAACTTCTCACGCACCCTCTCAGGAAATCCACTTCAGCAGCCGGATCACGCCCATCTCCGCCGGCCTGGAGTGCGCCGACACATCCGTCCGCGCATGGATCTCCGCCCGCCGCCCCGCGTAGTACTGGTAGGCCCGCAGCAGCATCTGCTCATTGGTCAGGGTCGGCATCCAGCCCAGCTGCTCCTTGATGTGCGTCGTGTCAAACAGAAAGCTTTCCGCGATCATCCGGTAATGGTACGGCCCCAGCGGCGAAACATTCAGCTTGTGCGCCAGGCGCATCATCGCCAGCGTCGGCCCCTTCGGCAGCGAGCGCACCCGCGACCGGCTTTTCGCCTCCTCGATCACCGCCCCATACACCGCGCGCAGGCTTTTCACATGGTCCGCCCCGATATGGAACAGGTCCGCCCGCTCGTAATCGAGAGCCTTCAGGCACGCCGAGGCCAAATCCTGCGCGTTCACAAACTGGTACCGGTTCGCGCCCTCGCCCACCACCCAAACCGTCTTGTTGTCCTGGATAAACTCAAACAGGATCGCCAGCAGCCCCAGCCGCCCGCTGTCGATAATCGTCGGGCATCGAATCGTCACAACGTGGACGTCCGGCGTAAACGCTTGAAGCTCCTGCTCCGCCTTCAGCTTCGAGCGCCCATATACCTCGATCGGCGCCGGCTGGTCATCCTCCCGCACCGGCCTGCCCATATCCTCGGCCCACAGGCAGTTCGTCGAGGTAAACACCAGCTTGCGCACCCCGTGCCGCTGGCAGGCTTCCGCGATAATCCGCGAGCCGTCCACATTCGAGCTCCACAGGTCATGCTCATCCAGCCGGGAGCCGTGCGCCAGCACCGCCGCGCAGTGCATCACCGCGTCGAACCGGCTCGCGAGAAACAGCTCGTCCACCGTCTTCGTGTCCCGAATGTCGGCCTTGACGCTCCGGAGCTTCGGGTGCGAAGCCTGGTCCGCGACCCGATCAATGTTCGTAACGCAATAGCCTTCCTGCAACAACCGCTGCTGCAGCAGTCCGCCGAAAAAACCGGAGCCGCCGGTAACTAAAACATGACGCATGAAAGCAGGAGTCTCCTCATCCAGAATACCCGGCTTCAAAAATCCCGGGTGCGCCGGTAAGATGTAATTTCTACTCCCATTCAGCAGGTCTGCGCCTTCCTTAGCTTTAGCCGCATCAAGCGCCGGCCGCTGCCGGCTCCTTCGCGCCCTTCGGCTTCGCCGTCGGGTCGCCCTGCTGCGCGTTTTGGTTTTCCACCGCGCTGTTGATCTCCGCCCCGAACAGCAGCGCAAAACCCGACACATAAAACCACAGCAGCAGCACAATCACCGCGCCGATCGCCCCATACGTCTTTGAATAGCTGTCGAAATAGTGCAGGTACGTCCGAAACGCAATCGATGCCGCGATCCACGCCAGGATGCCGACCAGCGCGCCCGGCGTGATCCACTGCCAGTGCCGCTGCTGCACATCGGGCGCCGCATAGTAGGTCAGCGCGAACACCATGCTCAACAGCACAAAGGTGACCACAAACTCCCCCATGCGCACCAGCGCCCCGATCCCGCTTGAAATCGTGCCGTGGCTCGCCAGAAAGTGCTCCACCGGCGACCCCAGCAGAAACACCGCCAGCGCCAGAATCCCGAGCAGCACTACCGCGATCGTCAGCCCCATCGCCTGAAGGGTCCGCTTCCAGAAAGGCCGGCCTTCCTCCACCCGGTACACCGCGTTCATCGTGTCCTGCACCGCCGACATGCCGGAAGCTGCCGACCACAGCGCCGCCAGGATGCCGAAGGTGATCTTGCCCCCGCCGCTATTCTGCGTCACCTGCGTCAGCACGTTCTGCACAATGGTGAACGCGCTCGGCGGCAGCACCGTCGAGGCCCCGTGCAGCAGCTCCCCCTGCAAGGCCCCGCTTTCGCGCGCCAGCAGCCCCAGCACCGACGTCAGGAGAATCAACCCCGGAAACAGCGACAGGAAAAAGTAATAAGCCAGCTGCGCCGCCCGCCCCGAAATATCATCCCGCGCCGTCGACTCCCCGGCCTCCTTGCCCACCGCTTTTACCG
>CAXTSG010000275.1:627-930 GCA_964246825.1 uncultured Acidobacteriaceae bacterium | reverse complement strand
CACTCAGGTTCCACCGCAAAGGCACCCTCCCCCGATTCCCTGCACGCGCACACTCAGATGCCGTAGAAAGCCCGCACGCAGTCCATCCATCGTCGGCACAACAAGGAAATAACCGAAATGGATAAGGTTTGTTATGGTAGCGAGCACCAGAACTGGAGGCCCGCATCATGAACGTTTCCCTCACTCCCGAGCTCGACCATTTCGTCGCCGCGAAAGTTTCCTCCGGCCGCTATACCTCCGCGAGCGAAGTCATTCGGGAAGCCTTGCGCCTGCTTGAAGAGCACGACCGCGCGCGTCAAATAC
>CAXTSG010000275.1:0-617 GCA_964246825.1 uncultured Acidobacteriaceae bacterium | reverse complement strand
GTCAAATACAGCTCGAAAACTTCAACCGGGAGCTTGAGCGACGGCTCCAATCACCTGTCGCCAGTGTCGCGGCACACGACACCTGGTTCCAAGCTAAAGTGCGGGAGGCGATCAATGACCCTCGCCCTCCCATTTCAAATCAGGAAGTGAAGACCCGATTTGCCCGGCGGGCGGCAGCCCTCCAGGCTGAGCCCCAGGGGTGAAGATCGTCTGGAGCCTCCACGCGATCTCGGACCGTGAAGCCATCTTCGACTACATCGAGGCGGACAGCCCGCGCTGCCGTGCGAATCGACGATCAGATCGAGACCTAGGTGGATCAACTTGCAAGGTTTCCCGAGAGCGGCAGGCCGGGTCGTATCGCCGGTACACGAGAACTCGTTCTCCGGCAAACACCCTTACATCGCGGCCTACTGCATCAAGGATGACGCGGTGCATCTCCTGCGCGTTTTGCACGGAGCGCAAAAGTGGCCGGAGGAGTTCCAAACCTCAGCGTTTCTGCCGATCCACGCATTTCGGCGCAAGCTGCTTCTTGAGGACCTGATTTATATGCGAGGCCTCAATTCCTTATGCACTACTGAAAGAGGGACGCAAATCACTCCCCCAGCGCCCGCCGCAGC
>CAXTSG010000274.1:0-3651 GCA_964246825.1 uncultured Acidobacteriaceae bacterium | reverse complement strand
TGATGAGCAGCGCGCAAGGAAAGTACCAGGGGGTGCCTGTTGGATAAATGCGGCCGAAAAGAAACCCCGAGGTGGAAGTCACGCCGGTATACAGCCGGGTCCAGGCAAACAGGTAGCCCTCCGGCAGCAGGTGCCATTTAGCCAGGTGCAGTACCAGCCCGGTTTGCCATGGACTGAACCCCATATGCGCCAGCCGCGCGAGAGTTGGGGCAAGAACAAGGCCGTCGGGACGGGCAGCATATCGAAAGCTGTAGCAGCCCCACAAAACGATGTAGCCGATCAAGCCTATCGCCAGTAAAGCCGATATAAGGGTACGAGCTCGCGGAAGGCGGCCGGAGCGGGTTGTAAAAAGATCGAAGGACGCAAGTAGAAACAGGATGGGCAGCGTGAGTGCTCCAGTGATCTTGGCCGCGAGAGCCAGGCCGACCATCAACCCGGTAAGCGCGAGCCGAAGCAGGCCCGGCTGCCGCAGATATCGGTAAAAGGCGTACATAGCGCCGAAAATACAGCAGGCGGCACCCATGTCCGTGGTCACAAGAGCTCCGTGCGCCAGCACAGTCGGCTCAAAAACAAAAAGAGCCAGCGCTGACAAGCCTGTCAGCGGTCCGAACATTTGGTACCCGGCAGCAAACAGAAGCAGCGCAAGCGCAAAGGTAAAGACGCTTGCGGCCATGCGCGCCCGATGCAGCACGGCCTCATGGTCGCTTGCGGCAAGCAGCCGGTCGCCGCCGGTGTACTCCTCGGGCAGAAAAAAGAAGCGCGGCGGGTGCGGCTCGGGTAGCCGCATCGCAAGCAGCGGCGCGGCCGCAACAAGCTTGACCAAAGGCGGGTGCTCGGGATTTACACCGAAATCCCGCGCCGTCCAGTGCCGATAGCCGGCGTACAGGTGGGCACCCTCGTCCACCGTAACGGAAAGATGGCGAATGGAAAGCCACTCCTCAGCCGCAAGCATACACAGCAGGCATGCAACCGCCAGGATGTACGCAAGAACTTTCCGGGATCGTGCCTGTGCTGCCGGCGCGGCTGGTTGAACTGCTTCGATAGGCTGTGAAAGAGTTGGGGTCACGGGCGCGTCCTCTCGTGCAAAGGGTCCGCACGCCCGTTTTATTCCTGCGGCGTGAGGTTTGTTCGTCCTTCCCTGCATCGGGACGAACCTAAAACTTGCAGCCTGGAGAATCCTCAAACCTGGTTCAAGAAAAACTCAATTTTTCTCAAACCTCACAAGCCGCGAGAAGCTGGCCTGCGGCAAAGCCCGCGTTGTATCGTTAATGGGTGCAATGAACTGGTCCCGCCGCCAAACCATCCAAGCCCTTGCCGCCGGAGCCGCCCTCCGGTCGCCGCTCGGCGCGCTCGCCCAAGGCATTATCGACCGCCACGCCAAGGCGCAGCCGAGGGGGCCGAAATCCGGTCTGCCGTTCCATGCGAACCTGGTAGATGTTGCTTTCGAAGCAGGGCTCCGCAAGCCCACTGTGTATGGCCCGCTCGACCATAAGGACTACATCATGGAGGCGGTCGGCTGCGGCTGCGCCTTCCTTGACTACGACAACGACGGATGGATCGACATCTTCCTGCTGAGCGGCTCGCTGCACGGCGGTGCCGCGTCCGCCGAGGCGACCAGTCGCCTTTATCGAAACAACCGCGACGGCACCTTTACCGACGTGACGCATGCCGCCGGGCTTGAGTCGAGCGGGTGGGCCAGCGCCGTGTGCGTGGGCGACTACAACAATGACGGCTTTGAGGATTTGTTCGTCACCTATTACGGCCAGAACCGGCTCTACCGCAACAACGGCGACGGCACCTTTACCGACGTGACCAAGCAGGCCGGGCTCACGAACGATCCCGCGCGCTGGGGCTCCGGCTGCACCTTTGCCGAGCTGCACCGGAACGGCCGTCTGGACCTGTTTGTCGCCAATTACACCGGCTTCGACTGGGCCAAAGTACCGCGCCCCGGCAGCGCCGCCAACTGCACCTGGAAGGGAGTCGCGGTGAGCTGCGGGCCGCGCGGCCTGCCCATGGGCAGCCACTCGCTCTACCGCAACAACGGCGACGGCACCTTCACCGACATCAGCCGCGAGTCCGGCGTCGCGGACCAGAAAGACAATTACGGCATGACCGCGGTCGCCGCGGACTTCACCGAAAACGGCTGGCAGGACCTGTATCTTGCCTGTGACTCCACACCGAGCCTCTTCTTCACAAATACCGGCAAGCCGCGCCTGGACGAGCAGGGGGTGACGCGCGGCGTGGCCCTGAGCGACGACGGGGAGGAGCAGGCGGGCATGGGCATCGCGGTCGGCGACCCCAACCTCGACGGCCATCTCGACCTGTTTAAGACCCACTTCTCCGACGATACGGACATCCTGTATGAGAACGACGGGCACGGCAGCTTTACCGACCGAACCTTTGACGCGCGCATCGGCGTGGAAACTCGCTACACCGGCTGGGGTACGGGCTTTGTCGACCTCGACAACGACGGATGGCCGGATATCTTTGTCGTGACCGGCAATGTGTACCCGGAGGTCGGTAAAACAGTGCGCGACTACCCCTACAAAACGCCGCGCCTCGTGTTCCGCAATCTCCGTAACGGCTCGTTTGAGGAGCTGATTGAAGAAGCCGGGCCCGGCGTCGCGGCCGCGCATTCAAGCCGCGGCTGCGCCTTCGGCGACTTCGACAATGACGGCGACATGGACGTGCTCATCGTCAACCTGAACGAGCCGCCTTCCCTGCTCCGCAACGATGTGGGAGTGAAATCCCGCTGGATCAAGGTCAAGCTCATCGGCGTAGCCTCGAACCGGAGCGCGATCGGCGCGCGGGTGCTGGTCCATTATGGCGGCAAAACCCAGGCGCAGGCCGTGCTCAGCCAGTCCAGCTTCTACTCGGCCAGCGACATGCGCTTGCACTTCGGACTGGGCGAAACTGCCGAGGTGGACATCGACATCGTGTGGCCGAGCGGGACCAGACAGAGCCTAAAAAACATCGCCGCCGACCGGCTCGTCACCGTCAAGGAAGGCATCGGCATAATCCCCAATGCCGGCTGGGCAAAGTAGGAGCTTTTACGGCGAACCCGGTCCCGTCGGGCGGCTCTCCTCCGCCGTGTGGTTCGCCCGGCGCACCTCCGCCAGCCGCTTCGCCATGGCATCCGCTTTATCCTGCTCGCCGAGCCGGTTGTAGGCCCGCGACAAGAGGTAATACGCCTGCTCCGACGAGGCATTGTCGCTGACAGCCAGCTCCAGCTGCGCCACGGCGTCAGGAACGCGGTTCTGGTTCAGCAGGATGCGCCCAAGCTCGCAGTGGGCCAGCGCATAGCCGTTATCGAGCGAGATCGCTTTCGTCAGTATCGCCTCCTCGTCGGCCTCGTTGTGCTGCGCGCGCAGGGCAAGCGCCAGGTAGTAGTAGGTGCGCGGCTGCTGCGGCGAAAGCTGCATGGCCGTGCGAAATTCGGCGGCCGCCGGTTCCGGCTGCCCGCTTTTCAGCAGAATCGTCCCGAGCAGGTAGTGCGCCGCATACAGGCTGCCGTCGAGCGAGTTCGCCCGTTCCACATCCGCCCGCGCCGGGTCGTACATGGCGGCGTCGTACTCGCTCTGCGCCAGCGTCACCAAAAACGGCGCGGAGCCTGAGTAAGCCCCGCGCTGGCCGCTAAGCAAGGTGTTCACG
>CAXTSG010000273.1:0-3675 GCA_964246825.1 uncultured Acidobacteriaceae bacterium | reverse complement strand
GGTACTCGCCGTGGTCGCCGCGACCGCGCGAATGGAAACGCCTTCCCCTTCCATATCGGCCGAAACATCCAAAAACGTGAGCGGCAGCGGGTGGCACATCGGGATCAGCTCGCCGGTGCGCTTGCCCGCCTGGATGCCCGCGAACCGCGCCACCTCCAGCGGATTGCCCTTGGGATTTTGCGGCAGCGCCCGCAGCACCTCCGGGGAAAGCTCCACAAATGCTTCCGCCTCGGCTTCGCGCCGCGTGGGAGCTTTTGCGCTCACATCGACCATGCGCGCCGTACCGTCCGCTCCGTAGTGCGACAGATCGCTCATGCTCCCAGCCTAACGCAGCCTTCAGGAAAGCAGCACGGTCACGGCGGTACCGTCCTGGAGGGGCTCCGGGCTGTCCGGCGCCACGGCAAACCCATTCGCGCGCGCCGTGCTCGCCAGGTCGCCCGAGCCCTGCCACGCGAGCACCTCGCCCGGCGCGCCCTCAACCGCATGCGTGACCCGCGCCGGCAAAACCCGCGGCAGCCCCGGCTTGGCGGCCAGATGCCCCCGCAGCCGCGCCTGCACAAAGCGCGGCCGGTACCCGCGCTCCCCGCCGAGCGCGGCCACTACCGGCGCGGCAAACAGCGCAAAGCATACGATCGTCGACACGGGATTGCCCGGCAGCCCGAAAAACGGCAGCCGCCCCTCATGGAGGCTGCCGAAGACCACCGGTTTTCCCGGCTGCATCCGCACGCCCGTAAAAAGAAACCGCCCGCCCAGCCGAGCCAGCGCCGGCTCCACCAGGTCGTACCGGCCCATGGAGACCCCGCCAGAAAGCAGCAGCAGGTCCGCTCCCTCCATGGCCTCGCCGATGGCCCGGTCGAGCGCTTCCGCCGTATCCGCCGCGGGTGGCAGCAGCCGCGGTTCGCCGCCGAGCGCGAGCACCTGCGAGGCGAGCGTGTACGAATTGGAGTTGCGAATCTGCTGCGGGAGCGGCGTATCGCCTACCCCGACCAGCTCATCTCCGGTCGAGAGTATCGCCACCCGAGGCCGCCGGAAAACCCGCAGCTCCGCATATCCGCAGCTTGCCGCGACCGCTACCCCATGCGCGTTCAAGCGCGTCCCGGCAGGCAGCAGCACCGCCCCCGCGCGCGCTTCGGCCCCGGCGGGCACAACGTTTTCACCCGGCAGCAGGCGCCGCCCGGCACCGAGCCGCACCGTATCGCCCTCCCGCTCCGTGTGCTCCACCATGGCTACCGAGTCCGCCCCGGCGGGCACGGGCGCTCCGGTCATGATCTCCAGGCAGGTGCCCTCGGCCAGCTCCGCGTCCCAGCGTTCGCCTGCCTTCAGCAGCCCTGCGACCGGCAGCGCTCCGCGCGCCCAGTCCCCGGCCCGCGCGGCAAAGCCGTCCCGCGTGGACCGCGCAAACGGCGGCTGGTCGCGGTCGGCCGGCACCGGCTCGGCCGGCACGCGCCCCAGCGCGTCCAGCAGCGGCACTGTTTCGCATGCCCGCGGCTCATGGGCGAAGCGCTCCGCTTCGCCGGCGACGACCGCGGCAGCCTCCGTGTAGGAAATCATTCCCTGATTCTAGGCTGCCGCTTCAAGAAAAAAGGCGCTTCGTCGGGCGAAGCGCCTTTTCCAACAGGAAACTCTCCGGAACCTACTTTTTTCCAGCCTTGTACGTCGTTTTCACTGTCTGCCCCATGCTCGCCAGCACGGTTTTTGCTTCTTCCGAGTAAGGGCCGTCCGGGGCCAAATCCAGGTACTTCTGGTACGCTTCCGCGCAGCCGGGCGGGGCGACAACCTTTTGCGACTTGTCCAGCGTCGCCTTCGCGATCAACGCCTGCCCCTTCAGGTAGTACGGAACGGGCCGCGTCGGGTCCGCTGCAATTGCCTTGTCGGCGGCCGCCGTCACGGCATCGCCGTTCTGCCCGGAGCGGGCCAGCACAATGGCTTCGTTGGTGTAGTACATCGCGGCCGACGGCGGGTTTGCCTTGGCACCCGCGTCATACGCGGCTGTTGCGTCGGGGATTTTGTTCTGCTGCGCCAGCGCTTCTCCCAGCGCATTGTTCGCGCCGCCGATGATTTCCGGGCTTGCCTTCGGGTTCGCCTGCTCCAGCGTCAGCGCCTTTTGCAGCGAGGTCGTTGCATCCGGATACTTCTTCTCGCCCAGTTGCGCGTTGCCCAGCTCCAGCCAGATCACCGCCGCATCCGGCTTCGCCTGCGAGTCCTTCGTCATCAGCTCGTCGGCTTCCGCGTAGTTCTTGCTCTTGATGTCCTCGCGCGCCTTTTGCAGATCGGCGTTCAGGCCCTTGATCACGCTGTTGTTCTTCAGCGCTTCCGCGTTCTTCGCCTTCACCTCTTCCATCTGCTTGCGCTGCTCGGGCGTCATCTTCGCGATGTACTCCGGGCGCGACAGGTCGAAGTTTTCCGCTTCATCCTGGTTGGCGTCGATCTTTACGCTCAGCAGTTGGTCCACGGGCTTGCCGTTGGCCATCAGATTCAGCACATAGGTGCCCGGCTCGATGCCCGCGCCCTTGAAGTCGCCGTTTGCATCCGCCGTAAAGGTATATTTCGCCGTTTTGCCGTCGGTCGTCACCAGCACCTGCGCCCCGGCGATCGGCGCGCCCACCGGATCCTGAATATGCCCGTGGATGCTGCCCGTTGCCTGCGCCAGCGCCTGGGAAAACGGCAGCGCGGCCGCTCCGAACAGGGCGATTAGGGAAAGTGTTCTACGTATTTTCATCATTTCCTCTTTCTGGGAGCGCTTTTGAGAGCTCCCTCAGCCCCCGGCGCGCTCGCGCGTCGCATAGGGTATCGGGTCGTGGATGCCGGCCTCGGCAAAGGCGCGCAGCCGGAGCACGCAGCTGTCGCAAACTCCGCACGCCGCCTCCGTGCCCCCGTAGCAGGACCACGTTACATCGAGCGGCGCATCAAGCTCAACTCCCAGCCGGACGATCTCGCGCTTGCGCATGGCAATCAGCGGCGTCTTGACCTGGATGCGGCCGTCTTTTGTGCCCTGTGCTATCAATGCGTTGAACGCCTCGTAGTACGCCGGCCGGCAGTCCGGGTAGCCGGAGCTGTCCTGCTCCACCGCGCCGATAAAAATCGCTTTCGCGCCGAGGGTCTCCCCCCAGCTGACCGCCGCGCTTAGAAAGTGTGCGTTGCGAAACGGCACATAGGTCACCGGGATTTCCGCCCCGATCACCTCCCGCGCGTCCGGCACGGCGATCGCGTCATCGGTCAGCGCGGAGCCGCCGATCCTGCGAAAAAGATCCAGGCGCAGGTGCAGAAAGCGCCCGATGCCGAGCCTTTCCGCGACTGCCCGGGCGCTTCCGAGCTCGCGTGCTTCCGTCCTCTGCCCATAGGACACATGGAGCGCGCAGGCCTCGTAGTCGCGCGCCGCCAGGGCCGCGCACACGCAGGAGTCCATTCCGCCGGAAAGCGACACAACGGCCCGCGCGCGGCTCATACCGCCGCACCCGCCGCCGCACCCGCCGGCATCGCTTCTTCCGCTGCTTCGCCGTTGCTTTCCGCCCGCCAGCGGTCAAATACCGCGAGCGCCCCGTCGCACACCATGGTGTGCCGCGCCTTTTTGTCGCGCACCCGCTTGCGCGTTTCTTCCGGAAGCTGCGGCAGCAGGTCAAATGTGATATTCGCCGGCTGGAAGTGCTTCGCCTCGGCATGCGTGATGTAGTGGAC
>CAXTSG010000272.1:3005-3686 GCA_964246825.1 uncultured Acidobacteriaceae bacterium | reverse complement strand
CCGCCGGCGCACGCTGAGGCCGCCGGGCAGGATCCCTCCGGTCGCCATGCCGCGCTCCATGCAGCCGCGCATGGCCGCCCAGGTTGCGAAGACTCCGGCGCGTACCTCCTCGGCGGGGCGCAGCGCGCACTCGTTTGCAAACATCAGCTCCGCGATGGTCATGCGTTGTGCTTCCGCCATGGCCAGCAGCTCTGCGGCGCTCCTGAAAGGGAAGGGAAGCGGTGCCGTGGTCATGACCGGCAGCCCGCCAACCCCTTCGCCGTCGCGCACGATAAAGCCGCCGCCGATGGAAAAGTAGGTTTCCTCCAGCAAGACCGCGCCTTCGGCGTTATAGGCGATGAAGCGCATGCCATTGGGGTGCGCGGTGCGCGCGCCGGGGGGCAGCATGGTGTCGCGGCAGAAAAGCAAATCGCTCTCGGCATGGAAGGGTACCGCATGCCTGCCGAGCAGCGAAAGGCTGCCGCCCTCCGCCATGGCTGCGAGCAGCCCATCCACCGTGTCTGGGTCCACGGTTGCGGCTTGCTCGCCCAGCAGCCCCAGCAGCACGGCGCGGTCGGTGCCGTGACCCTTGCCGGTAAGCGCGAGCGAGCCGTACAGCGACGCGGCGACGCGCGCCGTGCGTTCGAGCAGACCAGCGGAGGCGAGCTCCAGCGCCCACACGCGCGCCGCCCGCATGGGGCC
>CAXTSG010000272.1:0-2995 GCA_964246825.1 uncultured Acidobacteriaceae bacterium | reverse complement strand
TGGGGCCCATGGTGTGCGAGCTGGACGGCCCGATGCCGATCTTGAACAGGTCAAAAAAGCTCGTCTTCACTCCATGATTTTAGTCCGCGCTTCCGGCAGCCGGCATCGGTGCCGCTACATGCCCAAGGTCACGTTCTTCTGCTTTTTCACCCGCGGGGGTGAGCGGCCCGGTGCTAGACTCAGCCTCGTTTACCCCTATTCCTATGCTTGCTAAAGCACTAAGCGCCGCCGTGTACGGCATCGACGCGAACCTGATCGACGTGGAAGTGGACTTTTCGGGCGTCAAGCTCATGGAGGATCGCTTCTACATGGTCGGCCTGCCGGACTCCGCGGTGCGCGAGTCGCGCGAGCGGGTGCGCGCGGCGATCAAGAACTCCGGTTTTCAGATACCGCCGACCGCCATCACCATCAATCTGGCGCCGGCTGATCTGAAGAAAGAAGGCTCGGGCTTTGATCTTGCCATCGCCGTCGGCATCCTCCATGCTTCGGGCGCGATGCAGGTCAAGTCGCTCGGCGAAATCCTGCTCATCGGCGAGCTGGGCCTGGACGGACTGCTGCGGCCGGTGCCGGGGATGCTGCCGATCGCGGTGCTGGCGCGGGAGCGCGGCATCAAAACGCTAATTGTTCCCAAGGCAAACGCGCGCGAAGCGGCCGTGGTCACGGGCGTGGATGTATACCCGGCGGAGTCCTTGAACTGCGTGCGGCAGCTGCTCAATGAGCATGCCGCGGGCGGCATCCAGTCCGTCCCGTTTCGGGTGGAGGCGCGCGAACTGCTTCAGGAAGAGCAGCAGTTTCATGTGGATTTCGCCGATGTGCGCGGGCAGGGCGGGTCCAAGCGCGCGTTGGAGGTTGCGGCGGCGGGCGGACATAATATTTTGATGATCGGGCCGCCGGGCTCGGGCAAAACCATGCTGGCCAAGCGCCTGCCGACGATTCTGGCACCGCTTACGCTAGAGGAAGCGCTGGAAACCACCAAGATTCACTCGGTGGCGAGCGTGCTGGAGGAGGGCGCGGGCCTGGTAACAGAGCGGCCTTTTCGCGCGCCGCACCATACGATTTCCGACGCCGGGCTGATCGGCGGCGGTGCCGTGCCGCGGCCGGGCGAGGTTTCACTTTCGCACAACGGCGTGTTGTTTCTGGATGAACTGCCGGAGTTCCCCCGCAATGTGCTGGAGGTGATGCGGCAGCCGCTGGAAGACGGCAATGTGGTGATTGCACGGGCGGCCATGAGCCTGAGCTTTCCGGCGCGCTTTATGCTGGCGGCGGCGATGAATCCTTGCCCCTGCGGCTACTTCAACGACAAGTCGCGCGAGTGCCACTGCACCCCGCCGCTGATCCAGCGCTATGTCGCCAAGGTGTCCGGGCCGCTGCTCGACCGCATTGACATTCACATCGAGGTGCCGGCGGTGCAGTACCGCGAGCTGCGCTCCAGCGCTTCCGCCGAGCCCTCGGCGCAGATTCGCGGGCGGGTGCTGGCCGCGCGGGAGCGCCAGCGCACGCGCTTTGCCGACGCGAAACAAAAGATCTACAGCAACGCGCAGATGGGCAGCCGCCAAATCCGGCAGTTCTGCGAGCTTGCGCCGGACTCCGAGCGGCTGCTGGAGCGCGCCATGCAGCAGCAGGGCCTGACTGCCCGCGCCCATGACCGCATCCTCAAGGTTGCGCGCACGGTCGCCGACCTGGAAGGCTCGGATGCGATCGCGCTCGCGCATATCGCGGAAGCGATCCAGTACCGGACGCTGGACCGCAGCTACTGGAACTGAGGCTTCAGTCAGCCGCGAGTCCTCGTCACTTCAAGACGCTCTTGCGCCGGAGCGTGCGAGCGTGCGCTTCAGTTCGTCGGCCAGGCGGAGGGCAAGCGCCACCAGCATCATGGTCGGGTTGGCGTGGCCCGCGGTCGGGAACACGGAGCTGCCGCCCACCCATAGGTTTTCGACGCCGAAGACCCGGCAGTGCGGATCGACCACGCCGTGCTCCGGGCTTTGGGCCATGCGGGTGGTGCCTAGAGGGTGGGCCGGATCAATAAACGCCGCGTTTTCCGGCTTTCCTTCGCGTACCCAGTCCACCAGCTCCGGCCGCGGCAGCCCGGCCGCGCCCAGGGCGCGATGGATGGCCTGACCCAGGCGCACGGCGGTGCGGCCTTCCATTTCGCCGATCTTCCAGTCCAGCCGGGCGCGCGGCATGCCCAGGGCATCGCAGCTGTCGGAAAGCAGGATGCGGCTGTTCGGGTTCGGGGTCTGCTCCACCAGCACGGCAAGGTCCAGCGCCTTGAAGCGGCGCGGCAGCGGACGCCGGGCCACGAGCCTGCGCCAAAGCCCGTGCGCCAGCTGCCCGGAGTTGCGCACCACCGTGCGCCCGTGACGGAAGCGCTGCCTGCCCCCGGCGCGCAGCATCCCGCGCAGGGCCGACCAGGCATCGTCCTCGGCCAGGTCCTGCAGCACCCAGGCCGCGCAGTTGAGCAGCCGCTCCCGGCGCTGTACCGGGAAGGCAAGCGAGAAGCCGCGCTGCACCCGGACGCCCTTGCCGGGCCGCAGCATAAAGAACTCCCGCTCAATGGCCGGGGCGGCCGAAGGGGCAAAGGAGCCGAGCGTGGTGCGCGGGTGATCCATGAGAAAGCGGCCTACCAGCGTGTTTCCGATGCCGCGGCCTCCCTGCTGCGAGTGGAGCATCATGCGGGCGTTCTCGATGCCGCCGGCGCACAGGACAAAGGCTTCCGCGCTCACCCGATGGTGCTTTCCGGTTTCAGTAGTTACCTGTAATGCTTCTACCCTTGAGTTACTTTTATTTAGGAAAAATCTAGTTACTATGGCGTTAGTCAGAATCTCTAAATGGGTATTCCGGTCTTGATAGAAGTCTGCCTGAAACCGTACATGATCGCTTTGGAACAGGGAGCGGCGGCTTAGCTGCCAGAAGACGGAGCGCACCTCGGCACCGTTTGTTCCGTCGAACCTGCGCGGCAGGCCGAGTTCCCGGAACAGGGCATCGTTGTAGCCTG
>CAXTSG010000271.1:1127-3725 GCA_964246825.1 uncultured Acidobacteriaceae bacterium | reverse complement strand
GCCCCATCAATACGAGTGCCTGGTACAACGTCGTCAACCAGTCCAGCGGCAAGTGCCTGGATGATGCCGGGTACAGCACCGCGAACGGTGCCATCGTCCAGCAATGGGCCTGCGGCAGCCAGCAGTACAACCAGGAGTGGCAGTTCCGCTCGGAAGGAAGCGGCATTTATAGCATCGTGAACCGCAACGCTCCCTCGGAGGTGGTGGACGTCACCAACGTCGGCACCGCTGACGGCAGCCGGCTGCAAACCTGGAGCTACGGCGGCGGATCGAACCAGCAATGGAAGGTCACGGCCAACGGCAACTACTTCACCATCACGGGCGTCGGCAGCAACCGCTGCATTGACGTTCCTTCTTCCTCCACCGCGAACGGGGTGCAGCTGCAGATCTTCGACTGCAACAACACCGGCGCGCAGAACTGGACGCTGACCGCCCAGCCGTAATCCACAGCTGCCGCGCCCGGCAAGGGAAGCCTTGCCGCCGCGCGGCAGCCCTGCTTTGAAGTCGCACGCAAAAACCTCCGTGTCCTGTTGGAAGCAGTAAGCTCCCGGCGGACACGGAGGTTTTTTAGAATCTGGCTCCTCAGGTAGGACTCGAACCTACAACCCTTCGGTTAACAGCCGAATGCTCTGCCATTGAGCTACTGAGGAGTGTGCGGAGGCGCGGGCGGCAAGCACCTCACCCGGCACCTTTGTTGTATCAAAGGCCCGCCGCCGGCGTCAAAGGCAGCCTAGTTGGATAAGGAACCGCGCTGCGCCAGGATGGCCTCGGCCGCGCGCCTGCCGGAAGCCAAAGCTCCCTGCAAGGACGGTGTTTCCTGCGCGTCCGAGCAGATGTACACATTGTCCGTCATGCGGGTGGGGCTCGCCTCCCACTGCGTGGTGCGGGCCAGGGGCAGTGCGTACCGGATCGGGTAGGCACCCACCAGCCGCCATGCGCGCACCGTGTCCGCGCCGAACCAGCGTTCCGCGTGTTCACGCACTTTTTCCTCCAGCTGTTCCATCGCCTCATCGGTCGCCGGTGCCGTGCTGACCGCGCTGACCGCGATCAGCTCCTGCCCTTCAGGCGCGTAGCGGCGCGACACCTGGCTCATCACGGCTAGATTGTTGATGGGGCCGCCGTCCGGGCCTTCGCCGTTCAAAGCAAGAATCGGACCCTTGATCGGCGAACTCGGCGCGGCGTAGTACAGCGTGGTGGTGCGGTTCCAGGCGCGGGGCCGATGTGCCTGCGTGCGGGTTTGCGGCAGCAGGTCCACCAGCAGAGGGTGCAGCGCGTGCTCCGCGACCGCAAAAACAAGCTGCTTGGCTTCGACTTCCTTGCCGTCCTCCGTTTTTACCAGAAAGCGTTCGCGGCGGCGGCTCACGGCGGCCACTTTTCTATTTAACTCCAGCGTCCCCGGCTCCAGTTTCGCGGCCATCTGCTGCGAAAGTCGACCCATACCTTCAGCCGGCACCGCGGCCGCGCCCCCGGCAAACATACGGAATAAAAACTCAAAGTAGCGCGCGGAGGTTTGCAGCTCGGCTTCCAGAAACACTCCGCCGAAAAACGGCGCGAAGAAGCGGTCGATCATCTTGGCGGAAAAGCCGAACTCCCGCAGGAACTGGTGGGTCGACTGGTCAGGGCGGTGAAACAGCGTCGCCGGGGCACCGCGGCTCACGCGGGCCCTCAGGAGTGCGATGCGCCACTTGTCGCCGAATGTCACCACGTCATCAAACAGGAACTTGCCTGCGTTCAGCGGCTCGCGCCAGGGGTCGATAAAGCGATGAAAGCGGCCGCCGTGCCATACCAGCGCTCCGGGCAGAAACTTGCGAAGCTTCAGCGCGCGGTAGTTCAACACGGCCCTGGTTTCCGGATATGCCGTCAGCAGGATTTGAAAGCCGCGGTCCAGGCGAAAGCCGTCCACGGTGTCGGTGCGATTGCGGCCTCCCGGGCCGTCCGAGGCTTCCAACAACAGCGTGTCGAAGCCGGCCCGCTGCAGCAGCTCCGCGCAGCGCATGCCGGCCAGCCCGGCTCCTACGATAACGATGTCCTTCTCCACCTGTGCTCCCGCGCCGGCCCCGCGTCTCTCACAGGCCGTCCTCCTAGTATGTCGCTTTTGCCAGCTCGCGTATGCAGCTCTCCGCACGTTCGCGCATGCTTCTCCGTTCCTCGGCGCTCTTTTTACGCAGCACGTTGTACAGCATGCTCATGCGCGGATTGCGGCCCAGCAGAGGCTCGTGCCGCTCCAGAAAGCTCCAGTACAGCGACGTGTACGGGCACGCTTTTTCACCGAGGGTGAGCTTTGGGTTGTACTGGCAGCCGCCGCAGTAATCGCTCATGCGGTTGATGTAGGCCGCCCCGCTCACATACGGCTTGGTCGCGGTGATGCCGCCGTCGCCGTAGGTCGCCATGCCCAGTACGTTCGGCTCCACAACCCAGTCGTAGGCGTCGATGTAGCCGATCCAGAACCAGTCGGTTAGCTCGCGCGGCGAGTAGCCGCAGAGCGTGGCGAAGTTGCTCAAGACCATTAAACGGGTAATGTGGTGCGACCAGCCTTCGTCGATCACCTGCTTCACCACGGTATCCAGGCAGTTGAGCCCGGACGGCACGCCCCAGTAA
>CAXTSG010000271.1:0-1117 GCA_964246825.1 uncultured Acidobacteriaceae bacterium | reverse complement strand
GTCTTGATCGGCTGCGCCTGCTCCAGCGTTACCTTGGCTTCTTCGCGCTTCTTTTTCGCGGGGTACCGCGGCTCCTCGACCGGCGCGGCAATGTTGCGGTAGCCGTCGGTGACGCGATGGATGTGCCGCATAAACTCACGCCAGCCCAGCATCTGCCGCAGAAAGCCTTCCGCGCTCCCCAGCGGGATCAAGCCTTTCCCCGCCGCCTCCAGAACATCAGAGATGACGCGCTGCGGCAAAAGACGGCTGATATTAATAAAAGCCGACATTTTGCTGTGGAACATATCGGGCTCCACGGTTGCCATGGCGTCCTCATACGGCCCAAACAGCGGCAGCAGGTTGTGGAGGCTCCAGGCCCAGGAGGCAAGAATGTCCGGCCGCTTCATCGGCAGGTTCCAGCCTGCGGCGCTGCCGAAGTGCTTCGGGAAGGTCCGCTCCACCATCTCGATTGCTTCGGCGGTAATCGGGTCGGGCGTGTAGCCCTGCCGCTTCGGCACGGGCGGGTCGCCGCGGTAGGTCTTGCGATTGTCCGCGTCAAAGGAAAACTGGCCGCCCTCGGGTTTGCCGCCGCGCATCAGGTAGCCGGTCTTCTCGCGCATATAGCGGTAAAAGCGGTCCATGGTGTGGTGCTTCGTCACCGGTCCGCCGTCCACGGGGCCGTAGACTTTGGTAAAGTCCTCCGGGGTTGAAAGCCAGGTCGCGTCCGGCACCACGTCGAGCTCGATGCCCTGCCGGATCGCGTCCTCGACGTCCAAGCGCATCTCGCGCTCGGCCGGCTCCATCACTGTCATTCTGGAAAGCCCGTACTGCCGCTTCGCCGCCAGAAGCCCTTCGGCGAAGATGCCCGGGGTGAACATATAGGCGACCTTGACGCCGCGCGCGGCCTGCTCCAGCGCGAAATGGCGCTGACTCGCAAGAATCAGGATGAGCTTTTTCTTGTGGTAGGTGCGGCGGTTCGCCTTGGCCAGCGCCTCCATCATGACGATGCCGGTGTCTTCCGCCGGTTGTTCCGTCATGGGTCCGGCTTCATCGGTCAGGCGGTCATACGGGACGTAAATCCAGCGCCGCTGCTTGACGTCAGCCGCCAAAGGCTGCGCCTGCCTAATCTGCTCAACAA
>CAXTSG010000270.1:0-3727 GCA_964246825.1 uncultured Acidobacteriaceae bacterium | reverse complement strand
GAGAAGTGGTGCGATCAACGAACAAGGATAAAGATCCGGAAAAAAGATTCCACCCCGCATAAGAAACGCAGAGCCAGTAGTTCAGGTGCTCTACGCGGTCCGCGTCGTCTGCATTCGATACCAAAGGCCAGAAGAAAACGAGCTGCTTGAGGACAAAACTTTGCCTGCGTTCAGCCTCGGCTTCCTGTTCGGGGGGTAAGCATTCGCTGTCTTTCTATCGAGGACCGGGCACCGGTTGCGGAAGATCCGTCATCATGCCTGTCTGGACCCAGGTAGCACTGCTATGTCCTCCATGGCACTCTTAAGATCCCTCATCTCTCGTTTTCTAGGGGCAGTGATGGACGAACCTGTACCGTCAATCCAGTAAATTCCAATGCGTCTACCATCCTGTGGGCGATCTTCAGCCTGGACGCAAGGCTGAGCGGAACTTTTGTGCCGTCATCTAACCGGTCTGAGTCCGGTAGGCCGTAAAGAGTAATCTGTCCTGGCAGCCGCTCAGAATCGATGCTCGCGCGAAGTAGACCTTCCTTATACTGAACAAAATACTGCTTTACTCGGACGCAAAAGCCCTCATCCGAGTTGATGATGTCGCTGCGCCAAAAGTGGGTGCTAAGCATCGTTCCTCCTTAAGGACGGGGTTGATAATGCATGACAACAGCGATTGCCCGCTGTGTCAGGATTGGGAGTTCTACGGAAAGCCACATAAAACCTTGATAAGGATTTCCCATCTGGTCGAGTCCTTCGAAGTACTCCACCTGACCGAGACCCGCTCCCTCGGCGTAAGCCGTTGACAACCATTTCCACACCGCAGCCGTAAAGTCATTTTGCGGTAAGTACAACTGAACTGTGTCTAAGAAACTACCAAGCGGTGAATCTTCCAAAACGTGGCCTACAGAGCCGCCCATCTGATTTCCATACCGAACCGCAGCCGCACTGCCCGAACCTAATCCGGACCAAAATAATCTCCCCGCCGCCGGGCCAAAGGCCCCTACACGGTTGAGCGTAGAACGCGTAAGAGGGCTGACCGTGCGTTCAGCGACATACTCGAAACCTCCAATTATCTCCGGCATGAAGAACGCTGCCGTGTACGCCGCAGCCGCGATATATGTTAGATCGGCAACGAACGTATCGGCCTGAATAAACCGGGCAGCGCCTTCGCCTTGGAACAGTCGACGCGCATAATCATTCCCTTGCCATGGACCATACGCGGCAGGCGGAGCATGATGAGGAAAATACCCCTGCCCGCCAGGCATTCCTGCTTGAGGCAAGTGGGAACTATGGCTGCGCTGATGCCCAGCACGCATCAGAGCCCCGCGAAAGTGCTGATGTGATCTAGGAATAATGTCGGATAGACGCTGCCCGTAACGGGTGCCGTCTGGATTGGTATAAAGAACTTCCCAACATTCTGATCCATCGCGGCTGCATACGATGTGCCGACGATTATTGGAAAGAGTAATTGAAGACATAAGCTAATTACCGAGTTGAATCTTGACGAAGTTGTTGGCATCCAACTCCGGCTGCAATGTCAATTTGAGTACATGATTCGTGGCTTCATTTTCTGCGCTCTTAGACCCACCCAAGCCGGTCGTCGTCGCGTAGTTGCTGATCCAGCCGTGAAAGCTGTAGGAGCAGATCGCATTTTGTGCGCTGTCGTCGGACCAGAAGGTGAGCACGATGTTTTGGATCTTTTCCCGCGTCACGCTATAGCTCAGATTGAAGATGCTTTGCAGAACGGAAAAAGGCATGTTCACCTGATCGTTCAAATCCACCATCACCAGAACCGAACAGGAGATACTGCCCATCAGCGGCATGCCTGGAAAGCCATTATTCAGCGTGGATACGCCAAAGTGGACACCGATTGCTCGAAAATTATCAGAACCGATGGAAACACTTGCAATGTTGGGTTGAGCCATAAAGGTCCTTCTGCCGTAACCAGCTAAAGGCTTGCTACACTCCGGCAGCAGTCCTCGCCTTCCGGAGGTATGCTAGCCAAACCATAAGCCACTTTGAATCATGAACCGCAGGTTGGCTAATGAATGCGGCCCGGAAAAGCAAACCTCAATCGATCTCCACAATCACGCATGTGGCATTGTCTTGACCTCCGGCATGGTTGGCTGACTGTACTAATTCGTGGCAGGCCTGCTCGGGCGAGGAGGAGGCAAGCAGGAGCGAAAGCATTTCCGGATTGGTGAGGGCCTTGGTGACGCCGTCGGTGGCCAGCAAGAAGCAGTCCCCGAGCTCGACCTGGACCATGACGACCTCGGGAACAACAAAGTCCGAAGCGCCGAGTGCCTGAGTTAGAACACTATCCAGCTGCTGCCGATGAGCCGCGGCTGCCTTGTGGCGGCCGTCCCGCAGAAATTGCTGAAGGGCAGAGTGGTCGTCGGTGAGCCGGTGCAGATTTTCACCGCGCAGCAGGTAAGCGCGGCTGTCGCCGACATGGGCGATCCACATGCGCGCGCCGTCAAAGTGCGCCGAAACGATTGTGGTGCACATGCCGGCATAGGCGGGTTCGCGGGCAGCGGCGTCAAAGATGGAGCGATTGGCGGCCTGGATGGCGCGGTGCAGCTCCGAGCCGCCGTTTGCCGATGCGGTCGAGTCAGGGAAGCGGCCGAGGACGCAGTCGACCGCGGCGCGGCTCGCGACCTCACCGGCGCTGCTGCCGCCGACTCCATCGCAGACGATAAACAAGCCTCGATCGAGATCGAAACCGAAGGCGTCCTCGTTGGCCCGCCGCACGCGGCCCACATCGCTTTCCCCCGCCGCCCTGATGCGTATCTCCATCGATGCTGCGTAGCCTCCTCCGGTACCGGTTTTTCGGATTGGACTGCTGCGCCGGAGTTCGGCCACCGGCTGCTCCAGTGCGTTGCGGTGTACAGGCTAGGTGGTTTTCTCTTTTCTTTCATACGCAAAGCGCAATTCCACGGAACCGCCGAGGTCGATCTTTGCGCCCGGCCGCAGCAGGGCCGGTTTTCCCGGATCAAGCATTTGACCGTCGATGGAAGTGCCGTTTGAGCTGCGCAGGTCGGTGAGATAAAGCGCACCGTTGCGCCGCTCGATCTCGCAGTGAAAGCGTGAGATAGCATGCTCCACGTCGCGAATGACAATATCGTTCTTCTTGCCGCCGTCCTGGGCAACGGCACCGATGGCAACCGTGTCGCGGTCGATAGGGTAGTGCTTGCCCGTGTCAAGGCCGCGCGTGATTTCAAGTGACGGGTACCTGGCGCGTTTGCGCAGGCGAAGCCAGCCGGCCAGCAGGCCCGCGGTGCAAAGCAGGCCCGCGCCGCCGCCCAACAGGTACAGGCGCGAGCGCAGCGCCGTCGCCGAACTGATGCGGCCGCGCAGGTCGCGCACCAGCGGATTGCCGGGAGCAAGGCGTTCGGCAACAGAAAGCGTACTGCTTGCCTCCGAAAGATGCCCCGCCAGAAAAGCGGATTCCGCATGGTTGAGCGAGTTGGTTGTCTGCTGGGCGCGGGTAGATTCAGTTTGTTGCTGCTCCACCTGTTGAGCGGCTTGCTGCTGCCGGCTGGCCTGCTGCCCCTCTACCTTGGCCTGGGCCTCCTTGAAGCCCTGAACCGCCGCGGCGTTTGTGGGATCAATCTGGACCACCTGGCCGTAAAGAGACATCTGCTGCTGCGGGTCGGCAGCGGCGAGCGCTTGGCTCATCAAGGAGGCGGAGCGCTGCCGGCTGGCCTGCGCGTCAGCGTCTTTTTTGGCTGTATCCTGC
>CAXTSG010000269.1:2169-3738 GCA_964246825.1 uncultured Acidobacteriaceae bacterium | reverse complement strand
CGCGGAGGGGGCGAACGCGGGTAGAAATCTGTTGCCAATGCTTGTTCATTGGCGTTAGCCTAACACGCTTCCTGTTTCAACTCGGCTGTATAGAAAAGCGTAATCCGGCGTATAAAAGCTACTTATGGCATCGCAAGGGCATCTGCCAGACCGGCGCATGCCCGAAAGCCGCTACAGCTCAATATTGACAAGCCCGGTCGCTGTTCCGGGGTGGTTCGACCGGGTTTGCGGGGCGCGCCAGTGGTCGATATGCGAGATTTGATGAACGCAGGAAACGGTGCAGTGCGGCGCACAGCCCTTTTCCGTGATGAACTCGCGGCGCAGGTCGGCCTTGGTGTACGCAGCTATCGGAACGCCGGGAAAGCCGCGCTTCTGCGAGCAGTAGTGGACCAGGCCGTCCTCGCAGACATACAGGTAGCGCGCGCCCGCGCGGCAGCGCCACCGGTTCGGCTCGGCGTTGGCGATCGCTTCCTGAAATTGGTTGAACTGCGAGTAGTTTTTCTTCTTCCAGCCGCGCATCTCGGCCCACACCCGGCGCTCCGCGCCGCCGAGCGGCTTCAGTTGTCCGCCGCCGTCGTGGATGATGCCGATCGTCGAGGTAAAGCCGAGCGCAAGCGCTCGGCGGCCGATCGTAATCGCGTCCTGCGGGTTCTGGATGCCGCCGCCCACCACCGAGTTGATGTTGACGTGGAAGTCCGCGTACTCGCGCAGCATTTCGAGCTTGCGGTCCAGCACCTTGAGGCTTTTCTTGCTGGTTTCGTCCGGCAGAATGTTGTCGATCGAGATCTGCATGTGGTCCAGGCCCGCGCGGTTCAGCCGTTCGATGCGCTCGGGCATCAGCAGGTAGCCGTTGGTGATCATGCCGGCAATGCGGCCGTGCCGGCGGATGCGCGCGATGACCTGGTCCAGCTCCGGGTGCGTCAGCGGCTCGCCGCCCGAGATCGTGATGATGGAGGTGCCGAGCGCGGCCAGCGCGTCGATGCGCCGCAGCATCTCCGCGACCGGCGTCGGCTCGGAAACCTTGTCGTACTCGTTGCAGTAGCCGCAGCTCAGATTGCAAAAGCGCGCCGGCACAATCTGCGCCATCACCGGGTGCCGGGTAGAAAGCAGCGCGCGGCCGACCGCGGCAAGCTCGCGCACCCGGCGCGCGACGGCCTTCCAGCGGCGCCGCACGGGGTGCCTGGGTTGCGGAACCGCCCCGGTATGGAACCCGGCCGTCATGGGTGCGAGTTCAACCTGTACTGCCATCCCTTCATTTCAACATAGATGCCGGGCGTGGGCTGATGGCGTACTGAACTCCAAGAACATTTCCGGAACATAAGCTAGACGCTACCGGTTCCTATCAGCTTTAAGCAGTACTCTAATTTGGGCGCGTAGGCGCCATCGCCTACGTTATAACGTTGATAGATAGTAGTGGGGCAGAAGGGTACCCATGCGGCGATGTACCGAGCGCGAGCATTCGAGAGTGAGGAAGCAGGTTGCGGCCCCATCTTGTTCATGTCGAGGTTGTCATTTATAGCTGTGCTCTCGCGTTTACTCATAATGTAGGCCATCTTGAGATGAAGCAGA
>CAXTSG010000269.1:0-2159 GCA_964246825.1 uncultured Acidobacteriaceae bacterium | reverse complement strand
GAAGGATTGCCGTATCTCAGGCGGTACAATAAGGGCCATATCCCGGTGAGTGTAAACGTCAATAATGCCCCTATCCCCTTTGTTTCCGATTTGCATGGGGCGTAGGCGCCATTCCTCGCCATACCTCGGGCCGCCGCCCTCTACCCATAGTTGAGCCTTGATGAGCTGCCACTGAGGCCCGATATATCCGCATTTAAAGGCATGGAAATCATCGTAGGCTTTAACCGCGAGCCGGATTGCTCTGTCATGGATGTGCCATCCCGAATTTTTTGAAGCAAGCGCAATGTCGTGTTTCCATTGTGCAAACTTTTCGGGATCAAAGGAATGAAACACTGCTGTCTCCTAATCAGTACATCGCATTGCAAGCAAGTTCTTGGGAAACATCATTTCGGTGCCACGCAAGTTCAGTCGTATATCCAATTGCCTGCCATCCACCCGGCCTGACCGGTTCACCGGGCTCGTTCGTGTGGCGCACAACCAGGATATGGAAGTCGCATTTCTTACTGTGCGGCTGCAATCGATAAATGTAATCGCCGGGTGACTGTTTTACGGAATCATAAAGAACGTGATGGCAGCTATAGTTTGTAGTTTCCCAATCAAGATAATGCGGATAGATGCGTAGATAGCCGTTACACGAGCGCCCGTCTCCCGAAACTCCTTTCCCGGTAAATGGGGAAAACTTTGAAGTGAGATCCGGGTTTTCTCCTAAGGGTTGACGGAACGGCGGGAGCGCTTGCCCGATGCTTCGTACAGGTAAAAGCGTAAACAGGATTGCAGTTGTAAATATCGAACTCTCTCGAAGAAACAATTCTCACCCTATTCGATTGTAGCTATGTTTCGTTGAATTCTCCAAGGGATCAAGACTGTGGAAGCTCACAACTGATATCTTTAGAAAAGGGGTCCGCAGGAGAGCTGTCCCGGGTCACTCCGATGCCAGGCTGCTTCACTTGCGAAAGCGATAGATTGCCAACCCTCGCCGGTTCCAAGATTGCGCACGATCAGCACGCGGTATTTACATTTCTTATCTGCCGGCTTCAAGCGGTAGATGTAGGCTGTTTGCGTTGAGGAGATAGTCTGATACGGGGTATGGTGGCAGTTGCTGTAAGTCGTATTCCAGTCGATGTAATGCGGGTAGATGCGGAGACCGGAATCGCAAACTCTTCCTCCACCCTCAACGCCTTTTCCGGTAAACGGAGAACTTCCTTCGGCTTGCATACTGCTTTGGATAGCGGCTGGAACATCCCCTATCGGTAAGAGAGTTCTAAAAAGCACGAACAGAAATCCTGCAAGCATGGTACCCTCTTAAAATCAATTGCCATGCCTGATCTCAACATGCTGTTCCTTTCCCGGCTGAGGCTGAAGGCCAAGAATAAGAAGATGGTTTGTGCCCTCGCCGCTAACGATATGGTGGCGTGAGAGCCAACCCTTAAAAGAATATGTAGTTAAAGCTTCCTGCTGAGAATCTTCGGACCAGAAGGTAATCTTGCAATCCTTAATCTTATCGCGCGTTAGAGTATGCGAGTGCTCGAAGAGGTATTTCACTTTGTCGAAGCTAAGATTTGTATTGTCGTTCATGTCTACAAAAATTTGGATAGAGAATTGGGTTTGTCCCATCAGCGGCATGAAGCCGTCCTGGTCGTAGGGCGTAAACACTCCGAAATCAACCGAGAGTGCATGAAAGGTAGTATCGCCAAACTGCACGGTCGTTACCGAGGGTCGGACTAAGCCGCTTGAGGTCGCCACGGCACTACCTTAATCCGCCTTTGCGAACTCGTCAAGAACGCAATGATTCATTGCCAAACGTGCCTGGCCCTGTAAACAGTGATGTGCCGATAGAACTTGTTTTCGTACATCAAGCAGTGAACAAGTTCCCCTTACAACCGCTTCCGCCTGCCCGGCTGCAAACTCAGCACTATCTCCTTGTGCTCGCGCAGCACCGCGAGCGGAAGGGCATCGCCCTTGGCCCCGCGCAGCGCGTGCGCCAGGCTGCCGCGCGTTGTCACCGGCTGATTGCCCGCGCGCACCACCACCTCGCCGGCCAGGAGCCCGGCGTTCGCCTCGGGGGAGCCGCCGCGCACGTCCGTGACCAGGAGCCCGCGGCCGGCCGGCACGCCGAAAAATGAGGCCAGCTGCGGCGTCAGGACGCTTACCTCCAGCCC
>CAXTSG010000268.1:437-3739 GCA_964246825.1 uncultured Acidobacteriaceae bacterium | reverse complement strand
GGGGGGTGGCTGTGGGTGTTCCAGGTTTGGGGGTGGGTATTGGCGGGGGGGTCGGGGATGCTTCTGCTGTGGGTGCGGGGATAGGTCGTGCTGTTGGGGCGGGTGCTGGCGCCGGTGCATGGGGTGCCGGGCGCGGCATGGGCCGCGCTCGCGGCCAGCGGGGTGCTGTGCACGGCGGCGACCAGCGTGCTGTGGAACTGGGGGATGCGGCATGTGCCGGCAAGCCGGGCCGGGGTGTTTTTGAACATTGAGCCGGCGCTGGGCACGGCCTTGGGGGTGTGGCTGCTGGGCGACCGGCTGGGGCCTTCGGCGTGGGTGGGCGGCGGGCTGATTCTGCTGGCGGCCGCGGTGCTGACTCGGCTGCCGCAGGGCGGGGCGGAGATGGATGTAGGCTAAGAGAGAACAGGAGTGTGCGATGCAAATATCACGGTGGTGAGATGATCTGGCGGTGAAGCTGCCTCAGGCGGTGGTGGCGGCGCTGGGATTGAAGGAGGGCGACGAGGTGGAGGTGCGGAGTGCGGGTGATCGCAGTCTGACCATGGAGCGGAAGATGACGCGCGAGGAAGCAGTGGAGGCAATAAGAACGTTATCCTGGCCTCCCATGCCGGTGGACTTCAAGTTTGATCGTGAGGAAGCGAATGAACGGCCTGGGATGGCGAAGTGGCTGAAGAACGAGTAAACGGAGCACATGGTTCCAAGTGCTTCCTTGACACCAATGTTCTGTTCTACGCGCTGCCTGGAAACACCGTTAAGGCCGAGATCGCCCGAGCACTTATGAATGAGGGTGGGCAAGTTAGCGTACAGGTCCTGAACGAGCTTGTATCAACGGCCAGAAAGAAGCTAAGAGCAAGTTGGGCGCAAATCCAAGTGATGCTACAGGCTGTGCAGGCAGCTTGCGGTGAGCCGCTGCCTTTAACGGAAGAGGTCCATAGCCTGGCAGTGCAGATCGCGGAGCGGTACGGGTTTCACATCTATGACGCCAATGTCGTGGCGTGCGCGCTGCTGGCCGGGTGCACGACGCTGTACTCCGAAGATATGCAGAGCGGGCAGCGGATTGAGGGGCTCCTGATCGAGAACCCGTTCCGGGAAGCGACGGCGAGCTAGGCCGCGCCGCATCCTACAGGCAGCCGGCGGGAAAGGGCACCGGCACAGCCATGAAGATAGGTTTTCTCCATCCTGAAAACGAGTTTACCGAAGCAATGCTCCGCATGCTGCGGAAGCAGCTCCCGGAGCACGAGGTCGTGTCCTGGGTTGCAAAGCGGGAAGCGCCGGCCGGGGATTTTGAGGTGCTCATCTCGCTGGGTTCGGTGACCGGCGCGATGCTTGCAGGGCAGCCGAAGCTGGGGTTTGTGCAGACGGCGAGCACGGGCTATGAGAGCGTGGATGTGGAAGCGGCGACCGAGGCCGGGATATGGGTGTCGTTTGCGCCTTCGGATGTGACGGGCAATGCCGCTTCGGTGGCGGAGTTTGCGGTAATGCTGCTGCTGGGGGCCGCGCGGCGGCTGGGCGCATACCTGAAGGCGTATGCCGGGCCCGAGGGCGCGGGCAGCGAGGGTTTGCCGCTGATCCTGCCGGCGCTCCACGGCAAAACCGTGTGCATCGTTGGGCTGGGCGCGGTAGGCGGCGAGATCGCGCAGCGGCTGCGCCCGTTTGGGGTGCGCCTCCTGGCCACGGATGAACACCCGGGAAGAGCGCCGGAAGGGGTGCGGGGCTACCCGGCGGAGCAGTTGGCAGAGGTGCTGCCCGAGGCGGATTTCGTGCTCCTGTGCGTACGCGCGAGCAGGGAAAACGAGAACCTGTTTGACGCGGCGATGCTGGGCCGGATGAAGCGCGGCGCGGTGCTGGTGAATGTGGCGCGGGGCTCGCTGATCGATGAAGGAGCGCTGGCCGCGGCACTTGAAAGCGGGCAGATCGCGGCGGCCGGGCTGGATGTGGTGCGGGAAGAGCCGCTCCAAACCGGGAACCCGCTGCTGCGCTTTTCGCAGGTACTGGCGACGCCGCACCTGGCCGGGTTTACAGACGTGATGCTCCGGGGGACGACCGAGTTTCTTGTGGAGGTGGTGCGGGAAGCGGCCGCCGGGCGGAAGCCCCGCTCGGTGCTGAACGCGCCGGGGAAGCCGCGCATGGCGTTGAAGGAATCCGCGCCGGGCGCGGCTTTGTAAGCAAAATGACGCGCTAACGGGCCGGGGTGCCGGTCGGTTTCGGCGCTGCGAGAGCGAGCACAAGGCGTTCCAACACCAGCTTCTTATCGACAGGGTTGGAGCGAAGTTCCCCGTCGGCGCGCGCCACCAGCCCCACGGCGCGCAGGAGGTCGGCGCGCGAGCCGTAGCGGCGGGCCTGGCGGATAAGATCGTCGACAGCGAACGGCGGCGGGCGAAAACCCTGCCAAAGCGCGCTCCACACCGCGCGGGAGTCGCGCACATCTTTTTCCAGGATGATGAGCATCTGCCGGAAGGCGCGGGCAAGGAGATACAGGTGGCCAATGGCTGAGTCCTCGCCGCCGTCGGAGCTGTTAAGGAGGCCGTCAAGCAGGGCGAGGGCGCGCGGGCGGTCGCGGCGGGAGATGGCATCGGTCAGCTCGTAGAGCGAGCGCTGTTTCGCGCCGAGCACCACGGCTTCAACGTCGGCGTGGGTGACAGCTTCCCGATTCCAGGTGAAAAGCAGGAGCTTTTCCCATTCATTCGCAATGGCGAGCATGTCAGAGGAAAGCGCGTCGGCGCGGGGGCGGGGGGGTTGCGGCGCCAGCTGGGTACCCGCTTTCCCCGCCGGGGGCAGCCGCCCCCCCACGGCGGGGGCGGGGGCGGGGCGGGGGGGCCCCCCCCCCCCCCGCGGGGGGCGCCGCGGGGGCCCCGCGCCAGCTCCACCGTGCCGCACCACTCGCCGAGGGTTTCGCGCAGGCGCTCGTAGCGGGTTTTATCCTCGTAGTCCATACGGCGCACATCGGCGGGGATGCGGATGTGGTCGGCGACAAAAAGGAGGAGCGCGGCGGGATTCGGTGAGCGAAAGTAGCGGTCGATGGCGGCGAACTCTTCTTTTTTCGCGCCGCGGCCGTAGAGCGCCTTGACGCCGCGCACGAACAGGAGCTGGAACGGGGCCATGAGCGAGGGCGACTGCGCGCGGTCGAGTACATCGAAGATGGAGATGTCGGCAAGGTCGAGGTCGTGAAGGCAGAACTCGCGGAGATCGTCCGGCGCGAACCTGTCAAGAAGAGCGCGGCGGCAGCGTTCGTAGTGGAAAGCCTCGTCGCCGACCAGGACGTAGCCGGGACGGAGCTTGCCGGTTTGAATCTCGGCCAGAAAGCG
>CAXTSG010000268.1:0-427 GCA_964246825.1 uncultured Acidobacteriaceae bacterium | reverse complement strand
CAGAACGCGGGCGGTGGAACCAACGCCCGCGCCCATCTACAAGCTCTCCGTTATGTCGGCGACAAGGCTTTGGGCAAAGGCGCGCGACAAGCGCCCGACGGCGGCCGGGTCTTCCTGGAGGAAGGAAACGAGGTCCTGGGTGGACTCGTACTGTTGGCGAAACAGGTAGCTGTTGTTTTGATAAAGGGTGCGGCCGTCGCGGTCAACGAGGCGCACGCGCGCGGTGACGGTAATGAGGTAGCTGGAAGACTGATTGGTGGTGGAGTCGTAGGTGAGCGCGTAGACGGTGAAGGAGGTGATGTCGCCGTGGAGAACGGCGTCGGCCGCGCCGGGGTCGTCGGTGGTGACGGTGCGAAAGGCGGTGCGGCTTCCGAGCTCGCGGATGACGGCGTTGGTCATGGCAAGCTCGACGCGGTAGGCCTGGGTG
>CAXTSG010000267.1:0-3761 GCA_964246825.1 uncultured Acidobacteriaceae bacterium | reverse complement strand
GTCCGTAGCCGCGTTCCCTGCCGGCACCCACCTCGGCCTGCAGCCGCTCCCCTTCGCGGTTCTGCTGTTCTATCGACCGGCTTAAGTCCCCCATCTGCTCGGCAAGCCCAGCGGCTTCTTCCTCCATGTCGAGCAGCTTGCTCGCCAAAACCACCCGCAGCTTTCCGCGAAGCTCATCGCGCAGGGCACCGTAGCGCTCGGCTTTCGCGGCCTGCCGCTTAAGCACGGCCACCTGCTTTACAACCTCGTCAAAGATGTCGTCGATGCGGGCCAGGTTCCCCCGCGCCTGCTCCAGGCGCAGCTCGGCCAGCCGCTTCGTCGTTTTGAAGCGGGTAATGCCGGCTGCTTCTTCAATGATGGCGCGGCGGTCGTGCGGCTTGGAGCTTAGAAGCTGCCCGATGCGCTCCTGCCCGATGATTGCGTAGGACTCCGGGCCGAGCCCGGTGCCCATGAAGATGTCGCGGATATCCGCAAGCCGGCACAGCTTGCCGTTCAGCAGGTACTCGCTTTCGCCGGTGCGAAAAAGCCTGCGCGCAATTACAATCTCGCCGCGCTGTACATAGCGCTGGAACTTGCGGCGGCGAATTTTTAGGACTACCTCATCGGAGGCATCCGCCTCCGCGTCCTCGTCGTCGCCCGCGACCGGGCCGGGCTGCGCCTCGGCGATCCTTCGCTCCGTTTCCCGGAGCCGTCCGGCGCGCAGTTCCGCTTCGTCCCAGTCGGCCTCCGGCGTCGGCGGCTCGGGCACCGGCGCGCCGGCTTCGTACACTTCCGGGTCAATCAGGGTAAGCGACACCTCGGCCATGCCCAGTGAGCGGCGCTCGCGCGTGCCTGCGAAGATCACGTCCTCCATCTTGCCGCCGCGCAGCGACTTGGCGCTTTGCTCGCCGAGAACCCAGGTCACGCCGTCCAGAATGTTGGACTTGCCGCAGCCGTTCGGGCCCACCACCACGGCGATGCCGCTGCCCGGAAGGGTGACTTCCGCCTTGTCGCAAAAGGATTTGAATCCAAGGATTTGAATTTTCTTTAACTTCAGCAAATGCTGTTTTCCTGCACTTCATCTTAGGGGAGTTCCCGGCTGTGCGCGACCTTTCGGTAAGCCGGTAATCATTCTTGAAGAGTAGTTTAAGTTACTCAAGGTACAGGCAGGCCCCGCACCAAAGCATTCTGGGCTTCCTTCCGGGGGCAGGCCGCGGCAATCTGCATCCAACCCGCGAATGCCCCTGCTTGCCCAGCATCCAAGCCCGAAGCTCGCCCCAGTGTCCGCCGTGGACTGGCGGCAGAAGGCTGCGCCGAGATTGAAGCATGCCGGGCTGCTCGCACTGTATGTGCTGGCCGCCGTGCAGTTTGTCGGGGCTTATATCTACCTTGAGTTTCCGTATGTCAATCTCCAGCTCTGGGAAGACGGCTCGGAGCGCCTCCCGTTCCAAACTCGCCTGCTGCTTGCGCCCTTGTACCGCTTTGTAGACCACGCGCCCTGGGCCCTCCGGTACAGCAGGCATCTGGCGCGGAACGACTACTTCTTTCCGCGCGGGGTCACGCCCGGCATGGTGCTCGAGTTCTTCATCGGCATCGCCTGCGTGCTCTTCAGCGGCTGGGTAGCTGTCCGGCTTTATGACGGAGCAAGCCGTCGATCCCTGCTGCGGCCGGTGGTTTTTCCAATCTTTCTTTGCATGTGCGTGGTGGAATACATCGTCCACACCGTGCAGAACTTCCGCTATGTCTACGACATGCCCAGCCTCGCGGCCTTCTCGCTGGGCTTTTACCTGATCTACTTCCGCAAGCCTCTCGTGTGGTTTGTTGTCCTGTTCACCGTGGCTACCTTGAACCGTGAAACCACGCTGCTGCTGCTGCCGTTCTGGGCCCTATCGCAGGTAACCGGTCCCGAGGGCGCTCCGCGCTGGCGCGGCCTGCTGCGGCCTCCGGTTATCGGCGTGGTGCTGCTGCTGGGGGCTTACTGGGCCGCCTGGCACCACATTGTGTTCACCCTGTTCGGTGCCAACCCATCGGAGTATTTCACGCGCTCGGCCTGGAACCTCCACATGTTCTTCCGGCTGCGCTACTGGCCGCAGCTGGCGAGCGCTTTTGCTTTTGCCTGGCCTTTTCTGCTCCTGTACCGGCGCAGGCTTGCGGATGCGCAGCTGCGCGCCTGGCTGCTGGTGCTGCCGCTCTGGTACGGCTTCATGATGCTGTGGGCGGTCACGACGGAAACCCGGGTTTTCGGCGAGCTGCTGCCGTTTCTCGCCCCGGTTGTTGCCATTCTGGCGGAGGAATCTTTTGCCGCGCGGGTGCTGCGGCAGAGCCTTTGGGACGGAGATTCCTTGGCAGCCCGCATCCGCAAACCGGGCCGCGCCGCCTGATCAGGATTTGCTCGTCGGCCGCAGCAGGATCTCGCTGACAAAACTTTGCGGCGCTTGCAGCAGGAGCATCTTCACCAGATCGGCAACATCTCCGGGCTGGACCTTGCGCGCCGCCCGCGCTTCTTCGTCCGGCGAGCCCCCGCCGAAGCCGGTATTGACCGAGCCCGGCGCGATCACGGAAACGCGGATGCCGTGGGGCCGCAGCTCTTCGGCCGCGGAGTATGTCAAGCCGTTAAGCCCCCACTTGGACGCGGCATAAGCCGCCCCGTTCGGCAGGGGATTGCGCCCGGCCAGGGAAGAAATGTTGATGATGTGTCCTGTTTTCCGCTCGATCATCGAGGGAGCCACAGCGCGGATCATGAGAAAAGGGCCGCGAAGATTGGCGGTAAAGGTTCGATCCCAGTCCTCGGGCGCGGTTTCATGCAGGGGCTTGCCGAAGAAGCCGACTCCGGCATTGTTGACCAGAACATCGCAGCGGCCGAAGCGCTCGCGGAGGAGATCTCCCAGCCGCAGCACAGCAGCCTCATCGCCAAGATCAAGTGGGAAAACGCTTGCCGCGCCGCCTTTGTCGGTAATGGCCGCCTGCACCTCCCGGAGCCGGCCTTCGTCGCGCGCCGTCAACACAACATGCGCGCCGAGAGCGGCCACGGCATGAGCAACCGCCTCGCCGATGCCGCGCGCCGCGCCCGTAACCACGGCGACATGGCCGGCAAGCGGTGCGGTTTCCTTGGGTGAGAATCCCTGGTCTGTATGCATAGGGATGGAGATGCGGAAAGCGGGTGACTGAAAATGCCCGCTTCGGGACATACTCCAGGCACCCTGTGTTTCGGAGCGACCGGGTTGTGCGTTATAAGAGGTGTGAACGGTTCCGGCGTCCTCCATTCCTCTTCGGTGAAGGAAAGCAGCGCGGAAACTGCATCTCAAGTAATTCCCAGAATGTTTTAGGAGCGTTGCATGAACAAGGTCGTCGTTACTTCGCTAGTCGTGTTTGCGACCGGCACACTTGCCGCACTGCCTGCCGTCGCACAAGCCCCCGCCACCGCGCCGAGCCAGGCTGCCTCGCCGACCCAGACCGGAACTCCCGGTACCGGCACCCAGGCCGGCGGTCAAATCACCATCAAGGACCCTGCCGAATACAACGCCTACACCAATGCCGTGGGGCAAAGCTCCCCTGCCGCCAAGGCGCAGGCCATCGAGGCTTTTCTACAGCAGTACCCCAACTCGGTCGTGAAGCAGGAACTGCTGGAGCAGCTTGTGGGTGCGTACCAGCAGGCCAACGACACCCCCAAAACGGTAGACGCTGCCCGCCGTCTGCTCAAGGTAGACCCGACCAATCTGCGCGCGCTGACCTTTATCGTGTACGTGGAAAAGCAGCAGGCACAGGGCGACCAGCCCAAGCTG
>CAXTSG010000266.1:2041-3764 GCA_964246825.1 uncultured Acidobacteriaceae bacterium | reverse complement strand
CGAAAAGCGAGCGCAGCATGCGGTGCGTCCTGCCCGAGTGCTCCAGCACCGCTCGATAGTGATTGTTGGCGCGCTGCAGCTGCCCCAGCGCGCGGCCGAGACGGCGGCTGCACAACCCTGCCTGCAAATGCCGGCCCCCGCTCCCGGAAAGCGAAAATGCCTGCAAGGCGGCAAGAAGGCGCAAACATCGCGCCTGCTGCTCCCCGATCTCATGTACCAATGCATCCGGGACGTTGTCGGCAATAGCCTCCACCGCCCTGTGGAGGCTTGCCGTCAGCCGTTCCGCTTCTTCGGCGAAAGCGAGCCACGAACCCTCCTCCGGATGCGTTCCTTCTACTCGTAAGTCCGCTTCCATGCCGACCCGCCTCCTGCCTGTTCCCGCTCTTTTGCGGGGTTTATATCCCCGCGCTGATAATTGCGTCCGCAACCAGCGCCGGGTCCACCACATAAGCCGCATTGGCTACCGCCTGCCGCAAGGCTTCCACCTTGGCGGCCCTGGCGTCCGCGGTTGCCAGCGCTTGTGCGGTCAGCGACGGCACTGCAAGGCTGTTTCCGGACAGCGAGGTTGTATCCTGCGGCTCCGCCGGCTGCGCCGCTGCCCGGTTCGTCGTTGCTTTTACCTGCTCCCCGGCTGCAACCCCGGTCACCGCACCCGTTCCGTTCAGATGGATCTGCATCATGGCCTCCCTCTTGGGACGAGTACCATATCGGCACTGAGTCCCAATTTGTTCAGTCCATGACGAAAGTTTTTTCAAGTTTCTTGTTCCGGCTCAGTCTTTCGGCTTCACAGCCTCCGTTCCGACGGCCTTCTGAGCCGCTGCCTGGAGGTGCCCGGTGATCATCCGGGCAATGCCGATCCCGCCGGAGTTGACCAGGGTGCCCGCCAACTGCTGCATGGCCATGCCCATGTATTGATCTTTCCCGCCGTCCTCCTCATCCTCGCCGCCCGGGGCGGCAGCAAAGCTCCGCTCCGCCCCTTGCAGCCAGCTGCCCAGCAGGATGGACTCAAAATCCTTGCCGGCTTTTTCGATCTTCTGCTGCTCGCGTGACTTGCTGTTGCCTTCCGCCCGGCCGAGCGCCAGATCGTCCTGCGCTTGGGCCGCCGCTGCCGCTGAGGTTCCGGCAATGGTTGACATCAGATCACCTCCAAATCGGCCTGAAGTCCACCCGCGGCCTTGATCGCCTGAAGAATCGCCACAATATCGTGCGAAGTGGCCCCAATCGCATGAAGCCCTCGCATGAGCTCGTCCACATTGGCGCCGTTGTCCAGGCGGATCGACTGTGCCGGCGGGTCCTTGACGGCCAGCGCGGTTTCCGGAACCGTGCTGGTGGTGCCGTTGCTGAGCGGACCCGGCTGCGAAACCGCAATGGCGGTCGCTACCTCAATCGTGAGCGAACCGTGCAGCAGCGAAACCGGCGACAGCGTCACGTCCCCGCCCAACACAATGGTGCCGGTGCGCTCATTCACCACGACCTTTGCCGGTTCATGGAAGTTGATCGCCAGGTTCTGCACCCGCGTAATCAGCAGCGGCACGGAGCTTTCCCCGGCCCCGGCGACATCGATCGCGATGCGGCGGCTATCGACCGCGACCGCGGCGGGGCGGCCGAGGGAGCGATTGATGATGTCGGCGGCATCGCGCGCCGCCGTGAAGTCGTCATTGCGCAGCAGCAGCGAAACCGTGCGAAAGCGGCTTAGGTCGACCTCCACGCTGCGCTCCACGAT
>CAXTSG010000266.1:0-2031 GCA_964246825.1 uncultured Acidobacteriaceae bacterium | reverse complement strand
AACATTGCCGGCAACCCCCTCGCTGTAGCCCCCGAGCACGATCGGCCCCTGCGCTTCGGCATACACCTGGCCGTCGGGGCCGCGCAGCGAGGTCAGCAGGAGCACGCCGCCTTCCAGGCTTTTCGCGTCGCCGACCGAGGCGACCGTGAGGTCGATCTTGGTGCCCGCGCCGGCAAAGGCAGGCAGCGTCGCGGTAATAAACACCGCGGCAACATTCTTCACCACAACCTGCGCGGGATTGATCTGCACGCCCATGCGCTGCATGGCATTTGCCAGGGTTTGCACCGTAAAGAAAGTTTGCTGGCGGTCGCCCGTACCGTGCAGCCCGGCCACCAAGCCGTAGCCCACCAGCTGGTTGTCGCGCACCCCTTCCACATCGGCAATGTCGCGGAGCAGCACGGGGCGGCCGGGGGCGGCGTGAGCCGGCAGGCAGGCCGCTAAAAGAAGCGCCCAGCCGAGCAGCAGTCGAATTTGTAAGAAGTTCAAAGGCATGCGGTCAAAACCCGAAGAGCCACAAAACGGCCCTGGTAAGTGGATTGGGAGAGCGGACACTGTCGGAGATGATGCCCTTGCCCTTCATCTCTATCTCAAGATTGCTGAGGGAGGTGGACGGGACCGTGTTCGCGGCGGAAATGTCTCCGGGGCGCACAACGCCGCGCACAACCAGGTTTTCGTGCTGATTGTTCATGAAAATCTGCCGCTCGGCTTCAACCACCAGGTTGCCGTTCGGCAGCACGGCGATCACCTGGCCGGTCAGGCTGGTGGCAAAAGTGGTATTAGAGGCGGTCTGCCCCGAGCCCTTCAGCGCGGTATTGCTTTGCGCGTTCAGCAAAGGATTGGTGCCGTGCGTGGCGATGCCGCCGGCCAGCCCTGAAATGCCCGAAGTCGTGCTGAACTGCCGCTGGCTGTTGACGGAGCCGCTTTGCGCGGCGGTCGTCTGAACCGCTACCTGCACAATCACTGTGTCATTCAAGCCGTGCGCCTTGTAGTCGGTGGAAAGATCGGCAAGCGCGGCTCCCGGAGCCCAAAGACTGCCGATAGACTGCGCGCCGGCAACGGGCAGGTTCGCTTCCTGAAGGCGGGTAATGTAATCGGCGCGAAGCTGCGCGGGTGTTTGCTGCTTCGGCTGGAGCTTTTTCGGCAGCAGCTTGGCAAGGTCGCTCGCTTCCTGCGCCCGGAGCGGCAGCAAGGGCCCGCAAAGCAGAAGTGCCGCCAACAGGAGGCGCGTCATAAAGTCCCCCGAAGAGTCGCACCGTCAAGTACCGCGGCTTTGTAAATGATGCGCCGTCCCGGCCCCGCCACCCGAATCGTGCTGCCGACCGCGCCTGCCTGGAGGCAGGTCACGGCCACTTCCAAATGCAGCATGCCGCTGTCGATCAGCAGGGAAGCGCGCTGGCCGACGTGCATCGCGGCCGGCGGCTCCGATCGGGGCACCGGTGCCGAGCCTTCAGGCTTAGAAGCCGGCGCGGACTGCAGATGCACAATCGCATAAAAAGGAAGACACACGCCCGCGCCTTGGCATTGCAGGCACACCCGCGCGGTAGCGGAAGCGCCCCACCGCTCCACGGGTCCCGCGCTGAGAAGCGGTGCCGCGGTATCGGCAGCGATCGGGACGGGCAGCTCGATGGCATCGCCCGACAGCTCGGGATGCGCCGCCGCCACCGCGGCCGCCGCGCGGTCGCCGGTGATGCGGTACGCGCCGGGCCCTGCCTGTGCCGTTTGCACGGCGAAGCAGAAGCACATGCATACGAAGTTGCCGAAAAGAAACCGCTTGATCCGGGTGCTTCTGCTTTCTCCCCTGCCGGGCTTACTGCGTCAGCTGGTTGATCTGCTGCATCATCTCGTCGGCGGCTTTCACAACGCGCGAGTTCGATTCATAGCCGCGCTGCGCCACGATCATCTGCACAAACTGATCTACGACGCTCACATTGGATTGCTCCAGCATGCCCTGCTGCAGGCTGCCGAGCCCTTCGGTGCCGCCGGGCGCGCCGACAATCGGGTCGCCCGAGGCCGTGGTTTGCAGGTAAATGT
>CAXTSG010000265.1:0-3783 GCA_964246825.1 uncultured Acidobacteriaceae bacterium | reverse complement strand
GTGGTACGCAGGGCGGTGCTCCCTTGTTCCCCCCGAAAAGGCTTCCGGGCAGGGCAGCACCCGTTATACTGCCCGGAAGCGCTCCGACGCATCTTTTTCCCCGCGGCCGCGTTATCACCTGCAAGGCTTACCGCTTGGGGGCAGGAGCCCCCGAACATGGATGAACGGCGCATGAGGGACGGGTCGAAAACAAAACTGGGAACCGGCATCAAAAGCCGGCCGCGCGGCGTGGGAGGCGCAAGCACCGACGCGCCCGCCATCCCGGACAAGCTTTACTTCCGCATCGGCGAGGTTGCCGCGCTGTGCCGCGTGCCCACCTATGTTCTCCGCTTTTGGCAAACGGAGTTCCCGCAGCTGCGCCCCGGCAAAAGCGGCACCGGCCAGCGTTTGTACCGCCGCCGCGATGTGGACATGGCGCTGCGTATCAAGCGGCTCCTCCATGAAGAGGGCTATACGATTGCGGGTGCTAAGGGCGTGCTTGCGGAAGCCGCCGCCCCGGCGCACGCGCGGCTCCAGCCGCCCCCGGAGGCCGCCCGCGCGGACCTGGAAGCACGGGTTCGCGGGCTGCGCGGCGAATTAGAGGAACTGCTCGGCCTGCTGGCGCGCAAGGCACCCCCGGACCGGCCTTGATCTTCCGGGCTTCGCGGGGGCAGTCGCCCGGGAGCGACGAAAGGCCGGTACACTAGCCTCCATGACAAAAGCGAATCCGGGCCGGGTAACGGCTTTTTGCGACGGCGGCTCCCGCGGCAACCCCGGCCCTTCCGGCTACGGGGTTTGGATTGAAACCGAGGCCGGCGCGCCCCTGGCCGAGCTGAGCGAGTTTCTCGGCATCCGCACCAACAACGCCGCTGAGTATGGGGGCCTGCTGGCCGCGCTCGGCTGGGCGGTTGAGCACGGTGCTGAAGCCCTGCGCGTGGTGTCCGACTCCGAGCTGATGGTGAAGCAGATCAAGGGGCAGTACAGCGTCAAAAGCCCCGACCTCAAGCCGCTCTACGAGGAAGCCAAGCGCCGCATCGCCAAGCTCGACCGCTTTGAAATGCAGCATGTGCTGCGCGGAAAAAACAAGGAAGCCGACCGGCTGGCAAACGAGGCGATGGATCGTGGGATGGATCGTGGGATGGATCGTGGGATGGCGCGTGGCCGGAAGCCCGACGCAGGCACCGCTCCTGATGCTTTACCCGTCGCAGCAAAGGCCGCAGCAAGAGTCGCAGCGTCGCCGCAGCGCTCTTTACTCCAGCGGCAAACCCCTGAAAATCAGCTTTCCGAAGTAACGGGCTTTGTGAAGAACGGTGTCGTTCATCTTGTAGAGGGCGAACTGCCTGAAGGCACCTTTGTTCGCGTTCTGCCTAGAAATCGTTGATAAATATAAAGCTCTGCGGGTTATTTGCGTCATAGCGCACCGGCTGGGAGGTGCCGATGAGGGACGCCGGCGATATAAGGCGGTTGGTAAGTTTGGTTGTGCTTGCCCGGTACTCCCCGGCTGTAGCAGTTGTAATGATGACGTCGTAGCGCACCAGAGGCCGATTGTTGACGGTGGTACCTGTATCGCGGACCGCGGTGATGCGGGCCTTGGCGAGGATGCCTTGGGAAAGCAGGCGTTTGCGGCGCATGCTGCGCCTCACGTAGCCGCCGAGCAGCAGCACCGGAATAAGAATGGGCAGCAGGGTGAAAAAATCCATGCCTTCAATGGATTGAAGGAAGCTGCCGAGCGCCGAAGGCGCCGCTGGCGGCGCTGGAGCTTGAGGGGAAAGCGCGGCCGGTTCTTCGCCGAACTGCGGTGCGGGCTGCACGGTAGCCCCGGCCGCCTGTAGGGCCGCTCGCTGTACGCGATAAAAGTAAGACGGGCTTACAAAAGCATTGGCGTCGGGATCATTGACCTCGATGCTGGCGATGGTATCGTCGTGAACGCCGGTAGCCTTGCCGCGTACACCGTCCGGAACCATGACAAAATCTTCCGGGTCGATGCCGTGTGCGAGGGTTCCGAGACTTCCGTACTGCCGGGCGGAGTGTATGTCGTCCTCCGAAGCATAGTGCTCTACTCGGATAGAAACACTGCCGCTGGAGGATCCGCCGATTTCCGCGGTGAGCTTGCAGCTAGACATGGAGCCGGTCGCGTCCGGCGTCAATACGGCGGGCTGCAGTGTTATAAGGGTTTGCAGCTGCCGGCGAGGCACCACGTCGCATGCGTCAGGAAAAAGCGGACCCAGCACATGCGCGCCCGCACCGGCAAGGCCGAGCGCCTGCATGCTGTAGGACCAGCCGGCCGGCCGCTCCTGCATAAAGGAACCGGGCATCTCCACTGCAACAACGTTCCGATCGTGGCGGACGACAAAGCCGGGCTCGCGATTGATATCGCTTTCGACCTGTTCGCTGAGAATGGCCGCATCGTCAACGTCGGGGCCGTCTGCCGTTTTTACGAGAAGATCGGGATTACCGCGATCAGCGAGCTGCTTTTGCGCGCGTTCGGCGCTGGCCAGCCGGTAGGCATCGATATCGAGTTCGCCGGCAAGCGCATCGGTTGCGCCGACAACCTTCTCCATGCTCTTGTACACGCAGCGAGTGTGGCCTTCCTCCGGCGTCGAGCTTTCCATCCGAATGGTGCCGACATCAACCCTAAGCACCTTTGCCGCGTCTGCATTGGAGACGGCGGAGCAACCATTGATGAGTAGGTGCCCATCTACCGCACCGGGCATGAACGGAAAGGCCGAACTGAACAAGAGGCTTAGAACGCGCGCGTCAAACATGGGCCGATTCTAAATACGGATTGCCGTTATGCGCTTCACTCAGTGGTAATTAGGGAGAGATGATGTTCTATTTTCCTACAAACCCGCGCAGCATGCGTCCTCGGCGCAGCGGAGCCGGTATCCTTTCGGTTATCTTTTTTCTATGTATAGGCGGTTACTTCCTATACAACATGATGCCGAACCTGTTTCACTCCGTCGTGCCCGGCAAGGGTGGAGCAATCAACGGTGAGTGGATTGCCTGGTGAAGTATCAGGGCGATGTCATGACACATATGGAGCAGCCGGCGGCAATAAAAGTAACAATGAAGCCGACCGACCTGACATCCATCATCCCGACTTATCAGGCTCAAGCGGAGATGGAGATAGCGGGACACATGACACCAGTGACATTCACTATTAATAAACTTATGACCGGAGGTGAACTTATGATGATAAACGGGGTTGTTGAGTCATCAAGCAGTGATGCTTTTCAACAAGCCATGATAACAGGCGAACTGAAGGGTAAGCGCATGGACTTTGAAGTCCACGGTATGTCGCGCGAAGGCGTGGCGGACGTCAAGGGTGTACTGCAGCAAGGGTCCGATGCGGACTACCGGGCATTAGTGAAGCAGATACAGTAGGTGGAGTGGGATGTAAGTGTTAAAACACTGTGCACATCGACATCGCTCGTTCCATGCCAGTACACCGTTAAGTAACACCCTTAGCGGTGTACCGAAGTGCAGCATGCATGGAAGTTTTCAGCCCGCCAGCCCCGCCTTCACCAATTCGCTCACCTGCCGCCCATCCGCCCGTAGCCCCGCTTCCTTGATGCGCTCGTTCACCGCCTTCATCGCGGCACCCATCGCCTTCGGACCCAGCTCCGCGCCGCCTGCTTTCAGCCCGGCCAGCACCTCCGCGATGAGCGGCCCGAGCTCGGCCTCCCCGGCCTGCCGCGGCAGGTAGGCTTCAATCATTACGATCTCCCCCGCTTCCTTTTCGGCCAGCTCCGGCCTGCCGCCTTTGGTGAACTGCTCGATCGACTCGCGGCGCTGCTTGATCAG
>CAXTSG010000264.1:0-3818 GCA_964246825.1 uncultured Acidobacteriaceae bacterium | reverse complement strand
GTATGCGGCTTCCGGCCGCTTCGGCGCCGTTCCCGGGACCGAGCACCTGCTGCCCTCGCTGGGGGAAAGCCGCTCGGCCGCGCCGCTGGTGCTTGAAGAAGTGAAAGCCGCGCCCGAGTACGATGCCGAGGAGTTGAACAACATTTCCGTCTACAAGCGCCTGCTGCCGTCGGTGGTGAACGTGACCTCCACGACCGTGCAGATGAACTTTTTCTACGGCCCGGTGCCGGCGCAGGGCCAGGGTTCGGGTTTTATTCTGGACCGGCAGGGCCATATCGCGACCAATTATCATGTGATCGCGGATGCGCAGAATATCGAGGTGCAGACCTGGGACAAGCACCGCTACAAGGCCAGCATTATCGGCCGCGACCCGCGCCACGACATTGCGCTGCTGGAGATCAACGCGCCCAATCTGCAGCCGGTGCTTTTGTCGCAGTCGCATGACCTGGTGCCCGGCCAGAAGGTTTACGCAATCGGCAACCCGTTCGGGCTGAACGGCACCATGACGACCGGCATTATCTCGGCAATTCGCTCCGTGCGCTCGCCGCAGGGCGGCGAGATTGAGAACGCCATCCAGACCGATGCGGCCATCAATCCCGGCAACTCCGGCGGGCCGCTGCTGAACTCGCGCGGCGAGGTGATCGGCATCAATACCCTGATTGCCACCAATCCGAATCAGTCGGTCGACCAGAGCGCGGGGATCGGATTTGCCATTCCTATTGATACCGCGCGGGCCGTACTTGCGGATATTCAGAAAACCGGACGCTCGCGACGGCCTTCGCTCGGGATTGATTCGATCGCGATCGGCCCGGAGCTTGCCGAGCAGATGGGCTTGGCCGCGGATTCGGGGATGCTGATTGTGCAAACGGTGCCCGGCGGGGCCGCGCAGCAGGCCGGGCTCCACGGCGGCACTGAGCGTGCTTACCTCGGCAACATGGAGATTCTGCTAGGCGGCGATCTTCTGCTTGCTATCAACGGCCGGCCTGTTACCTCCAAGGAGGATATTTCCGATGTTATGGACAAGCACCAGGTCGGCGATGCCGTGACGGTCACTTTTCTTCGCGGCAAGCGCCGCATGGCCGCGCGGTTGACGCTGGGCGAGGCCGGGGAGCAGCAGGGGTAGGAAAGCTAGCCGTCAAACCGCGCCTTTAAGTGCAGCGCCGACAGATCCAGCCATCTTCTGATGAGCACCCCGGAGCCTATAGCAAGCCCTGATGTAACCGCGAGCAGGCTGACCACAAGATGCCGTAGCCCACAGGCACATGAAAAAGCGCCGCGAAATCAGCCAAGTACACGAGAGACAAGAGTAGTGAGCCTTTGTAGTCGGGAGCCAGCAGCGCAACCATTGCTATCGTCATAAGGTAGGCAGGGGCCAAACGTAAAATCCGACGAGCATAGAAGTTGCGGTAAAAGCGCTGCTGCGTGCGCTTGGCGAGAAGGTTGCGAGTGATCAAAAAACCAGATAAAGCGAAATAATGTCAACACCCAGAAAGCCCAGGCCGAGAACATCCATCGCAGTTATGAGCCCCGCCCCGCTCATACGGCATCAACCTTTGCGAACATGATGCACCACCACAAGCAAAATAGCGCACCCGCGTATTCCGTCCAGTTCCGGGATATGCTTTGATAATCCGTCGCTTTGAGGTTCATCAAGAGACAAGGGTGGACCGGCATCTGAGAGCTGCTTGATGGGCGCGATGTAGAGGATGCCGCATGCTCCCGACTATAGCCCGGAAGGCACGCAGGCGGTGAACCGATGCCTGAACACGCCCTAGGGAAACGAACAAGGTGCGATAAGCATGTTGCCGTCAGCCCAATGTTTAACAACGGTAGTTCCGCAGCCGGATTTATTTGTATTGCTATGTCCGCGTAGTGGGCCGTTCGAGGGTATAACCAATCGAATGACACGGAATCAGCAGCATGTGTCCATCATGAGGCCGATTTTTCCGGCGGCACTACCTTAAACACGTTGAACATGGCCACCATCCGGTAAACATCCGGCGGGGGCTGGGCGTTTCTTTGGTTGCGAAGTTCTGAAGAGTTTTCCTGATGGCGTGCGTCGTAACAACTCTGCCCGCGAGGGGCAGCCAAAATATGGAGGCAAATGCGAGGAGGGCGGTTCGGGACTGCCGTCCATCAGCGGCTCGGAGCATCACTCTTTGGTGGGATTGACCCACCCGCCCGGCGTCGCTAGGATGAGCCGCATGCGCCTCGCTGCGTCCATCCTGGGCTTTTTTCTTATCCTTTTGCTGCCTTGGGCGGCGCAGGCTGAGCCTGTTTGGACCGAGGTTCGCAGCCCGCACTTTCGCGTGCTGACCGATGCATCCGGCCGCGACGGCCGGATGGTGGCTAATGAGTTTGAGCAGATCCGCCATGTTTTTGTTCTTCGCTTCCATAAGGAGCAGATCGGCTCCGGCGCGCCGCTTACCATTGTGGCGGCCCGCGACGGCGAAACCCTGCGCAGCCTTGCTCCGGCGCTGTGGAAGAGGCAGGGCAACCAGGTGGCCGGAGAGTTTCATCGCGGCTGGGAAAAGCAGTTTGCGCTGGTTCGGCTGGATAACTGGGCCGGCAACGGGCATGAGGTTGTTTTTCATGAGTACACGCACAGCGTTATGCATGCCAATCTGCACTGGCTGCCCACCTGGCTTGATGAAGGCTCGGCGGAGTTTTACGCTTATACGCGCTTCGAGGGCGACCGCATCTTGATCGGCGCGCCTTCGGAGCGCATCGGCGTTTTGAAGCGGTCCCTGGTACTTGTGCCGGCGACCGCTATGCTTGATGTGAACGAGCGCTCGCTCTATTACCGCGACGAGCAGAAGACGCAGCTTTTTTATGCCGAGGCCTGGGCCATGGTCCACTTTATGCTGTTCGGCCCGGGCATGGACGGCGGTCAGAAGTTGAATGCTTTTGTTCAGAAGCTGCAAACCGGCGTCAACCAGCAGCAGGCTTTCCGCGAAATTTTCGGCGACCCCGCCGTGTTTGACAAAGGCCTCGACCAGTATGTGCGCCGCTTTGCTTTTACCGCCGGCGTGCTGCCGGCCGACGGCGGCATGGACCCGAAGACCTTTTCGGAGCGGAAGCTCACGGCTGCCGAAGCCGACTATGAACTCGGCTGCTTCCATATCGGCGAGCACGACCGCGAGCGCGGCCGCGCTTTGATTGAGCAGGCCCTTGCGCTCGACTCGGGACTTGCGGGCGCGCACGAGGAGTTAGGATTTCTTGATTTCGAGGCAGGCCGCGATGAGGATGCCCGGCGCGAGTGGGCCGCTGCTCTTGCGCGCGACCCGGCGCGCGCCCGTTCCCTTTTCGCCGCGACCATGCTGCTGAACCCGCTCGACCGGCAGAGCGATGATCAGCTCCGCGCCACCCAGATTGCCCTGCGCCGCGTCACCGAGCTTTCGCCCATGTTCGCGCCCGCTTATGTTGAGCTCGCTCTTTTGGAGTGGCGGCTCCACCTGATGCAGCAGGCCTACCTTGACGCGCAAAAGGCTGAAGCGCTGGAGCCCTGGCGCGCGGGCTACCACCTTGTGACGGCGAATATTTTGCTCCACGGCAACCAGCCCAGGATGGCCGGGAACTATTCGCGCTATGTGGCCGAGCACTGGTTCGGGCCGGACCATAACGAGGCGGTTGAGCTATGGCAGGCTGTCCCCGCGGCGATGCGGGAGCCCGGCGCTCCGCTTGTTCCGGACTTTCCGCCTGCTCTGGCGGTGGTTCACGGCACGCTGACCGAGATGCGCTGCGACGGGGAGCCGGGCAGGACCACCGTGCACCTCACGCTTGCGCCCGATGAGCCGCCGGGCGCGGCTCCGCTTTCC
>CAXTSG010000263.1:0-3832 GCA_964246825.1 uncultured Acidobacteriaceae bacterium | reverse complement strand
GTCTCAGGGTACGTTCTGACCGGCTCTTCCCACGGTGGCTTGTCCAGGATTGGGTGCTTCACATCGTGAATGCCCGTGAAGGTGCTTCCGGCCTGAGTTCCGGATTCCTTAACTGAATCCGGCACCTGAGCACGATCAACATCCAGCTGACGCAGCACCTGCTGCGCGGCTTCGGTCCGGGCATCAATGGGCGCTTCATCGTGCAGGCCAAGAACAATCGGCGCGTGTCCGACTCCGCTTTTCGCCAGCAGGTGCTTTACACCGTCAACCAGGTGGAAAATATCTACTGGGGCTTGGTGAGCGCGTATGAGGATGTACAGGCCAAGCAGCGCGCGCTCGACCAGTCGACCCAACTTGCGGCCGATGATCAGAAGCAGCTGGAGATCGGCACGCTTGCTCCGCTGGATGTGGTCAATGCGAAAAGCCAGGTTTCCAGCGATCAGCAGGCCGTAGTCTCCGCCCGCAGCACGCTTGAGTACCAGCAGCTCATTATGAAGCAGGCGATCTCGCGCAACCTGGAAGATCCGGTTCTGTCCGGCGCGCCCGTAGTGCCGACCGACCGCGTCAACTTGGTGCAAACTCCCGAGGAACGCACGCCGGTGGACGACCTGGTGCGGGAGGCCGAGGCCAACCGGCCTGAGATTGAACAGGCGCTGCTTGCGCTCAAGAACGACGAGATTACGCTGCGCGGCGAGAAAAACGGCATGCTGCCTACCGTGGACGGCTTTGCATTTTACGGCGGCTCGGGCATCGGCGGCTCCTTGAACCCGCTCTGCGGCACCCCGCTCGCCATCCAGTTCGGCAGCTGCACGGGCCTTGCGCCGCAGGTCGGCTTCGGCACGGTGGTCGGTAATGCTTTTAACAATTCCGCGCCTAACAAAGGCGCCGGGCTGACGCTCAACATTCCAATTCGCAACCGGCAGGCGCAGTCCGAGCAGGCCCGCTCCGTGCTGGAATATCGGCAGGAACAGATGCGGCTCCAGCAGCTTTATGTGCAGGTGCGCATCCAGGTCATCAACTCGCAGTACGCGCTGACCAACGACCGCGCCCAGGTTTCCGCGGCCGATGCCGCCCGCGAGTTTGCTTTCCAAAGCCTGGACGCCGAGCAGCGCAAGCTCAAGCTCGGGGCCTCCACTACCGCCAATGTGCTTCAGCAGGAGCGCAACCTCGCTACCGCCGAGGACAACCTTATCAACGCGCGCGCCACCTACGCGAAAGACCGCGCGCAGCTCGACAATATCCTCGCAAGCACGCTCGACAAATACGGCATCAGCCTGGCGGATGCCGTGACCGGTAACATCACGCAAACGCCGACGATTCCGGGCCTGGAGCCGGCTTCGCAGCAGGACAAACCGGCCGTCGCCCTGCCGACCCCGGGGCAGCCCGGCGGCAGCCCCAACACCGGGCTTGACTCGGAAGGGAAGCCGATCGCGGTGCCTCCGCCGGCACCGCAGCGGTAAGCACCGCGCCCACAGGGACGACGGTTCTAACGCTCCGCCACCGCATCCAGCAGGGTAAAGAACTCAGGAAACGAGATCGCCGCCGACTCCGCTCCCTGAATCAGGGTTTCTCCTGTCGCCCGCAGCGCCGCGACCGAGAAGGCCATCGCAATCCGATGATCCCCGCCCGCATCGATCATTCCGCCGTGCGGCTCCTGCCCACCCGGCACATCCAGCCCATCCTCAAACTCCTCCACCTCGGCCCCCATGGCGCGCAGGTTCTGCGCGACAAGCGCGATGCGGTCCGACTCCTTCACGCGCAGCTCACGGGCGTCGCGGATGCGGATGCCGGTTGCCGTATACGGCGCAATCGCGGCCAGCACCGGCAGCTCATCGATAATCTGCGCGGAAAGCGCCCCTGAAATCACCGTCCCGCGCATGCCGCCTTCCGGCGCATGCATCTGCACCGTGCCCACCAGTTCGCCGTGCTGCTCCTCCAGGCTCATCACGCCCAAGCGCCCGCCGAGCGCCGTGCAAACATCGAGCAGCGCCGCGCGTGTCGGATTCATGCTGAGCCGGTCGAAGATCAGCGATGAGCCGGGAAACAGCAGCGTCGCGCATAGGAAAAACGCCGCCGATGACAGATCGCCCGGCACCGTCGCCTCGATCGCCGCAAGCCTTTGCCCGCCTCGGATGCTCACGCTGTCGAGCGTCCGGTCTACCTCCGCGCCGAAAGCCGTGAGCGCAAGCTCGCTGTGGTCGCGCGTCCGTACCGCTTCGCGCACGGTTGTGACGCCTTCGGCCTGAAGCCCCGCGAACAGCAACGCCGTCTTGACCTGAGCGCTCGGCGTCGGCGTGGTGTAGTCGGTCGCCCGGAGCGGCCTGCCGGTAATCGTCATCGGCGCATGGCCGTCCTCAAGGCTGATCTCCGCGCCCATGGCCGAGAGCGGCTTTCGTACGCGCTCCATAGGCCGCCGCGTCAGGGATGCATCGCCCACCAGCGTGAAGCGGCCCGCCTGCGGGGCCAGCAGTCCGGCCAGCATGCGCATGGTGGAACCCGAGTTGCCGCAGGCGCGCGGCGCGGGGGGCGGGTTAAAGCGCCCGCCGACGCCCGTAATCTCCACCGTGCCGTCTTCAGTCTTTGCTACAGTCGCCCCCAGCGCCTCGCCGCAACCGAGCGAGCTCCACGGGTCGGCGCCGTTGGAGAAGTTCGTGATGCGCGTCGTGCCCTCGGCCAGCGAAGCCAGCAGCGCATAGCGGTGGGAGATGCTTTTGTCGCCGGGCATTTGCACGCTGCCACGGATGCTGCGCGCGGGTTGGATGGTCCTGGTCTCGGGGAGAAGGGAATCGTGCAAGATGGGTGCTCCGCGTATACGGGATTGAGAAAACCACATTCATGGTAGCTGCTTCAACGCACGCGCAGCACCACTACCGTTTCATCGTCGAAGCGCTCCGCTTCCCCTCGAAACGTACTCACCGCGTCAAGAATCAGGGTAGCCAGCTCACTCGCGCTTGCCCGGCAGCCTCGTCGCAGAACTTCAATTACCCGTTCCATGCCGAACATCTCTTCCTCGGCATTTTGCGCATCCGTGATGCCGTCGCTTAGGAACAGAAGCGCATCGCCCGGCCGCGTCGCCAGTGAAATCTCCTCGTAGCGCACCCCGGGGAACAGGCCCAGCGGGAAGCCTTCCGCGCGCACAACGTCGATCGTGCCACCGTCGGGCCGGTGGCGGTAGAACAAGGGCTGCGTCGCGCCCGCGTTCGCAATCTGCAGCGTCATGTTTTCGTCGTTCCACACGGCGTACACCATGGCGACGTACTGCGCGGACACATGCCGCTCCTGGAGCGAATCGTTCAGCAGGGCCAGCATCTCAGCCGGCGGCAGGTGGCTGCTGCCGGCTGAGCGCATGATGCCGCTCATCAGTGCCGCGTATAGCGCGGCCGGCGCGGCCTTGCCGCTCACATCGCCCACGGCCAGGGCCGAGCTGCCCGGCCCGTAGCGTAGAAAGTCGTACAGATCGCCGCCGATAGCGCGCGCCGGCCGGAACCGCGCGGCAAACTCCGCGTGCTCATGCTCCGGCGGGCGGCTCGGCAGCAGCCGCAGCTGCACCTCGCGCGCCATCTCCAGGTCATGCTCCAGGCGCTGCTCCTGCTGGGCGACGCGCTGATACAGCCGGGCGTTTTCAATGGAAATGGCAATCTGCGCGGCCAGCGTCGTCAGCGTCCGCTCATGCTCCTCGTTGAAGTAGTTGGAGCGCGTGTGCTCCAGGTCCAGCACCCCGATCACTTCGCTCTTGTAGATCAGCGGCACAATCAGCTCGGAGCGTGTCTCCCTGTTCTGCATCCAGTAGCGCTCGCTTTTGCGGACGTCCGGCGCATGCACCAGCCGGCCG
>CAXTSG010000262.1:0-3869 GCA_964246825.1 uncultured Acidobacteriaceae bacterium | reverse complement strand
CAAGCCGCACCGTTTGGACGCATCCTTGTGGAAACCTTGCAAGGCGAAGAAAAAGCGAATAGGTGATGCGGCATCTCCGCAGGGAGGCACTATGGCTTTTCAACCGGCACCGATGAACTTGGCCCACCATGGCGCCCCCGCGCCGGAAGCCGTATCCGTCGGCCGCCGCGACGCGCTGCGCCGAGCTGCCCGGGTCACGGCGGCGGGCGATTGGTGCGCCTGGATCGATGCAGGAAATCGCTTGAACCCGTTTGAAGCAGCGGCGGAAGGAGTGCTGCTCCGGCAGCTCTTATGGGTTCGCTGTACCCCTGCGGGCCAAGCCGTTCCGGCGGTGCAGGCGTGGCAGGCTGCACAGCTTCTGCTGCGGACCGCGAGTTTTGCATTGATCGTGCTTGACGCTGCCCATGAGCAGCCGAGGCCGTTTTTCCTGCCGCGCGGTCGGCAGCACCGGGCAGCCCGGGACGACAAGGAGGTGCTGCTGCTCTTTCGCGCTCAGCGTGAAACATTTCCGGAGCGCCCGGCCGGCTCCGCGGCTTTTCCGGTCCAAGCGCCGGCGGCACCAGTCGGCAAGCTTCTTTCGTGGCCGCGCAGCATGCGGCCGTGCGGGACCTAAAAAGGGGAGGAACTGATGAGCACGCAAACAGAAGCACGAGCGCGCGACGGAGCGTTCTTTGCGTGCTGCCGCGCGGCGGAGTTTCCGGCGCAGGCCCTTCTGCGAATAAGGCCCGAGTTTCGTCGGCAGGCCATTGCTGTTCTCGATATGGAGGAGACCGAACCTCGGGTGTGCGCCGGCAATGCGCGTTCCCGTCGAAGGGGACTGAAAAACGGCATGACCGGTGCCGAAGCGGAGCTTTGCGGTGCGCTTGCGTTGGGAAGGCGGCCGGATCTGGAGCAGTCCGCCCAAGCGGTGATGCTCGCTACCGCGGCCAGCTTTACTCCTCAAACGGAGGTGCGTACCTCCGAAGCTGCCGTTGTTTCTCTACTTCACTTCAGCGGCGGGCAGGGGACGGCCTCGCTCGCTTTGGCACGCACGCTGCGCGCGGCCATGCGGCTTTGCGGTTTCCACACCTCGGTCGCTCTCAGCGCTGACTTCTATACGGCTTACCTGCTTGCCCACGGCAAACCGGGCATCGCCATGGCAGCGCCCGGCTCCGAGCAGACCGTTCTGGCTCCGCTTCTGCTCAGTGCTTGTGCAGAGGCGCTCGCGCTGGAGGACGATCAGGTGCAGCGCCTGGCTTCCCGGGGGGTTCACACCCTGGGTGCGGCGGCCATGCTTTCGCAAAAGCAGCTGGTAGAAGAGTTTGGGCCGGCGGGAAAGCGGCTTCGCGAGCTCGCGCGCGGCGAGCACTCCTATCAAGTTCCCTTGGCGGCGATCCCGTCGCCGGGCGAGGCGGCCCGCCTGGAAGCTGTATTGGCACGGTTGACCACGCTTGTGGGTGAAGGCCGCGTCGGCTCGCCGGTGCTGCGGCGTGGACCGCTGGCCGGCACCTTCGGTTTGCATCGCTTCCATGCCGCCCGGCATGAGCCTGCGCCGCGCAAGAAGGAATCGGAGAGGGCCGACTGAAAGATCCTCATGGTAGAAGCAGCACCCCTGATATACATGGAGGCATGCACGCTTCCCTTGCTATCGCGGCAGCCCTTGCCTTTGCCGGCATCACGATGCAGGCCCGGTCTCAGCAGGTTCTGGATGCAACGCCTGCCACGGTCGCCTGGGGCTACTACTCGGCGCATGCAAAACCGGTGATCACCGTAAAAGACGGTGCAACAATTGTGGTCCATACGCTTTCCACCTGCGGCGACCCGGACCGGTTAAAAAGCATGGGCATCGCGCCTGCTGACATCCCGGCCTCGGTGACCGCGCTCTATGAGGCGAAGGGCATCGACAAAGGCCCGGGCAGCCACATCCTAACCGGGCCGATTGCCGTGGACGGAGCGGAACAGGGCGATGTGCTTGAGGTTGATATCGAGAAGATTGACATTGATGTGCCCTGGGCCTGCAACGGCTTCAGCGCGGGCCGCGGTTACCTGCCTGACGACTATCCCTATGGGTTGATGAAGCGCATCCCGCTGGACCGCGCGCGCATGGTCGCCGAGTTCGCTCCGGGTATTGAGATTCCGCTGCGCCCGTTCTTCGGATCCATGGGCGATGCGCCGCCGGAGTCCGCCGGCCGCTGGAACTCCGCGCCCCCCTGGATGCACGGCGGCAACATGGACAACAAGGAGCTTGTGGCGGGTACCAAGCTCTTCCTGCCGGTGCATGCCAAGGGCGCTCTGTTTGAGGCGGGCGACGGCCATGCCGGGCAGGGCAATGGCGAGGTCGACATTACCGCGATGGAAACCATGCTGACCGGCACCTTTCACTTTGTTGTTCACAAGGACCGACACCTGCTGTGGCCGATGGCGGAAACACCCACGGCCTACATCACCATGGGCTTCAACCAGGACTTGAACAAGGCAACCGAGATGGCGCTGCATAACATGCTGAATTTCCTCGAAACCGAAAAGCACCTGAGCCGCGACCAGGCGTATCAGTTGTCCAGTGTCGCGGTCGATCTGGACATTACGCAGCTGGTGGACACCAATGTCGGCGTGCATGCAATGCTGCCGAAGGCTGTCTTTACAGACGCCGGAGGCGCGCGGTGAAGCGCCTACTCGCGGCGTGGCTTGCACTCGGCTCCGCTGCCTGCTTCGCGCAGACCGCCGATCCAACCGTGCAGCTACTGCAAAGGCTTTCCGAGGCTCCCGGGCCGTCAGGCGCTGAAGAAGGGGTGCGCGCGGTCATGGTGCCGATCATGAAGCCGCTGGCGACCCGGCTCTCTTACGACGGCATGGGTTCGGTCATCGCGCAGGTCGGCACCGCGGGGCCGCGCATCATGATTGACGCCCACATGGACGAGCTGGGCGGCATGATCCGCCGCGTCACGCCGAATGGATTTCTGACCATGCAGATGCTGGGCGGCTGGCTTGACCAGGCGCTGGTGGACCAGCGCTGGATTATCCTCGGCTCCAAGGGGCCGGTTCACGCGGTCACCGGCATCCGCGACATCCATGTGCTGCCCGCCGACGACCGCAACAAGGTTTTTCCGCGTGATAGCCTCTTTCTGGACGTGGGCGCGAAAGATGCCGCCGGCGTAGCGGCGCTGGGCATCGGACCCGGCGATCCGGTGGTGCCGGACTCGCCGTTTCTGGTCATGAGCGGCACCATCGACGGCAGTGCCAACTACCTGGGCAAAGCCTGGGACGACCGTATCGGCTGTGCGGTGCTGCTCCAGGCCATGCAGCGGCTGGCAAAGCTGCCGCACGCGAACCAGCTTTTCTTTGTTGCGACCACGCAGGAAGAAATCGGCCTGCGCGGCGCGAAAACAGCCGCGGACCTGGTGAAGCCGGATATCGGGCTGGCGATCGAGGGCGGTATCGCCGGCGACACCTACGCGGGCCATCCCGAGGAAACGCAGGCAAAGCTCGGCGCGGGGCCGGGTATCTTTCTGTATGACACAAGCGCGCTGCCGAATCGCAAGCTGGTTGAGCTTGTAAAGAAAACGGCAGCCGACAAGGGCATTCCGCTACAGCTTGACCTGGTGCAGGGCTATGGAGATGATTCGTCCGCGATTCAGGAGAGCTTCGGCGGCGTGCCGACTTTGAATTTTATTGTGCCGGTACGCTACACCCACGCGCACAACGGCATCGTGAACCGGGCAGACTTCGACCGGATGGTGGAGTTGATGGTTGCGGTGCTGCAAGAGCTGGATGCCCGAACGGTGGAGCAGTTACGGGACTTCACGCCGTAGAAGTCAGCCAGGCAGATCAGTCAAGCTCGGCCAGGATGTCGGCAAACGGAACAAGCGCCGCTCGCAGCAGCAGGGTTTCCG
>CAXTSG010000261.1:0-3897 GCA_964246825.1 uncultured Acidobacteriaceae bacterium | reverse complement strand
TCTTCTGCTCGGCAATATGCACGCCCAGATCGCCGCTTCCGGCTCGGACTGCGGTACGGCCTTCGGCGGCTCTCCTTCTGCGTGCGACCACACCAAGGCCATCCTGAAAACGGTCTTTCTCGCCCCTCCGCTGTACGCGGCGCAGGAAGGGCTGGACGGCGCATGCCGGGCCGCGTCGGTCAACATGCTGCTTGTTCAACCTTCCGATCCGGTTTGGTCCATTGCCGGGAGCTGGGTCTGGCAGCGGCCCGCGCTCGTGGCCAACGAGGCACTGCGGGCGGTTCCCTGCGGATGAAGGAACCGTTGATCCCCGCGCCTTTCTACAATGGTTTGCCCATAACCGCACCCCAAGCGGCGGCCTGCCCATGACGCATTTCGCGCTGCGCGATGGAGCGGAAAGCGCTCTGGCCGTGCTTCTTTTCCTGCCGCTGTTCGCGGTTCCGGGCTTTCTGGCCGGCTACGGCATGGACCTCGCCGAGTTTCGCCGCCGGACCCTCATGCACCGGGCGGCCTGGAGTATCGCGCTCAGCTTCGGCATCGTTCCGTTCCTGCTTGTCGCCGTTTCCTCGCTGGGGGGTCTCCGGGCAGCCGCCGGCGTTTACTACCTGCTCGCGGGGCTCGGCCTATGGATTCTCCTTCGCGCCCACCGCTCCGGCGCTCTTCGCCGGCCCGCCGACCGGGCTTCGCGCTGGGCCGTCGGTGCCTGCCTCTTCTGGTGCGCGGCGGCCATCCTCCAGTTGATCGATCTCCAGTGGGGGCGGCAGCTCTTTGTTTCGGTCACGGTGCGGGACCACTGCTACCGCGTCGCATTTATTGAGTCCGTGCTTCGCAGCGGCGTGCCGCCCACCAACCCCCTGTACGATACCGGCCAGCCGGCGCTTATGCGCAACTACTACTACTGGTACGTCGTGTGCGCCGCGGTGTGCAAGGCCACCGGTCTTCTCGCGCGCAACGTCCTGGTCGCGAGCTGCGCCTGGGCCGGACTCGGCATGTTTGCCGCGGCCGCGCTTTTCTGCCGGCACTTCCTTCCCCGCACGGCAAACCCCCGCCGCACCGCGCTCACTTCTATCTTCCTTTTCGGCGTCACCGGGCTCGACATCCTGATGGTGATCTATCTCCACCTGTCAACCTCCTACCATCGCTGGGACGCCGATATGGAATGGTGGGACCCGGACCATTACCCATCCTGGCTCGATTCGTTTCTGTATGTTCCGCACCATGTGGCCGGCCTCGTGTGCTGCCTCCTGGCCCTGCTGGTGCTGTGGACGGGCCGCCTGGAAACCGCCCCGGTGCGCCGCTGGGCCGGGGTCGCCGTCGCCGCCCTTGCGTTTAGCGGTGCCTTCGGCTTGTCCATCTATGTTGCCTTCGCCTTGGCCATCACGGTGCTGATTTGGGCCGTCACCCTGCTGTTTGCCCGGCAGCTGCGCCTTGTTGTCGACATAACGGTCGCGGGCGCGGCTTCCGTCGTGCTGCTTCTTCCCTTTCTCTTTCAACTGCGGGGCGAAACCGCAAGTTCCGGCAGCAAAAAGAGCTTTCCTCTCACCCTGCAGCTGCGCCAGCTCTACGGGCTCAGGGAATGGTCGGAAGCACTGACGGCTGCCCACCCCTGGCTCGCGCACCACGTCAAGCTGCTGCGCACCCTGCTCTGGTTTGTTCTTGCCGTGCCGGACAGCACCCTGGAGCTTGGGCTTTTCGGCCTGTGCGGCGTGCTTGCGTTTCTCCTGTGGCGGCGCGGCGCGCTGCGCGGGCACGACGGCATGCGGACCCTGCTTATCCTTACCGGCGGCAGCCTCTTTTCCACGGTCGCGCTCCGTTCTTCCATCACCACCATCAATGACTACGGCTTTCGCACGGCCATGCTGCCTTTGTTCCTGCTGCTTGTTCTCACGGCTTTTCTGCTTTCCGAGGGCCTCCTTGCCCGATTTACGGCAGCGCGGTCCGGCGCTCCCCTTTTTCCGCTGCCCCTTCGCGCCGCGGCCGCCGCTGCTCTCTTTCTCGGGGCGGTCGGCACGGTGTACCAGGCAGTCGGCATCCGGGTTTTTCTGCCGCTTTACGAGCACGGCCGCCTGCGCGACCACAGAACCAACGGCGCTTTCCCTCGCATGAGCCGCCGCGTTTACGAGGCGCGCGAGGCTTACGCGGAACTGGCCCGCCTGGCCCCCGAGGACGCCGTTGCGCAGTACAACCCCGCCTCCATCGGCAGCTATTTCCTGTACGTCAACATGCTCAACGTCGGCCGTCAGGTGGTTTCCGCCGAACCGGGCTGCGGCAAGTCTTTCGGCGGGGACGAGGGTGCCTGCCCCTTGATCGAAGCAAGCCTTGGAGCGCTCTACGGCGACGCGCCCCTGAACCTGCCGAGCGCCTTGTCGCTTTGCCGCAGCCTCGGCATTCAATACCTTCTGGTTTCCGATCAGGACCCTGCCTGGCAGGACAGCGCCAGCTGGGTCTGGTCGGCCGCGGCCGTGGTAGAAAAGCCCGGCATTCGTATTCTTTCCTGCAAATAGCAGCCCCCGGCTGCCGGGCGGCTTTCCGCTTTTCGGAGCCGGGGTTATAGTGCAGCATGCCATCCGTAACCGCAGGCAGGGCCTTTGACGTTCGTGACGCGCAGCCAAGGCAAAACAACGGCGTGCTGCCTCCATCGGAAAACAAACAGTACTACCCGGCGCTGGACGGCCTTCGCGCCGCGGCCGTGCTTCTGGTCTTCTGGGGGCACTACGAGGGCGGCGCGCATCCGCTGCTGTCCTGGGGCTGGGCGGGCGTCGATTACTTCTTCGTTCTTTCCGGCTTCCTCATCACCGGAATCCTATACGACACGCGCGACGCCCAGCATCGCTTCCGCACTTTCTACGTGCGCCGGGTGCTCCGCATTTTCCCGCTGTACTACGGCGTTTTCCTCCTCGCCCTCCTGCTGACGCCGATCTTTCATTGGTGGTGGAACCCGGCCTCCCTGCTGTGGCTGACCTTTCTGGGCAACTACGGAAGATTCCTCTTCCTGCACAGCGCGCTGCCGGCCGGGGCGGTGGAGCACCTTGTCGCCCGCCCTCCGTTTCCCTACTCCTTCCTCGCGTTTACGGGCCACTTCTGGTCGCTTTGCGTGGAAGAGCAGTTTTATCTCCTTTGGCCGGCTGTCGTGTACCTGGTGCGGCGGCGCGAAACACTGCGCAACGTGTGCGGCGCCGTGGTTCTGCTGTGCCTCGCCGCCCGCGTCGCGTGCCTGTACCTACTGCCGCATTCGCTGCTTGCGGCTGATTTTCTTTCGCGGGCCACTCCTTTGCGGGCCGACGCCCTTCTGCTCGGCGGCTTTGTGGCGCTGTGCCTGCGAGGGAGAGAAAGCGATGCCTTGGAGCGCTGCGCCCGGCCGCTGCTGTTCGCGTTTGCTGTCGGCTTCGCGGTCTTTGAGCTGACCTGCCTGTCTGTGTCGCCGAGTCACGCGGTATGGCAGCCGGACTTCAAGTCGCCGATCCTCCCAACCGTCGGCTTCACCCTGATCGACCTGTCGGGAGCGCTGCTGCTTCTGTGCCTTCTTCAGCCGCGCGGAGTTTTTCGCATATTTACCCTACGGCCCTTGCGCGCCCTGGGCAAAATTAGCTACGGCTTCTACGTCTTTCACGATCTTCTGCACCAGGCATACGCCGCCCTGGCCCACGCGCTGACGCACCACCGAGGGCCGGCAGTGAACCTCACCGCCCTGCTCGCCCTCGCGGGCACCACGATCCTCTCCTACGCGAGCTTCCGCTTCTATGAAACGCCGTTTCTGCGCTTGAAGCGCTTCTTCACGGCGGAGCCGGAAAATGCCCGCGCCTGATCTCTTCAGGGGGGTTTACAAAAATTGAAGGTGGTGGCCAGAGACGGGATTGAACCGCCGACGCCGGCCTTTTCAGGGCCGCGCTCTACCAC
>CAXTSG010000260.1:0-3898 GCA_964246825.1 uncultured Acidobacteriaceae bacterium | reverse complement strand
GGGGGATGCGGTTTCGTTTTCCGAGTCGCCGAAGGTTGGGAGATTGCCGAAAGGGCTTGCTCCTGGGCGTCTGCCTTCTTGGAGGCGCGCGGCCCGGTTTCCCGCAAAACAGCGGCGCGCCCACCGGTGTGACCTCGCAGCCCTCCGTGCCCGCGCACAAAGCCTCCGGCGACGCGGCGAAGCCGAGCAACGGCCTGACGCAGCTGGGGGAAACGGAAAGCCCCGGCAATGCAAAAGCCCCGGCGCTGCCCGTCCGTACCGAGGAAGGCGAGCTGCGGGGGTCGAGCTTTCGCATCGACCTGCCGCGGGAAGCTGCCTGGAATCATAAGCTGGTCGTCTATTACCACGGCTACCAGGCCGAGCGGCAGCGCTTCGCCCTGAACCCGGCTACGCGCGCGCCCAATCCGCCGACCCGCCTCATCGCCGAACTGCTGAACCGCGGCTACGCCGTGGCGCAGCCCGGCTACGCCCTCAGCGGCTGGGCTATCGCCACCGCCACCGGCGACGCCGAAGACCTACGGCAGTACTTTGACCGCCGCTACGGCCGCCCCGCTCAGACCTTTGTGGTGGGGCAGTCGATGGGCGGCCTCCTGACCGTGCTGACGCTGGAGCAGCATAGCCGCGAATACGCCGGGGGACTCGCGCTGTGCGGAGTGCTCACGCCGGCCGACCTCATCATGCAGCGGGCCTTTGCCAACCGCGTCGCCTTTGACGCCTTCTTTCCGGGAGTTCTGCCGGATGTGGAACACATCCCGTCCGGCTTTCAGATCAACGACCCCGTCACGGCCGGCGTGGTCGAGAAAGCGCTGGACGCGCACCCGCCCGAGGCCGCTCTGCTACGCTCGCTCGCCGACATCCACACCAATCGCGGCCTGGCCGATGTGCTGGTCTTCAACACTTTTGTCATCCTGGACCTGCGCGAAAAAGCCGGCGGTTTTACTTTTTAGAACCGCAACGTGATCTACACCGGCACCACCGACGACAATGCCCTGAACTCCAAGGTGAGGCGCTACGCGGCCGACCCGAAGGCGCTCAAGTATGTAGCCGAGTTCGGCTCGCCCTCGGGCGACCTGCGGCGGCCCCTGCTGGCCCTGCACACCACCTACGACCCGTTGGTGCCGGCCTCTACCGCCGGCTACTACGACGAGCTGACCAGGAGGCTGGGCGTGGGCGAGCGCTTTGTGCAGCAGTATGTGGACCGCGACGGCCATTGCAACATCACGCCCGAGCAGGTGGGCACGGCCTTTGACGAGCTGACCGGCTGGGCGGACAGCGGAGCAAGGCCCATGCCGGGGCGGCTGCCGGATGAAAGGGAGCAGAAACCCGTCCACCAGGCCCCGCAGGAAACCCCCTCGCAGCCGAAGAACGTAGGCAAGCCGCAGTAGATTTCTTCTACGATTCTGGCAATCCAGTCAGGCTCTTGCACGGAGCAACCGGACTATGCCCGGAGCCTGTGTCCGGCGACTTATGATGAGTTACATTCCCAGTACAGGGGAAACGCATGCCTGAAACTATGGACGGCGACGGTCTGACAATTGTTCTATCGCCGGCGCAACTCGCGGCCGTTCTTCAATACGGCCATTTAACACTCCACCAAAGACTCGTAAGCCGGCTGTAGGGCGGCGCACAGCTTTTCGGCAGCGCACTCCAGCTTGTGGGTGGAGGTGCCATGGTTCTCGCTCCTGAGCCCACGATGCTGACCAAGGTGGGCGGCGGCGTTCTGATCGCTCATGGTTTCGATAGCGGGCAGGCAGCCGTCCGCCAGATGTGGACCGGGCAGACCACTCCGGATTTCACGGAGATCGGCGGCGAGAAAATTGCCCATAGTCTAGGTGCCTCGAACCGCATCGCCTACTGGGCGGGAGTCGGCCTCGATGTCGTAGTTCCCATTTCCGCATCCATCGTGCTCGGGGCGGAGCGCGTTCTCGCCGTCCGGGCGGGCCGCATCTCTCTTGCCGCCGAAGAAGCGGCCGGCGGCCATACGATTCTCAAGCACATCAATCAAAGCGAAGCAGCCCTGCGCGCCCGTCTGGTGGCAGAACCGAAGATCCCCGCCGCAGCCTCCTGGACCTCTGTGAGTGTTGCCGAGGATGTCATTTCCGAAAATGGTGCGCCTCCACAGGTTCTCCATAGAAAACTGGGCAAAGGCGGGAGGAAAGACTAATTTACGACTCTTATATTCCGGGTCTTCCCCCGTTGGAAGCGGCATCGTGCGTGCAACCGGCAAGCTCGAAGCCATGTCCAATGCCCGCATCGTTTTAAAGCCAACTCAGATTGCCGGCCGTGTTTACTTTGTATTAACGGCGTATCCGACACCATAATCAACATTGAGCTACTTGAGGTACTTCCTCTATGTCATACTCCAACGGGAAATCCGTTTACACCACCCGCGAAGCCAGCGCTTATCCCCACCTCGATGCGCTGCTCGGAGGCTACTTTCACCAGGACTTTGATATCTTCGGCAATACGCTTGCCGAGATCCTGGCGACGTATAGGCAAGATGCTTCCGAGTCCGAACGCCAAGGCACGGTTTCCGACATACACCGGTTTCTCGCCGAGTTCGGCCAGTCCGACGCTTCCCTAGCGGATGCCCTGCAACGCGTATTTAAGCCGGATGTCATCGTTGAAGGCTGGGAAGGGCTCACCACCCGGCAATGGCTTGAAGAGCTTGCCCGTCTTCTAAGCTGACCTTTTCCAGGCCGCTCACGCCGGCTGACCGGGGCGCTCGGTGAGCAGCCGCAGGTCTTCCGGGGTGTCGATATCCAGGGCCGCTTCTGGCATCGCAACCGCCGCGGCCGGGAGCGTGCGCAGCAGGGGGCGCGCGCCCTCATCGCCGCGCGCCGCAGCCAGCGCCGCGAAGTGCTCTCGCCCGAACACCGCCGGCACACCCAGGCGGCTGTTGTAGTCAGCGGCGGCGATGCCGTCCGGGGCGGGTTCCGTCAACAGCCGCCGAAGATGCTCCACGGCCACAAGCGGCTGGTCGGCGACAAGAAGAAGCACCCGGTCGGCAGTCTCGGCCGCATGCTCCTCCCAGGCGCGGAGCGCCTCCATGCCCGCGCGCAGCGAGCTGCCCATGCCCGAGCGGTACTCGCTGTTGGGGACGGGAACGGTGCGGAGCCCGGCCAGGGTTTCAAGAAAGGCCGGACCGCTGTCCGAACGGCAAGGCAGCACAACAAACACCGGGGAGGCACCTGTTTCCAGCGCATGCCGGGCGGCCCGGCGCAGCAGCGGCTCGCCCCGGAAGAGCAGAAGCTGCTTCGGCGTGCCGAAGCGCACGGACCGGCCGGCCGCGAGCACGATGGCCGCATGCCGGGAACTGTGCTCAGCCATGCGCTTTCGCCGCGACGGAAAGCCGAGGTTCCCGGCGTACGCGGGTGACCTCCACGCGGCGTCCCGCAAGGGCTGCCTGCATCTCCGCCACAATGGAAAGCGCGATGGAAGCCGGGTCATGCGCGCCCAGGTCCAGCCCGACCGGCGCATGGAGCCGGGCCAGGCAAGCCTCCACGCTCCAGCCGAGCACGGGCGCGACCTCGCCGAGCAGGCGCAGCGTGCGGTGCCGCGGGCCCAGGATGCCCAGGTAGCCGAGCGGCTGCGGCAGCAGCGCCCCGAGCAGCGCGCGGTCCTGCTCGAAGGAGTGCGTCAGAATCACAGCTAGGTCCCCGGGCCGCGTGCCCGCGTCCACGGCCGGGATGTGCACGGGACGCTGGGGCGCCGGGGCGGCGGAGCGGCCGCGCTTTGCGGCAGCACCCCCGCGGGCGTGCGCCGTCGCGGTGTTGCTCACGACACCGGCGTCGACGTCGCCCGGGGTGATGGTGGGCACGGTGACGGCCAGGCAGGTGGGCGAGGCGCCGGGCGCCAGGGTCGTGACCGGGCAGGTCACGCTGCCGGCGACCGGGTC
>CAXTSG010000259.1:0-3959 GCA_964246825.1 uncultured Acidobacteriaceae bacterium | reverse complement strand
GAGCTGCTCAGTGGGTCAAAGCAATCCAGGCCTCGTAGCAGGCAAAGCCGAAGACGCCTAGGGCGGCGTTGAACAAGAGAGCAACGCGCAGCCCAAGAAAGATGCCGGGCGTCTGCATCCGTTCCAGGGATGCTTCAGGACCCAGGGCCGTTTCCGGCGCGGCTTCCGGCTTCCGAGGTGTTTGCAGCAGAGAATCAATCTCCGAGATGCGCCGCGGACGCGAAACCTCCGGTGCCCTGTTCTGGTGGAGGGAGGGCATGGAGCCTCCGTGGATAGGCTGAGTCGATGCCGCGGTTGTCAGAGTTGTTTGCATAGAAGTTTCTCTCCGTTGCTGACCTTATCGGCTGTTCTGGAGCGAAGGCACGAGCTTTTCCGCTGAAAATGCCAGGGTGATCCATTTCGGGACGCAGCGACGCCTCCGGTTTCACTTTGGCACCAGCACCGGAGACGCCGGGCCTTGATGCCGTAGCAAGCAGCCCCGCGGGATTTCTTGACGCCCTCCGAGCCGCCCTCTAGATTGAAGAGAATGATTCTCCAAGGTGACTGAACGTGACCTCTGCACCGCATTACTTTTGGAACTACCTTCCGCTGCTTCTTCAGGTGCTGATTGCCGCGGCTATGGGCTGCGGCATGGCGGCCGGGTCCTGGTTTATCGGCAGGCATCGCGGCAGCAATGCCAAGCTGGCGGCTTACGAGTGCGGGATCCCGGCCGAGGGCGATGCGCGCGGCCGCTTCTCAGTGCGCTTCTACATGGTCGCTATGTTGTTCATTCTGTTCGACGTAGAGGCAGTGTTCATGCTGCCCTGGGCTGTGATTTACCGTCAGCTTCCCGGCATCACCGGCTCCCGGCTTTTCGGCTTTTGGGAGATTCTGGTGTATCTCGGGTTTGTGCTGGTTGGGTTTTTCTACATCTGGAAGAAGGGCATTCTGGACTGGTCCTCGGACAAGGCGGATTTGTAATGGAACCGATGCCGATGGCTTCCACCCCGAGCCTAGACAGCACCCCGGGGCAGCGCAGTTGGCGTGTGCTGGACCGAGACGCCGTTCTGTCTGAAATGGCCGGCAATCCTGCCGTGGCCGCGATGCCGCAGCTCATGCGGGACCATTTGAAGTTCGACGCCAAGTTCGACCGCGGTGAGCTGACGCTAACCGTGGCTCCGGAGCATATTCGGGAGGCCGCGCGGGCAGTACAGCAGGCCGGATATAACTTCCTGGAAGATGTCACGGCCGTGGACTGGCTGCCGGCCGAGCCGCGCTACCAAATCACGTACCATATCGTTTCGCACCGACTGAAAGAGCGGGTGCGGCTCCGCATCTTTGTTGACTCCATTGTCGGCGGGGCTGACTCGATTACCCCGGTTTGGCCTTCCGCCGACTTTTACGAGCGGGAAGTCTTCGACCTGTTCGGCATCCGCTTTCACGGCCACCCCAACCTGCGCCGCATCATGATGCCCGATGAGTTTGAAGGCCATCCCCTACGCAAGGATTTCCCCGTGGAGGGATATCGCTAATGAGCCAATTTACAGAAACATCGTCACTGATTGCACCGCGCCCCGAGGACCCTACCAAAGACCGGACCATGATCCTGAACATGGGCCCGCAGCACCCGTCAACGCACGGCGTGCTGCGCCTGGTGATTGAGATCGACGGCGAAACGGTTCTGCGCGTCGTACCCGATATCGGCTATCTCCATACCGGCATTGAGAAAACCTGCGAAGCAAAGTTTTATCAGCAGGTCGTCCCGCTTACCGACAGGATCGATTACCTGTCGCCGATGAGCAATAATCTGTGCTACTGCCTGGCCGTAGAAAAGCTGCTACAGCTTGAGATCCCTGAGCGCGCGCAATGGCTGCGGGTCATGCTGAACGAGCTGACCCGCTTAAACTCGCACCTAGTGTGGCTAGGGACGCATGCCATGGATATAGGCGCGCTGACCGTTTTCCTTTACACCTTCCGTGAGCGCGAAGATATCCTGCGCCTGTTTGAGCATGTTGCCGGGCAGCGCATGATGACGTCCTACTTTCGCATTGGCGGAGTTTCGCTGGAGCCGCCTCTAGACTTCTTTGACCGCGTACAAAGCTTCATCAAGCGGATGCCGGCCAAGATTGACGAGTACCAGAACCTGCTGACCGGCAACCCGATCTGGGTGGACCGGCTGAAGGGTGTCGGCCATCTAAGCCCGGAAGATGCGATCGCGCTCGGCGTGACCGGGCCGCCGCTGCGGGCCTCGGGCGTGGACTGGGATTTGCGGCGCGACATGCCCTATACAGGCTATGAAAAGTTCCAGTTCAAGGTGCCGATCTCGACCGGATGTGATGTGTGGGCGCGGTATGTCATACGGCTTGACGAAATGCGCGAGTCGGTCAAGATCATTCAGCAGGCGCTGGACGGCCTGCCGGAAGGCGCGATTACGGCGGATGCGCCGAAAGTGGTGCTGCCGGACCGCGAAAAGATGAAGACGGAAATGGAATCCCTCATCTATCACTTCAAGATCGTGACCGAAGGATTCGGCGTTCCGGCGGGCGAGGTATATCAGGCTATTGAGTCGCCGCGCGGCGAAATGGCTTACTACGTTGTGTCCGACGGCACCTCCAAACCCTACCGCGTTCACATGCGGAATCCTTCGTTCGCCACCTTGCAGGCGCTTGACACCATGTGCAGAGGCCGCTTGCTGGCCGATGTGGTGGCGGTCATCGGCTCCATTGATATTGTGCTTGGTGAAATTGACCGCTAACCCGTCTGAAACAGCAGTCCGGGAGGAGCTCTGGACCTCCTTCCGGTCGCTGCTGCAAGCCTACCTGGCCGCCGGCTCCATGGGGATGGATGTACCGCAGGTTGCCCTGCTGGAGGCGGAAGCGGGCGAGCTACAGCTGGTCGGCGCTCAACGCACGGTAAAGCTGGCGTTTGCGGCTCGCTCCGGCGAAGGCTACTGGGCCATCTACACCGGCTCGGCCATGCTGGATGAGGGTGCATTTCGGTTGGGACTTGATTCCCTGTTGGAGTGGAGCGGGAAAGCAAATCGCCAGGAGATGGATGCGGTGGCCGAGGCGCTCGTTACACTGGTACTGAGCTGAAGGAACAGGAGCGGCATACGAGAGTGAGCACACAAACTACAATCTTTTCACCCGAACTTGCCGCGCGGCTCGACCGCCTGGTGACTTTGTATCCGGTACGCCGCTCCGCGCTGATTCCCATGCTGATTTATGCGCAGGATGAAATCGGCTATGTGTCGGACGCGGTCGTCGCGGAAGCGGCGGAACGGGTCGGCATCACTCAACTTGATGTGCGCAATGTGCTGTCTTACTACTCGCTGCTGCGGACGAAACCTGCGGGCAAGTTCAACATCCAAGTCTGTACAAATATTTCCTGCATGCTGCGGGGCGGCTACGACATACTGGAGCATTGCAAGCAGAAGCTCCACATCCACGAGAACAAAGGCGTCAGCGCGGACGGGCTCTTTTCCGTCGAAGAGGTAGAGTGCATCGGTGCCTGCTGCTGGGCGCCTGCTGTTCAGGTCAACTACGATTTTGTGGAAGACGTTACCCCCGCATCGATGGACGCGGCCATCGCGAAGTACACAGCACTCGGCCGCCCTCAGTAAGACCAGATCTGTCAACAGTTTCAGGAGGTACCATGTATCTCGTTTCGCACCCGGATGAAGTCAAGGTTCTTTCGTTCCGCTTCGGCAAGGACGCCGAGAAGATCGACAACTACGTCGCGCTCGGCGGCTATGAACAAGCCCGGCGCGCCATCGACATGGGCCCGGAAGCTATCATCAATGAGCTGAAAGCCTCCAACCTGCGCGGCCGCGGCGGCGCGGGCTTCCCGACCGGGCTCAAGTGGTCGTTTGTGCCAAAGACCTCCGACCGCCCGAAGTACATCCTCGTCAATGGCGATGAATCCGAGCCCGGCACCTGCAAGGACCGCCCGATCTGCCAATACGACCCGCACTCTGTAAT
>CAXTSG010000258.1:0-3988 GCA_964246825.1 uncultured Acidobacteriaceae bacterium | reverse complement strand
GGAAAGGTGCGGCCCTAACCCGAAGCCCGCCGCCGCTGCCCATGCTTTTCCAGCTAAATGCCTGATTCTACTTGCTTAACACAGCCCGCTTCGCATGGGTGCTCAGCAGGGTTCAGCAGCCGGAGAAGGTTTTTCATTGTGCCGCACTTTCCCACAGATAGGGGCAGCACTCCGTAACCTTCACTCCTCTCGCGAGGTTACGAGTTCGTCATCGGGAGCTATCTTCCCCAACTTTCAAGACCGCCAAAAACGCTTCCTGCGGAATGTCCACCTTGCCGATCCGCTTCATGCGTTTTTTGCCTTCCTTCTGCTTGTCGAGCAGCTTACGCTTACGGGAAATATCGCCGCCGTAGCACTTGGCAATCACGTTCTTCTTGATGGCCGACACTGTTTCACGCGCAACAATCTTGGAGCCGATCGCTGCCTGGATCGCCACCTCGAACATCTGGCGCGGAATCAGCTCGCGCATCTTCGAAACCAGCGCGCGGCCGCGATCATAGGCAAAATCGCGGTGCACGATGATCGACAAGGCATCCACCGGCTCGCCCGAAACCAGGATGTCCAGCTTCGACATGGGCGACACCCAGGTGCCGGCCAGCACATAATCGAGCGACGCGTACCCGCGCGAAACGCTCTTCAGCCGATCGTAGAAGTCAAGCACAATCTCGTTCAGCGGCAGCTCATAGGTCAGCTTGACGCGCGTAGCCGAAACATACTCGAAGTTCTGCTGGCGCCCGCGCTTTTCTTCCACCAGCTTCAGAATGCCCCCGACATACTCTTCATTCGTCAGGATGGTTGCCGTGATCACCGGCTCTTCGATCTGCCCGATCTCGCTCGGGTCCGGCCAGCGCGAAGGATTGTCCACCTCGATGAGCTTGCCGTCAGTCAGCGTGATTTTGTAGCGCACGCTGGGCGCGGTCGTGATCAGGTCGAGCGAAAACTCGCGCTCCAAACGCTCCTGGATAATCTCCATGTGCAGCAGCCCGAGAAAGCCGCAGCGAAAGCCGAAGCCGAGCGCCGCCGAGCTTTCCGGCTCAATCGAAAAAGACGAATCGTTCAGCCGCAGCTTTTCAAGCGCGTCCCGCAGGAGCGTGTGCTCGTGCGAGTCCACCGTGTAGATGCCCGCGAACACCATCGACTTGATATCTTCAAAGCCCGGCAGCGCTTCGGCCGCGGGCCGGTCCACCTCCGTGATGGTGTCGCCGATCTTGGTGTCGGCGACGTTCTTGATCGTCGCGACAAAAAAGCCGACCTCGCCCGCCGAAAGCTCCAGAATCTCTACCGGCTTCGGCGTCAAGACGCCCATCGACTCCACATCAAAGCAGCGCCCGTTCGACATCAGGCGAATCTTCATACCCTTGCGCAGCTTGCCGTGGATCACGCGCGCCAGCACGATCACGCCGCGGTACGGATCAAACCAGGAGTCGAAAATCAGCGCCTGGAGCGGCGCGTCCGGGTCGCCGACCGGCGGCGGCAGCCGGTGCACCACAGCCTCCAGAATGTCCGGCACGCCCTGGCCGGTCTTCGCGCTCACCGGGAGGGCATCGGTCGCGTCCAGCCCGACCGTTTTCTCGATCATCTCCTGCGTGCGCGCGACATCCGCCGAAGGGAGATCGATCTTGTTGATGATCGGGATAATCTCCAGCCCGTTCGAGATCGCAAGATAAGCGTTCGCAAGCGTCTGCGCTTCCACGCCCTGCGAGGCATCCACCACCAGCAGCGCGCCCTCGCAGGAAGCCAGCGAGCGCGACACTTCATACGAGAAGTCCACATGCCCCGGGGTATCAATCAAATTCAGCTGGTAGGTTTTGCCGTCCTTGGCCGGGTACATCATGCGCACCGAGTGCGCCTTGATGGTGATGCCGCGCTCCCGCTCCAGGTCCATCGCATCCAGCACCTGCGCCTGCATTTCGCGCGCGGTCAAGGAGCCGGTCAGCTCCAGCAGCCTGTCCGACAGCGTGCTCTTGCCATGGTCAATGTGCGCGATAATCGCGAAATTGCGGATAAGGGAGTTGTCCATGCGGGTTCCGGGCGGCGTGAACCGAGTTTACCATCCGGCCCTGCCGCCGCTCGCCCGCCGCGGCCACTACACTAGTGCTGTACCGAATCGTCTAAGACCGCGCATGAATTTTTCTCACTCAGCTCGCAAGATGACGGCCCTGCTGCTCGCGGCGGTGCTGGGCACCCCGACCCTGGCCCTTGCCCAGGCCGCTGCCTCCGCCGTGCCGCAGGCAAACAACGCCAAGGACGCCCTCCTGATTACCTCGGTCGAGCAGGCTTACACCGCCGGACTGTCTGCCTACCAGGCCGGACGCTCCGCCGAAGCCCGCGCCGACTTCGACCGCGCCGTGGACCTGCTGCTCGGCAGCGGTGCCGACGTCAAAAACACGCCCGCGCTCGCGGCCGAGCTCGACCGCCTCGTCGACTCCATCGACACACTACAGCTTGATGCCCTGCGGCCCGACGCCGCGCAGGCACCCAAGGGCGATGCCCCGGTCGATATCGCCAACGATGTTACGTTTCCGGTCGACCCGAACGTCAAGGCGCAGGCTGTCGCCGAGCTGCGCACCACGCAGTCCGACCTTCCGCTTGTCATCAACGACTACGTGGCCGGCTACATCAACTTCTTCTCCGCCACGGGCCGCGGCCACGGCACGCTGGTGGCTTCCTTGCAGCGCGCGGGCAAGTACAAAGCGATGATCCAGCAGGTGCTCAAGGAAGAAGGCGTGCCGCAGGACCTGCTCTACCTGGCCGTGGCCGAGTCCGGCTTTCGCACCCAGGTGGTCAACCCGAAGTCGGGCGCGGCGGGCATGTGGCAGTTCATGCCGTTCGGCACCTACGGCCTTGAGAAAACCAGCTGGTACGACGAGCGCTTCGACCCGATCAAAGCCACGCGCGCTTACGCCGAAGACATCAAGAAAACCTACGCCCAACTCGGCGACTGGTACCTGACCATGGCCGCCTACAACTGGGGCACCGGCAACGTGCAGCGCGCCGTGCAGCGCACCGGCTACCCTGATTTTTGGGAACTGTACCGGCGCAACAACCTGCCGGAGCAGACGAAAAATTACGTGCCCATCATCCTCGCCGTCACCATCATGGCGAAGAACCCGAAGCAGTACGGGCTGGAAGGCGTTGTGCCCGATGCCGCCGTGCTGCCCGACACGGTAAAGACCAACTACTCGGTATCGCTGCCGCTGGTGGCCGACATCACCGGCAGCTCGCTGTCAACAATCGAGGATCTGAACCCGAGCCTGCTGCGCGGGCGCACGCCGCCCGATGAACCGTTTGACCTCCACATCCCCGCGGGCGCTGCACCGCTCTACACGGAGCGCATCGCGGAAATCCCTGAAGACAAGCGCGCCGTCTGGCGCTTTCATGTGCTCGGCTCCGGCGAAACGCTGGAAGATGTAGCGCGTCAGTTCCACACCCCGGCAACAGAGATTGCTTTCACCAACCAGCTGGACGCGGCGAGCAGCCTCAGCGGCGTCAGCGCCCTGGTCATTCCTCAAAGCGCTCCGGCCGCTCCTGCTTTCAGCGCGAGCCCCGCCGTGCAGGCGCGCACCGCGATGTACCGCGTGCGCCGCGGCGATACGCTCGTGAACATTGCCGACCAGTTCAGCGTTTCCGTCGATGCGCTCCAGCGCTGGAACCGCCTGCGCACGCGCGCGGTCGCGGCGGGCGCGGAAACATACAGCGTGCGGCATCCATGCGCCGGCAGCGCGCCGGTGCCGTGCGTATGCGCGCGGTGTCGGCTTCCGTGCGAAGCGCCGGTCGCAAGCCCGCTGCGGCGCGCGGCGCTCGCAAATCTGCTGCGCTCGCGCGCCCCAGGCGTCGGCGTTGAGTCTTCCCTTTGTGCGCTCCTAAAGCGCGCCCGCGCTGCTTTCTTGTCCTTGAGCCTCAATAGTTACTTGCAACCGATAGCCTCCGGATGCATGCTGTTGCTAGAATTGCGCGTCAACACACCTGCTCGATCTCCATTGCTGCA
>CAXTSG010000257.1:0-4002 GCA_964246825.1 uncultured Acidobacteriaceae bacterium | reverse complement strand
GTATTTACGGTGGTTGTTTTCGCATCGCTGCCGCGGGTCTCGCCGGAGCCGACCACCGTGTACCCGGCGGGAACAAAGACGTGCATCTCGGCGGTAAAGCGGTCCGTGGTGTAGCCCACCATGGGGAACCAGCGGCCGGCATACAGCAGGTACGAGATGGGGCTTTCCGGCGCGTCTGAAACGGAAGCGAGCTTCAGCCCTTCCACCGGGCCGCCTTCGGGTCCGGTCAGCGCGCCGTTGTAGCGAAAGGTCCAGGTGTAGCTTTGCCCGGCGACCAGCGGCTGCGGCGGGGTCACGCGCACGGTCGCGTTCGCGCCGCGCTCGCCGTTCAAGGCCGTGCCCGAGCCATCGAGCACTTGCGTGACCTGGAGCGCGCCGTGAAGCTCAAAAACAGCGGCGTCGCCGGCCTGGTTGGCGGTAAAGGTGACGCGAGCCTGCGCGTTCAGGGTGTGGGCCGCCGGGTTTACCTGCGCGTCGATGATGTAGCCGGTCACCTGCAAGGGAGGCGTCGGGTCGGCTGCGGAAAGCGGCAAAGCAGAGGCAAGCAGGGCAGCAGCGGTCACGGCCGCGGTCGTACAGGTAAAAAGCTTCATAGGGAGAGGCTCAAGGGTGCTTCGTTCAAGATTTCAGGGCCACTGGGTGAAAACCCGGGCAGCAGGGAAAAGATGTGCCGCGCCGTTGTTTCTATCGCGCCTTTATCCTTTACAAGGGATGGACGGATGCGGCTCAGCGCCAGCCGCATGGCGGCGCGCTCCGGGGTGTCGTCCGGGTTTGACGCGGTCGATAAAGGGCCGAGCAGCGGGCGCAGGGCCGCGGCTACGGTTTCCGGCGTGAAGTCGTCCTGGATCAGCTCCGGCACGATGCGCCGGTCCGCGATCAGGTTCACCATGGCGACATGCGGCACCTTGACCACGCGCCGCGCGACCGCGTAGGACAGCCGGGACAAACGGTAGACCACAATGAACGGGTTGCCGATCAACGCAGCCTCGACCGTGGCCGTGCCGCTGGCAACCACGCCGGCGCGGGCGTGGAAGAGCGCGGCGCGCGCATCCTCAACCGGTTGAACGGCGAGCCCTGCCCCCGCCCGTTCCACGATGCCGCGAACCTCGCGGCGCTGTGCTTCGGTCAGTGTCGGTGCCAGGGGCAGGGCGTACTGGTACTCCCGCGAAAGCAGCTTGGCCGCCTGGAGCATGATGGGCAGGTTGAGGGCGATCTCCCGGGGGCGCGAGCCCGGCAGCAGGCTGATCCAGGGCTTCGCGGCATCAAGGCCGTGCTCGGCGGCAAAGGCCGCGCGGGAGACGGCAGGCAGCGGCAGCTCCGCCAGCGGATGCCCCACAAACGCCGCCCGGACGCCGCGTTCGCGGTACCAAGGTTCTTCAAACGGGAAGATCACCAGCATGCGGTCTACATCCCGCCGGATGCGCGGCAGCCGGTGCTTCTTCCAGGCCCACACCTGCGGGCTCACAAAGAACACCACGGGAATTCCCAACTGCTTTGCCCGGCGCGCCAGCCGGAGGTTGACGTCAGGAAAGTCGATCAGCACAACCACATGGGGCCGCTCGGCCGCGAGCGCCCGCCGCAGCCTGCGGTATTCCCGATAGATCCTGGGAATATGGCGCACGATTTCCGTGATGCCCATGACGGCAACATCTTCTGCCCGGACGATGCGCCGGAAGCCGCTCCGCTCCATGCGCTCGCCGCCCAGGCCGAAGAACTCCGCTTCTTTGCCTGCTGCGGCGGCTATGCGCCGGAGGGCCGCCATCAGCGCGACCGCATACCGCTCGCCGCTGGCCTCACCGGCTGAAAGGAAAATGCGGAGCACGGCTGGTTAGTCCATCCCCACGGCGAGCGCGCCTGTGTCGTCGAGCCTGGGGGCGAACGCCTCGGAAGGCACTCCGGCTTCCTGATCGCGGTATTGCAGCTGGTACAGCTTCCAGTAGAGCCCGTGCCGGGCCAGCAGCTGCTGGTGCGGGCCCTGCTCGCGCAGCTGCCCCTTGTGCATCACGAGAATGGTGTCGGCGCGCTGCACGGTGGAAAGCCGGTGCGCGATGACGACCGAGGTGCGCCCGGTCACCATGCGCTCCAGCGCCGAGCGCACCCGCAGCTCGGTATCGGTATCGACCGAGGAGGTGGCTTCATCCAGAATTAAAATGCCTGGGTCGTGCGCCAGGGCGCGGGCGAAGTTAATGAGCTGTTTCTGCCCGGTGGAAAGCCCCGCGCCGCGCTCGCGAAGCAGCTCCTGAAAGCCGGCCGGCGGGGCCTCGATGAAGTCCAGCAGGTTGACCTCCTCGGCCGCTGCCCGCACCCGCGCTTCCGGGATGGGCGAGCCCATGCGGATGTTGGACTCGATTGTTCCTGAAAAAAGAAACGGATCCTGAAGAACGACGCCGAAGCGGCTGCGCAGCGCGTGGAGGTCCTGCGCGCGCACGTCGACGCCGTCAATCAGCACCGCCCCGTGCTGCACGTCGTAGAAGCGCAGCATCAGGCTGATGATGGTGGTTTTGCCCGCGCCGGTGTGGCCCACGATGGCCGCGGTCTCGTGGGGGGCGACGCGGAAGGAAACGCCGCGCAGAATCCACTCCACGTCCCCGGCAAGGCTTGCGGGGCCGCTCACGGCAAGCAGCTCCTGCTGCGCGGCCGTAAGCCTGCTGTAGGTAAACCAGACGTTGCGGAACTCGATGCCGCCGGTTTGCGCGGGCAAGCGGGACGTCGTGCGCTCGGGCGAACGGATTTCCGGCTCCGTGTCGAGCAGCTTGAAGACGCGCTCGCTTGCGGCCATGGCGGCCTGCAGGATGTTGTACTTTTCGCTGAGATCCTGAATGGGCCGGAAAAATCGCTGCGAGTACTGGATAAACGCGGCCAGCACGCCGACCGTCACCGCGCCGCGCAGCACCCCGGCACCGCCGATCCAGACCACAAGCGCGACGGCGATGGTACTTAGGAGCTCGACGCCCGGGTAGTAGAGCGCGTAAGCCAGGATGGAGTCCTTAAAGGCGATCATGTGCGTGCGATTGATCGCTTCAAAGTCGCTGTAGGCGCGCGCCTGCCGGTTGAACAGCTGCACCAGCGGCATGCCGCTCACATGCTCCTGCGTATAAGCGTTGATGCGGGCCACGGCCGCGCGAATCCTGCGGTACGACTCCCGCACGTACTTGCGGAAAACCTGGGTGATGAGAAGGATGAGCGGCAGCACCGAAAAGGTGAGCAGCGCCAGCCACCAGCTCATGGAAAGCATGACGGCGACGATGCCGATGAGGACAAAGACATCCTCGAAGATGGCGAAGATGCCCGAGGTAAACAGCTCGTTGAGCGCGTCGACATCGCTGGTGAGCCGGGTTACCAGCCGCCCTACCGGATTTTTATCAAAAAAGCCGATGTGCATGCGCTGCATGTGGCTGAAGATCTGCCGGCGCATGTCAAACATGACCTTCTGACCCATCCACTGCAAGAGGTAGGTCTGCATAAACTCAAGCAGAAACCCGAGCAGCAGCGAGCCGAAGTAAATCCCTGCCAGCTGCGACACGCCGTGAGCGGGCCGCGGACTGAGGTAGCGTGAAAGCAGCGAATGCCGGGTGGCCGGCTGCCCGTGCGGGGTCAGGTACAGGTCAAGCCCTACCTTGAACAGGTACGGCCCAAGCACGTCGATCCCTGCCTTGAGCAGGATGGCAACCAGCGAAACCGCCGCGACGGCCTTGTAGGGGCGCAGATAGGCCAGCAGCCGCCGCATCAGGCGTCCGTCATACGCCTTACCGACTACGTCCTCTTCCTGCTGCTGCTGGGCTGTCTCCGCCATGGATTCCTATATTCTAGCGACCGCGCCCGGGCAGCCCCGCGCGATCGGTCAAAATAGAAGGGGAGGTCACCCGTCCGTGGAACCGCTCGGCCTCTACCTGTCTGTTCCGTTTTGCCGTGCCAAGTGTACCTTTTGCAACTTCGCCTCCGGGGTGTACCCGGTTTCGGCGATGCCGGCTTATGTCGCGGCATTAGGGGCGCAGCTTCGTT
>CAXTSG010000256.1:0-4007 GCA_964246825.1 uncultured Acidobacteriaceae bacterium | reverse complement strand
AAGCAACGACGCGAAGCTGGACAGGAAGATTGCCGATGGAACGCTTGAAAGCAGTAAATATCCCGGCATCTTTTTCCATCCGGAGAAGGTGCAGGGACACCTGCCGGCAAGTGACGGCGAGCAGCATCTGAAATTGACCGGCTCCTTTAATATCCACGGCGGCGACCATCCCTTGACGGTGGACGTTGATGCCGTGAGGCATGGGCAGGAGTTGACGCTGCGCAGCTCGTTCACAGTACCTTACGTGCAGTGGGGTATGAAGGATGCGAGCACGCTGTTGATGCGGGACCGCAACATTCGGATTACCCTGGAAAGCCGCGCCACCGCGGAACGGCTGGAGCCGAAGCCATAAAGCTGCGTCCGACGGCGTACCGCAGGCATCCAATTGGTTATCGGCACCCTCCCGGGGGTACGTTACACTCAAGTGAATCGGGCCTGCCTACGGGCGCGTCCGAAAGGAGAACATCCATGGCGACAGCAGTAGCGGCTCCCGAAACAACCGAGTTCAAGACACCTTCCGCGGTGACCCTGACGCCCGCGGCGACCGCCAAGGTTCGTGAAATCATGGCGACGCAGGATCCGATTCCCGCGGGGCTTCGCATCGGCGTGGTCGGCGGCGGATGCTCCGGCTTTCAATATTCCATGTCCTTTGAAAACCAGGCCGGCATGATGGATAAAGTGCTCAACTTCGATGGATTAAAGGTGTTTGTCGATGCCACGTCGGTGATGTACCTGAACGGCTGCGTGGTGGATTATGTGGAAACCCTGGAAGCGGCAGGCTTCAAGTTTGAAAACCCGACCGTGAAGAGCACCTGCGGCTGTGGGTCTTCGTTTAGCGTGTAACGCAGGCAAGACATATGAGAAAAGCCCGCTGACCGGCGGGCTTTTCTATGTACGGGCAGTATCCGCGGTGCGCTCCGCGGCCGGGATACGGCTCCTGCTAGTTAGGCGTGCCGAAGCCGCCCGGAAATGGATTGCTGCCCCCGGAGCCGCTTCCGGATCCGGAGCCGCTCCCGCCTCCAAAGCCGGAACCAGAGCCTGAACCGGAGCCACTTCCACACCACCTTCCACTGCCAAAACCTGAGCCGCTTCCACCCCCAAAGCCGGAACCGCTTCCGCTACCACCTCCAAAGCCCGAGCCGGAACCACCTCCAAAACCGGAGCCAAAGCCTGAGCCGGAACTGCCTCCGAAACTGGAGCCGCTGCCGGAACCGTTCCCTGAGCTGCCGGAACCAAAGCCGCCGGTCGAGCCGCTGCCGCTGATGCCCGAGCCGCCGACGCTGTTAAGCCCGGAAGCAGCCTGCGCCTGCTCCGCGGCCGGATCATAAACAAATTCCCACTTGTTGTAGTGATCTTGAAGCCGGAAGGCCACCATGGAAGCCTTGCTTGCCGGCAGGGTAACTCCGGCGATGGGAGCGCCGGTTCCATTGGAGCCGAAGGCCAGGGCGGAGGTGCCGCTGGAAGAGCCGCCGGTTGAGCCGCCCGTCAGTCCGCCGCCCGTCGAGCCCCCGAAGCCCGAGCCTGAGGAACCTCCAAAGCCGGAACCTGAGGACGAGCCGCCAAAGCCGGAGCTGCCTGTACTCGACCCGCCGAAGCCGGACCCCGAGCCTGTGCCCGCGCCGGAGCCCGTGCTGCCGAGGCTGGAACCGGTTAAGCCGGAACCGGATCCCGCGGCTCCGTTGGTGCTCGGCGAAAGGGCGTAAAGGCCGCCCGCGCAGCCTGTATTGCTATTTGTCGGAGAGCTGCTGCTGCCGGTGCTGCCGGTGCTGCCTGTGCTTGAACCGGACGAAGACCCGAAGCCGCCCGACGAAGACCCGGAACCACCAGATGCGCCGAAGCCGGAACCGAAGCCCGAGCCGCCGGTGGACCCTGAGCCCAATCCGCCGCTCATCGTGGAACCCCCGGTACTGCCCGCCCTCGGAACAGCGCCGGGGATTGTGCTGCTCCCGCCGATGGAAAGCGGCTTCCCGAAGAATCCCAGCGGACATACATGCGCTTCGCCGTAGTGAATCAGCTTCCAGTCATCCTTGCCGGTCATGGGGTCCAGGTAGCGCCGGCGCAGGAATCGAATGTCGTTGGTCTTGACAAGCTGGTCGATGGAGTTGGGATAGCTGTTGAACTTTTTGTAGTACATGCGGATGGCGCGCTTGTATTGCAGGCCCCGCTGCACTGTTTCCAGCTCGCGGTCATGCTGGATGGCCGCCCCCTTCTGGGGCGCGGCCACGGCGAGCGACAGGGTCACCAAGGCAATAAAAAAAAGCACGGCCAGCAGAACATAGCCTTCTTCGCTTTTCGCTCCCCGTGGGGTCGGTTCGGTCGTCATGGCTGCACCTATTGCGCCACCGCGCTCTGAGTGAGCGGCAGGGTTTGCGTGTGGTGGTACGGCAGGTCTTCGACCTCGACCGAGGTGGCCGCGATGCGGACGATGCGGTAGCGATGGCTCACGATTTCCCCTTCGGAGGCGACAAAAACATCATCCCCATGGAGCAGAAACGCGCGCCGTATGCCGTTGCCGCGGGCCGCATAGCCGAAAAAGCGCAAGTCGATCGCCGGGGGCTGGGGCGGGCCGCTGCTCACCGGCAGCACTGCTCCCAGCGAAGGCCGCGGCGGCGCGCTGACCTTGGGGATAGAAATGGACGCTGCCGGTGGGGCGGAGGTTTGCGAGAAGATGTCGCGTCCGGTCCCGGCGTACAAGTAGTTTTCGTTTTCCGCCATCAGTTCAGGGTGCAGCCCCGGGTCGAGCGAGGCATCGGAAGCCGGACCGGCGGCGCGGGAGGCCGGTGCCGTACCGATTCCGGCTGCGGGCGCGATGACCGTCGGAGCAGGCGTTCCCGGGCCGCCGAAAAGCGTGTGGTAGGCAAGAGCAAGCACCAGGAAGCCTAAAGCGGCTGCAATCGCTACCTTCTTCTTATCCTCGGTGCCGGTGCCTTTCAGGGAAGCCATCAGTTGCCCCCTTCCTGGCCGGCATCCTCGGTTGGAGTGCCCGCCGGCTGGAGCGGGCCCGCGCCGGAAGCATCCGCCAGCATGTAGGTCGTCATACGAACCCGCAGGTTGACAGCCCCGCCCTGCTGCCCGGTCAAGGTGACGGAACGGATGATGAAAAAAGCGTGCCGCTTGTCGCGCTCCAGGTCATTGATGAAGTGCATGATAGGGGCATATTCCCCGGTGACGTTGGCCTCAACGCGCGCCTCCACAATGCCCGGGATCGCCGGGCGATAGGTGTAGGTAGCGCGGCTCCAGCGCACATGGTCCGCCGCCGCCAGGCCGCCGATTTCTCCGATCACAACCCCGTCGCTGCCCGGGATGCGGGCATCCACAAAAGCCTGCGCTGCTTCCTTGCTCACTTCAAGCTGTGCCGGGAGGCCGCGGAGCTTGCGTGCCTGCGCCTGCAGCTGCGCGTAGGTCGCCTGGTCAGCCCGGTACTCGTCGGACTGGTCGCTCTTGCTCCCGTGCCAGGCAAGCAGGAGCTTGACAGCGAGCACCAATACCAGCACCAAAAGGATGCCGACCACGGCCAGGTAAGCATTGAGCTGCGTCACGGCCTGCGCCGCGAGCGATCGGCGGGCCACTAGCGGATCACCGGCCGGACGGGAACGCCGGAGAAAGGCCCGGTTGGAAATGGAGACTGCCTGGTTTCCATGCGGCGCGGTACGCGAGCCGCGGGTGCCGGCTCCCCTGTGTCAGCGGGCGTGGTGAGCTGCGCCCCGGCATCCGCGGGCGCTGCCGGTGCTTCCACGGGCGCTCTTCTCGCAACGGCGCGAACCCCGGCCCGGTCGTGCGAATTAGGCAGCGGGCGATAGTCCGCCAGGATGTCAAAGCTCACATCATTTGCCGCGCCAGCCGTGCTGACGGCGCGGGTGGAGGCGCCGGCTCCGGTTTGGTTGGCAAGGGCCTCGCCGGTAAGCCGCGGCGCGACAAAATGCCGCGAGCGCTCCAGGTTGCGTACCACCTCGACCGCCCGTTCGCGGGCGCCGCTGACCCGCATACGAATCGTGACGTGGCCGTCC
>CAXTSG010000255.1:0-4009 GCA_964246825.1 uncultured Acidobacteriaceae bacterium | reverse complement strand
GGCCACGACCGTGACGCCGACCGGCGGCTCCAGCAGCGGCTCGGCCGCGCCGGCCTCGGGCGATCTTGCCCGATTGGCGGCGGCCGCGCAAAAGGACTTCCCCTCGCACGCGAGCGAGTTTTCGGCTGCTTTCCCCGCCGCAACAGATGCGGAAGCGCTCACGCGCCTCCAGCAGTATGCGACCGATCGCTTTATCGCCTACAGCACCTGGGCCTGGCTGGAAGCCGCGACGGATACCGGAAAAGCGCCGGTGTACCGCTACCGGCTGGACCTTGTACCGCCGCCCGACCCGGCGCGGCCCGGCCGCTTCGGCGTCTTTCACTCGGACGATATCGAGTATGTCTTCGGCAATCTCGACTCGCGCAAGGGCATTGCCTGGCGGCCGGAAGACTATGCCATGAGCGAGCAGATGATGCGTTCCTGGACCGCGTTCGCGCGCTCCGGCAATCCCAACAGCCCCGGCCTGCCGAACTGGCCCGTGTACGCGGCGGCTTCAGGGTCGAAAACCATGTACCTGAACCAGCCCTCGCACGCCGACAAGGACGATCTGCGCGACCAGTTCCTGTTTCTGCAATCGGCGTGGAGTAAATAAGTCAGCGGGAGAGCAGCCCGACCCAGCGGACCAGCAGCACGGCGCGCGCGGTCCAGGCCGCGGTGCGGATCCAGTTGGTGGCGACCAGCCGACGGATCAGCTCGGCCGAGTAGGCGACGTGCAGCCGGTTATGCAGCGGCACCTGCACCAGCCCGGTCGAGAGCCAGATGACGCCGACCAGCGCCGCGCCCGCCCAGGCCTCCGCGGCTGGGATGGCAGACGGACGCCAGCCCGGCAGCAGCAGCAGTCCGGCGGCGGCAAGCTCCGCCAGCATGAGCGGCCCCACTACGTAGCCGGTGCGGTTGGCATGCGCGGCCTCATACGCGGGGAACTGCCCGGCCGGGACCATGAGGAACAGCGGGTAATGCACAATCTGCACAAACCAGATGAGCCCGAACATGGCGAGCGTGGCCAGAAGCTGGAGCAGGAAAGCGAAACGCACAAAAGCTCCCGTGAAACCTGCATAAAAGGAGGCGGGCTTGAAAGGCCCGCCTTCCGTGCTCTACTGCGCCGAGGCTACAGGTCCATGGTCGCGTCTTCAATGGCGCGCCGCACATTGCCGTCAGACCGGGCCAGGCGGCGTACCGCTTCCTGCTTGTCGACCCCCGCCTTCAGCATCACGAGCGCGATCGGCACGCTGCGCCCGGCGCTCTTAATAACGCTGACCGCCTCATCGCGGCCCACGTTGCAGGCCCGCTTCAGGATGGAAATGCCGCGCTCCACCAGCTTCGAGTTCTGCATGTGGACGTGAACCATCAGGTTCTCGTACACGTAGCCGAGCCGCGTCATGGCGCCAGTCGTGATCATGTTGGTGATCATTTTCTGCGCGGTCGCGGCTTTCATCCGGGTCGAGCCCGAGATGACTTCCGGGCCTACGTCGGCCACAATCACAATATCGGCCGCGTTTGCGATGGGCGTGTTGGGGGGGCCGGTAAGCCCGGCGGGGCGCGCGCCCGGGGGGCGCGCATAGGCCACGGCCGCCACCACGTAGGGAGTACGCCCGCTGGCGGAAAGGCCGATCACCACGTCCTTGCGCGAGGGTCGGCGGCGCGCAACGTCGCGCTGCCCAAGCTCCTCGGAGTCCTCGTTGACCTCAACCGGCGAGGCCAGCGCCTTGGGCCCGCCCGCCATGATGTACTGGATCGAGTGCGGGTCGTTGGAAAAGTAGGGCGGGCACTCGCAGGCATCGAGCGAGGCAATGCGCCCGGAAGAGCCCGCGCCGATATAAATGAGCCGGCCGCCCTCCCGCAGGGAGCGGGCCACCGCATCAATCACCAGGGCAATTTCGGGCAGAGCCTTTTTCACGGCTGCCGCTACTTTTGCGTCTTCATGGTTGATGATGCGGGCTATTTCCAGGGCGGACTTGGTATCGAAGCCTTGGGAAGCCTCGTTGGAGCTTTCCGTGATGAGCTCGTTGAACTCAAAGTGTTCGTCGTGATGCGGTTCCAGTGGGGCCTGTAATGTCGCCATCGTTTTCTCTTCGCCTTACGTGCGCCCTTGATTGTAGACCTTTCGATAGACGATGTGCTCGTGGGAAAAGGCCCCGTATGCGCTTAAGCACTCTTTTCTATGTTCTGAAACACGGCATCGTGAAACCGGGGCCGCAGCTCTTGAATCCTCCGGTTTTCCCGTGTAGGGAAAGTCCGGTTGCAGAGCAGCACGACGGCGCAATCCCGGGCCGGGTCGACCCACAGGGAAGTGCCGGTATAGCCCAGGTGGCCGAACGCCCAAGGGGAGATCAGCGTACCCGCGGAGGGCGGCGAGCCGCTGGGCGTGTCCCACCCGAGCGCCCGCGAGGAGCCTGCCGGGAGCTCCGCGCGCGCGGTAAACAGGCGCACTGTTTCCGCCTGAAACAATGTTTCCCCGGCACCGTGCCTCAGGGGGGCCAGCATGGCTTCTCCGAACCGCAGAAGGTCGAGCGCGGGCGCAAACAGCCCGGCGTGGCCGGCCACCCCGCCGAGCGCAAAGCAGTTTTCATCGTGGACCTCGCCCTGGATCCTTCGGCGGCGGTAAATGCGGTCTTCCTCGGTCGGCGGAATCGCCGGCCGTTGTTCGCGCGTCGGTCGGTAGCGCGTTCCGCTCATGCCGAGCGGGATAAAAATCTCCCGGAAGCAGTAGCGGTCGAGCGCTTCGCCGGCCAGGAGCTCCAGCGCCTTGCCCAGCAGCAGAAAACCCGGGTCGGAGTAGGCCGCATGGGTGCCGGGCTCGTGCTCCAGGGGGAGCTGCAGCGCGGCGCGCCAAAGGTCCTCCGGCGCGCGGCACCTTTCATACAGCGGCGCATACGCGGGCAGGCCGCTCGCATGCGCCAGCAGCATGCGCGGCGTCACGCGGCGTCTTCGGCTGTCGGTGCTGCCGATCAGAAAGCCCGGCAGGAGGTCGGCCAAGGGTGAGTCCAGGTCCAAACGGCCCCGCTGCCGCAGCAGCATCGCCATGGCCGTGGTGGCCGCTACCTTGCTGACGCTGGCCAGGTCAAACGAGGTCGCGGCGGTGACAAGAGGACTTTCGGAGGAGTAGGTGAAGCGGCCGACCGGCTCCAGAGCTTCCACAACGCCGCGCCGCGCCACGCCGAAGACCGCTCCCGGGAAAACCCCCTCCGCGACAGCTTCCCGAAGGGCGGCGCGGGCGGCGCGGTACGGGCTGCCGGCGCTTTCCGAGAGCGGCGGAATCGGGTTTGCCTCGGCGTCCACGAACGGGGGAGATGCGGAAAGGCACAAGGGGGTCTACGAGGGGGGTGAAAAGTACCCTTGCCAGGAGGCGGCAGGCGCGCAACAATACGGCTGCCGGCTTCCGCGTACAAGTGACGAAGTACCTCTTTCGGCGTCTACTGGGAAGCAGGAACGAGGCAGGACCATGCAAGAACCAATTTTCCGATTACGGCTTTCGCCGGCCAGAACTTTCTTCGGAGCGGCAGCCGTGTGCCTGTGCGCCTCCGGCGCGGCTGTTCCGGCTCGCGCGCAGACGCAGGCGACCGCGGAAAGCCGGCCGACTCCCGTGATGGGAGACCCGGCTGTGCTGACTGTTCCGGCCGGCACCAAGGTGCTGCTGTCCCTGCGCTCGGGGGTCAATACCCGGTCGGCGCAGCCCGGCGACGGCGTGTACCTGTCTTCCGCCTTTCCGGTAACGGTCGGCAACCGGGTGGCTATTCCGGCGGGCGTCTATGTGCAAGGCGTCATCGACCGGGTGCAGCGCGCGGGGCGCGTCAAGGGCCGCGCCGAGGTCAGCATGCACTTTACCACCATGATCTTCGGCAACGGCTCCGTGGTGGAAGTGCCGGGCGCGCTCGACAGCGTGCCGGGCGCGACCGACGCCAAGGTAAAGGACGCGGAGGGCAACATCCAGCAGGCCGGGTCCAAGGGCAAGGACGCGGGCACGATCGCGCGCGGCGCGGAAACCGGTGCAACCATCGGCGGCATCGGC